>JAZDHD010000086.1:0-36407 GCA_043806215.1 Pseudomonadota bacterium | reverse complement strand
CCCCCGTGCCTACCCTGGGCGGCCACAGGGGGCCGCCCCTACGGGAGGGCGTGGCAATCTCACCCTTTCATGAGGCATTGAGATTGCTTTCCCGCGTTCTGCGCGGGACTGCGCTCCTCTCAATGACAGGAACGACCGGCGTTGAGGAAGTGGATAAGGATTACCGCGAAATTCAAAGAGCGTCACTATAGGCCGGCACCGCCCAAAAGCACCTTGAGCCGAGCGAAAGGCCTTGAGGCGGTCTCTCGACCTGGAAACCTCGTCAACCGGCAAACGCGCGCAGACGCAGATCATCGGATTCCCAGTGAGCGGTTAGTACCGTTCGCTTCAGTCCGCACTCTAGTGAGGCGTGACGAAGACTCCTCCACCGCAGACCGCCGGAGTTCGGCGTTTGTCTTCCGTGCGGCGAAACTCTCGTGTAATTGCCTCATTTTATGAACTAACCCGGCATGATCATGAAATACTTCCGGAAAGCAAATGGCATTGTACGTTATGTCCAGCGAAGTGTACTCTTTCTTTGCCAAATCAATGATGCGTTCGCCGTCGCTGTAGTTGGGATCGTATATCTTGATCAAATCCCGCTCGGGCACCCACGCGTATGCCAACACCGCGTGCAACACCGCTCCCCTGGGACCCTTGTTCATCAACAGGACCATCCGAGGCTCTCCACACACCAATGCGGTCACAAAGCGACGGAACCACACGGACTGATTCTGAATGTACTGGTTGCAGTAGTCGGCCTGAAGCTTGATAAGATTTCTACTGTAGAAACTCTGCAACTCTGAAGCGATGCGCTGCTGGACGCGCTTGTCGAGGACGCGCCGGAGCGGGGCTTCGTCCCGGCGCGTCAGATAGTACCATCGGGAAAACGCGGCCATTGCGAAACACCATCCCGGCGCGTTGGATATGGAAAAGGCATCTTTGCGGACATCAAAAGAGGCGTATGCGGAATTGGGTCCTGCAAGTGCCGTGAAGGCGGCCACAGCGACCAGAGTTGCAACAAAAAACGCAGCTCCGCCAGAAACCAAACCTTTCATCCGGGTACCTCGGAAATATAAATTAAATTGGCACTATTATATCCTAACTGCCGCTATATTACAAGTAATTCCGGCAAATCCGACGTGGTAATCACTATTTTAGAGCGCAAGAGACGTTTCCTTAGAAATAGCATGAAGGGTACCTGAGGTACGGTGTTACACGGGAGGGTAATCTACATGTGGGCATTTTCGCGAAAAGAGGATCAGAGCAGGCGAGTGAAATCGCGGAAGGAAGGAGCAGCTCCCAAGGCTTACGCTACATCTTCCGAACAATCAGGCAACCGAGAGGCGGAAGAATGAGTTTCAGATGTTGGGGGTACCCGTGGTGTTCTCCCGGTAAGGTTGATACCGTTCCACCATTCCCCACATTGGCGCCGCCGTAAAACTCAGAGTCCGAGTTCAGCACTTCCCGATAGTCGCCGGCTTCGGGAACCCCCACCAAGTAATCATTCCTCGCCACGGGGGTGAAATTGAGAACGCAAACCAAGAAGCCGTGCGGTCCTCGCCGAATGTACGAAAGGACGCTGTTTTGGTTATCATTGCAGTCAATCCAGGCAAAGCCTTCCGGTCGAGTATCCCAGCACCACAATGAAGCGTCCGAGCGATAGAGGTTCCCGAGATCTCGGACAAACGAGGCGGACCGACTGTGTACGGGATAGTGGAGAAGCTCGGTCTCCAGTTTGGATTCATGATTCCACTCGTTCCATGTGGCGAATTCGGAACCGGCCATCAGTAATTTCTTTCCGGGGTGTGTAAACATGTAACCGAGCAGCAACCGGAAATTGGCGAACTTGCACCAGTCGTCTCCCGGCATCTTTCTCAGCAGGGATCCCTTTCCGTACACCACCTCATCGTGAGAAAGGGGAAGGATGAAATTCTCGCTGTACGCGTACATCATGGAGAAGGTCAGGTCATTGTGATGAAAACTGCGATGGACCGCATCCTTTGAAAAATACTCGAGCGTGTCGTGCATCCACCCCATGTCCCACTTGAATCCGAACCCCAAACCGCCGAGGTACGTGGGGGTCGTCACTCCCGTCCACGCGGTGGATTCCTCGGCCACGGTGAAACAACCGGGAAACTTGGAATACACCATGACGTTGAATTCCTTCAGGAACTCAATTGCATCCAAATTCTCGTTTCCGCCATAGCGGTTGGGGATCCACTCCCCTCCTTCCCGGCTGTAATCAAGATAGAGCAGTGAAGCCACGGCATCGACCCTCAACGCATCGATATGAAACTTGTCCAACCAGTACAATGCGTTGCCGACCAGGAAATTCCGAACCTCATTCCTGCCGTAATTGAAGATGAGTGTCCCCCAGTCCTTGTGCTCCCCTTGGCGGGGATCTGCGTGCTCATAGAGCGCAGTTCCGTCGAAGAGCCGAAGACTGAAATCATCCTTGGGAAAATGGGCGGGCACCCAGTCGAGAATCACTCCAATGCCGTGCTGATGGAGATAATCAACCAGATACATGAAATCGTCGGGCGTGCCGAAGCGGCTTGTCGGCGCGAAATAGCCGGTAACCTGGTATCCCCAGGACGCATCGAAGGGGTGTTCCATGATGGGCATGAGTTCCACATGAGTGAAGCCGTATCGCTGCATATGTCCGACGAGAGCTTCAGCAGCTTCCCGATACGTAATCCACCGATTGTCTTCCTCGGCCGGCTTTGACCAAGAACCGAGGTGGACCTCATAGATGCTCATGGGTTCGGCCGTTGGATCCCGATGAGGCCGCTCCTCCATCCATTTTTCGTCGCCCCACTCGTATCCGTCGAGATTCCAGATTCTGCCCGCAGTTCCGGGTCTCAATTCCATTGAAAACGCGTACGGATCCGTCTTGATCCTCAGATCCCCCGAAGCCGTCTTTATTTCATACTTATAGAGCAAACCCGGTCCGAGATCAGGTACGAACAACTCCCAGATTCCGGCGGCTCCCATACTCCTCATGGGAAAAAGGCGGCCGTCCCAATTATTGAATTCGCCGATAAGGCTCACTCTCTTGGCATTGGGGGCCCATACGGCAAAGCCCGCACCTTTCACGCCGTCCATCTCCAACAGATGGGCGCCGAGCTTCTCATACAGCGTGTAGTGCTTGCCCTCCCCGGCAAAATAAAGATCCTGTTCACCCAGCGTGGGCGGAAACTGATAAGGAGTGTCGCACTCCCATTCCGAACCGTCCTCGAAAGCAAACCTAAAGACATGTCTAAACGGGAGAGCTTCCCCGGGAAGCCACCGCAGGAAAAGACCGTGAGAACCGGACATCTCCATGGCAATGGTGTTTTCCCCGGCAATGATGACCGCTCGGGAGGCGTCGGGATGGAACGCCCTCACGATCAAACCTTCGCAGCCGTTCAAGGAAACCGGGTGTGCGCCGAGCACTCTGTGGGGATCGGAGTGCTCTATCCGAATGATCCGGTCGATGTCGTCCGGAACCAAACCCAAGAGGAGTTCTTCAGGGTACATGGCGAATCGCATTTCTTTCGGGACCGTCCGAAGTTGAACTCGGCGCCGGCCTCTCAGGACTCAGGTCATGCGTCCTGCGAAGCACGTCACTCCTAAACGGAATTCGTGAATTGTATCACGGCCAGTTTGGGTGCGCAGCCGTTTAAGCAATCAATGCAACGGATGCTTCGCTGATTAGGCCTCCGCCTGCTTGTTGCGCTCGGGAATGTTCTCCGGCCTCACGAACAGAATCCGGTTGCAGTTGGGGCATATCACCATTTCTTTCTGCATGAAAACCGTGATGGTCAATTGCGGCGGAATTGCCATGTTGCAGCCGGAGCATATCCCGTTTTTCAACTCGGCAACGGCATTACCCCTGGCTTTCTTAACGGTAACATAACGTTTCAGGAAATCTCTGTCGATGGCCTCGGACACATTGGTCTTCTCGGAATTCAGCGATGTGAGCGCAGTGTTGGCGCTACTCTCAATTACTGCAGCTTCATCCTTCTTCGCGAGAAGCTGCTGCCCAAATCCCTGATAGTCGTTTCGCCTACGCTCCAAAAATTTCGTGAGGCTCTCGATTTCCGTCATGAATTCAAGAATCGCGTCCTCTATCTCTCCAACGACTTTCTTGCCGAGCTTGACTTCCCTGGAGAGAGCGTTGTGCTCTTTCTGATTCTTAATGGCAAGGAGACGACGTTCGGAACGTTTGATCTTTTCCTGTTCCGTGCCCAAATCCGCTTCTTTCTTGCGGAGATCCTTCTGTACAGCCTCCAACCGTCCCTCAGCCTCAGCGATTTCTCTCCGGAGCAACACCAGATTCCGGGCGATTTCCTGAACTTCCAGGGGAACTCGGGCGAGTTCGCCCTCGTAATGGTCTATCTGACTATCGATTTCCTGAAGGCGTTCAAGGAGTCGCAGCTGTTCTTTCAACTCAATCATCCTCCTTACGGTCGAATATGTCCACAAAAGGCCCGTCTTCCGACGCGCATTGATGACACGCGATCTCGATGTTCCTCTTGCGGAATTCTCGGGCAAACAGCCCGGCCATGAGTTCAGGGGCCTTTCTTTCCGTCCCGAAATGCCCGGCATCGATCACCGGCATGCCCATTTCGAGAGCCTCCCGGGCGGCATGATACCGCACGTCTCCGGTCACCATGACGTCCGCTCGGCAGTTCAGCGCTTCCCGCAGGTATCCCATTCCGCTTCCCGACGCGCAGAAAACCCTCTGCACCGGGCAATTGTCCGAAGAGACGATCCTAGGCCGCACAACGTCCAAATCCAAGGCAACCTTTTCGGCGAACCGAAAAAGAGTCATTGGCGCGTCGAGGCTCCCCAGCCGAGCGCACGCAGCGGAGAACGGGATGGTGATGTCCCGAAGTCCGAGGGCTTCGGCGAGCTTATCGTTCAGACCGCCGCGCGCCGCGTCAAGATTTGTGTGCAGGCTCAGAATATCCACACCCCGGCGCGCCGCGGCCAAGAGAGTCCGACCCGCAAGACCGTCGGGGACTACGGCGCGCACCGGCTCGACAAGTACCGGATGGTGCGTCACGAGCAACTCGCATGAATGTTCGGCTGCAAATTCGACGGTTTGGGGAGTGGCATCGAGGCTAAAGGCTATTGAAGAGACCGGGCGGTCGGGGTCGCCGATTTGGATACCGCAGTTGTCCCAGGTTTCCGACTGCTCAAACGGGAAGAGCCGATCGGCCAATTCGACGATCTGGGACAACTTCAGACGATACACGGCGGAGTCTTCCTCCTGAACAAGGGAAACCGGGTGCAAAGCTCGTCCTTCAACCGAGTCCCCCCGGGCAAGGACCGGAGTCGAGGTAGTCCGGCCGAAGCGGCGTCGTCACTTGGAGCTTTGGGTACGAACATTGCCCGTTCCTTGTTTGCGTCAATCACCGGATCGCCGGCCGAAGCAATGCCGAAGTCATCGTCCACGAGCCACAAAAGATCACGGGGAGCCTTGTCGAGCTCCCCGTGACGGAAAATGAAACGTTCATCATACGCATGGCCGGCGGCGAAATGATCACTCTCGAACCTCGTGGTGGGCCCACCTGGGCTCGAACCAGGGACCGACCGGTTATGAGCCGGGAGCTCTACCAGCTGAGCTATGGGCCCTTTCTCTTAACAACTTTCTATCGTAATATCCGCGACAAGCGCTGTCAAGAACTATTCGCCGTACAGGCCGTGCATTGAGCCGTACGGCTTTTCCCGGTTTTCCCGATACTGTTCCGCAGACTCAATCCGGGCCGGGTTCACTGCAACGTCCCCCGGCTCGGGTGCTCCCGCAACCTCCTCGGCCGGTCATCGTCCCCAATATCCCCGATACAGCTGCTGATAGTTGCGCCAGTAGTTTTCCTGCCCCCGGTAGGGATCCTGATATGCTTGGGAGTAGGGCGTCGCCGTATTTTGGCCCTCAACCGCATGCACTTCGGTAATAGACAGGACGGCTTCGTCCACAAGTCTCTTCCGCTTCTTCAGTATGGATGTTAATGCCTTTTTATCTTTCCTGCTCGATGCATCATTCTTCAAACAGTTCTCAAACGCAACAAAGGCCTTATCCTCTAAACTCAGAACATTTTGGCATTCCTTACGCTTGGCGCTCAATTGCTTCTCTTTTTCCCGGATCGCCTCGGATATCTGTCGTGCAATGGATTTTCCTTCCGAGTGGTCCACAAGAGGCCTCCGCGCAATCTGCTCGAGAGGTGCCTTTTGAAGTGCGCGATAGCTGTTAACACTATCCTGGAGGTCCCGGACAAGATGCTCCCACTTATCTCTAAGCGCTGCACAAGATGATGTTGTCTCCTGAGCGAGGCAATCCCCGCCCGAGCCGAGTATCGTAAACACGCACACTAATGCCATGGCCGCAATGGAGCATCTCCCCAAGCGTACGTTCACGTTCACCTGCACCATCTCCTTTCAACCACTGACGAAAGTGACCCTAAGATGCGGCTTGCGGGCCGCCGCCTCTCAGACCATTGTAAACCGGCTTGCCAAAAATTACCACCCGATTCTTGGATGTTATGAGCATTCCCAAAGGTCAATTCCTGTCGTATCTCGTTGTGATTTCTTCCATCAACGCGGTAATCTTCTCGGACAGCATATAGCTTATGCCGCCTCTGTCGAATGAATCCCGAAGCAGCCGGATGAACTCGTCGAACGCACCGTCGGTATTGAGAATGACAGCGGCGTTACGGGCTTCCTGGTCGGTGTACTCCTGGTCGGTATTGGCCGCCACTTCCTCCAAGGCGGCTCGAAGCTCCTTCCTGCCTCCCCAAAAGACGACCACGTTTTCCATATACGCATTCATTTCTCTTATATGCCCGATGAGTTCCTCTCGGCTCATGCTTTCGTAATCCATCATATTCCCCTAAGCACTTAGTTTCTCGATTTCATCACAAGACCCGCCGTAAGTGAAAACGGATCGAACCGCCTGAAAACCTGTCCGTTGGATCGTGAACACCACGGACGGACAATTGAACGCAAACCATCGCGTCGCCAATCAAAAACCAAGCGGAAGCTTTCTTATTTCCCGCAAGTCCTCGGAGTTCAGAGCGCGAGTGATGATTTCCTCCCACCTGAAGAATTTCTTGGACAGGCGAAGCACCCGCTCAAGAATCTCCGCGACCTCGCCGACGAGTTCGGTGTTCTTTGCCCGGCGGGCCCTGTCGAGTTCCGTCTGGAGATGCCGTATCAGTCTACGGGCCTGTTCCGGCGTCTCCAGGTATAGACCGGGATCGTACGCACTTCCGCTTCTCTCTCTCGGGCTCCAGCGGATCCTGATATCGTTAATGTGTTCTCGCAGCATCGGCTCACGCAATTCCCTGTTCATGAGGATGGAATACCATGCTTTGCCCGCACCCGGCAAAAGGGGATCCCCTGTTGGGAGTCTCCCCCCGGCGGAAGCATGTTTCGTGCCCGTAAATCAAAAAGAGCCGGTCCCACAATACCTCCGACCACAGGGTCATATTACACGAGTCCCAAATAAATATCAATGGAAGGGTGCCGGGAAATGGATCGAGCTTGATCGTCCGGGCCGGACTGAAGCGGGCATAGCGGCGAAAGGCGCGGCGGCGCGATGAGGAAGAAACCGGGGCGGCAGGGCTTATATGCACCATTGCCTAGGAAACGCGCCCAACATCCTAAATCTATAACATAACAGCAACAAGATAGATAATCAGAAGTAAAAGCCATATGTTGACATATTAAACTAAGACTAATTCGATAAAAAAGGTTGACTGGTTGAATTTGGTTGTGATAATATCACTCCAACAGTCCGTCCCAGGAGGTGACAAGGCCAACAATGAAAAGAGTAATAACCCTGGCATCAGTTCTGGCAACCGCATCCCTTATCGTGCTCGCTTTTGCCGATCTCGGGATCTGCTGGCAGCCGTCCGTGCCGCCGATGGGTCCGCCCATGGGTCCGCCCATGGGTCAACCCATGGGTCAACCGATGGGTCAACCGATGGGTCCGCCCATGGGTGAAATGGGAGCGGCATGCCCGCCTGCCGGTTGCGGACCGGCGCCAATGCCCATGCAAATGGGCCCATGTCTTCCCAAACAAGGTTGCACGACCTTCAGTGTGGAGGGCGGCGGGAGGCTCTTTTACACGAGCAATTCTGCGAAGCTCACCCGTGAGGGTACGATAGACTTTGTCAGGGATCTGCATTTTTCCCAGAATACCGTTGTTGGAGAGGTTTACGCAGGGGTGAGGATTTCCCCGACACTGGCATTCACTTACACGTTCATGATTCCCAGAGACGACAACGGGAATGGAGTTCTCCCTGTGGATCTCATAGTGGACAATACGCTATTCCCGGCAGGAGAACAGGTGGCATTAAAGACCACGACTACGCTCCATCGTTGGGAAGGAGAGGTTTACCCAATAATAGGCTGCAACTACCGCGGTGGAGGATTGCTCTTTGGAGAGCTGCTCGTGGAAAGGCTTCGTGTGGAAGACGGCACGCACTCGGATTCAGAGGATTACAGCAGATTTCTCATGGGTATAGGCGGGGTAGCGGAATTCGCCCCGGCCGATAGCGTCTTTGCCAGAGTGAAGGCGGCGTACACTTTTCTCGAGAACCAGAATGGGGTTTACATTGACGGTGAGGGGAAATACTTCCCCGAACTGGACGGCGGCTGCGGATCCGGAGGAATGCCGTCGGGCATCAGGCCGTACGTTGCAGCCGGTTACCGTTACCGATACGCGGAGTGGACCCGAAATGAAGGAAACACGAAGCTTGAAATAACCATTCACGGTCCCTACGCAGAAGCCGGAGTGATCTTCTAAATGCGGACCGCTCGAAGCATGCCGTGACTTTCTCGAACGGCAACGACGGGCAGGCCACAAGAGAAAGACCTCCCGGGGAGAGACCCGCCCTCTTTGAGGACGGGTCTCATGGTGTACGGAGCCAAGCCCCGTAAAGCGGTTCGTCGTCTCCGCCTCACATGTGCGGCCGGGCAACCGGTTCGGTTCACAAACTTCTCCGGAGAAACGGAATTGAACACAACCGTGCGGGGTGCGGGAGCGCGGGGGGCTTTTCACCTTTCGTCCGCAAAGGGCTTGTGCAAATCCCGGCGGCTGGTATAGTCTGTGCGAAGGGATGTCATGGGAGAAACACAGCGGTATCACCCGTTCCGGACCAAGAAGATGCTGAGCGATGCATACGAACACACTACCTGATGAAAGCCGGTGTTTTGATCTGTTGAAGAAGCACAGGACCCCCGACCACATAATCCTGCATTCTCGGCGAGTCTGGGAGGTCGGGAAGTTGCTCGGTGAAGAGCTCGTTGCCAGGGACCACGACATTGACATGGACCTCTTGAGGGCGTCATGTTTGCTTCATGATATCGGAAAATATCCGTGCATTCTGGACGGGGGGGGGTACCACGACGTACGGGGCGAACAGATTCTGAACCAAGAAGGATTTCCCAGTGTCGCGCGTGTCGTGGTGCAACATGTGATTTTGAGAACATCCCCCGAGGACCCGATCAGGGAAGAGCAACTGGTGTACTATTCCGACAAGCGGGTGGTGCACGACGAACTGGTGAGCGTGGACGCGCGGTTTGCCTACTTGGAGCATACATACGGCAAGACGCCCGAAGCCTTGAAGGGGCTCGCCCGTATGAAAGAGGTCACCGTGCAAGTGGAAAAGGACATCTTTGCGCTGCTCGATTTCCAACCCGGGGCCGTTGAAGATCTTCTCCGGAAATACCGGACAGTGGGCAATCGCTGATCATCACCCACGCAGAGAAATGCCGCGGCGTACGGATCGGGTCGGACCCGTCCCCCGTCGAGATTCCTTCGTCGTTTCTTTCCCCGCAAGCACATTCCCTTCATTGTTTCATCGCATGTGCGGAGAAGCAGTCCCGGCGCGCCGGAATCCGCCGTTGCATTCATGAAACGGGACACGAAGGTCCTGACACTAATATCGTGAAACAGCTTGACAATTACTGATATGATTATATCTTGGGCCCCGGCTGCGGAGGGTGTGAGAGGCCGCAGGTCGGCGAGGCGCGAGCGTCCAGGGAGCGTGGTTGCCGGCCCAATTTTGTGAAGTCTGAATCCTCCGTATTGGAAAGCCTGCGGGAAAGCGGATGCCTTCATATCCGAAGAGTTTACCTTGTCTTTTCGTGCCGGTTTTGATATAATAGGCCCTTACAGTATAGATATCAATGGGTTGAAACCATTCGTGAAGCGGGAAAGGAAACCGGACACGGAAGGTTGCGGGCAGTGGCCGTTGCACAAGCCGGAGTTGCAAAAGCCCCCCGAGTCTTTACGGGCACATTTCGATGTGGGAATAAGGGCCGACCACGGTGGTGGGCCCCTAATCTTTAAGATGATTTGCAGGTGTGGTGAAAGGAATGCCAAAAAGAGTCGTTGTTTCAGCTGTTCTCGTCTTGATCCTTATTTCGTTTTCGTCGGCTGAGGAGCAGAAAAACTCCCTTCAGAGGCTGGCTCGCATCAGTGTTGAGACCGCCGACGTACAACGGGACGTTGACTTCTCCGACCAGAGCCTTGTTCCGAGTTGGCTGGACAAACTCATGAGTCTTGATCCGGCCGACGACGACGCTTCCGATAAGGCGGATGAAGAGTCGGGATTTGTGGATTCGGAGGAGCGGGAAGACCGTCGGGAGGCTGTCGAAGCGGAAGTGAAACCGCCTGCGGAAGAGGGGGCGGATCCGTTTTTTCCCAAGCCGTCACGGATCGCGCCGCTCTATCTTTCGCCCAAGGTTGAAGGAGAGGGAACCTGGACTGCGGACGCGTTGCCGCAGGGTTCCGACGGCAGGCCGCTGGTGTACAAGACGGTCTACCGCCCAAGCCTGGAATTCCCCAACTCGATCGTCTACCTGGCCGTGTTCGACGCCAACCGTCTGAAGCCGCGGTTCTTTATCGGCCAGACGGAGCCGGGCATTCAATCGATATCCTATCGGCCCGAACGGGAGGACCTGGAAAGAATAGTCGCGATTACCAACGCGATGTGGATGCAACAGCATTCCAGGGGGGCCGGTGCCGTATTCCGGGGCCAGGAAGTGTACCCCATGGTGGCCGGCATGGCCACCATGGTGGTGTATCGCGACAATTCCGTCGACGTTGTTGAATGGGCGGACGATATACCGTCTTCCATGGTCATCGATGCCCGTCAGTTGAGCCACTTGATCGTGAAGAACGGCAAGGTGGTCGAGAAGATTGTGAAGCACGGGAAGATAAGCGACTCGGAAATCGGACTCGGGGGGTTTCTGGTCGACAACAGCGGCCGGAGCACCATGGCGAAAAGGGATCTGTGGTTTCTGGCCAACAGAAGCGCATTCGGTATCCGGGAGGACGGCAATCTCGTGTTTGCCATGGGGCATCACGTGAGCACGAAGGATCTCGCCAAGGCCATGGTTTTGGCCGGATGCACGCGGGCGATGCACGGTGATGCAAACATTCACAACATTGTCTGCAATTTCTACTTCAGAGATCAGAAGAACAAGATTGTGAAACGTGACAGGCTTTCCCCCGAACAAAAGCAGTACACCATGGGCCGCTACGACCAAGGCTACTCGAAAGATTTCTTCGCATTTTACGAAAAATAGCCCGAGGTGCGCCGTCCGGGGTCTCGCCCGTGGCCCGAGACCTCACGCAGTCCCAGTGGGACGGGCATCCTGCCCGTCATTGAACAGTCCCGCGGGGCGCGGGACCGTCCCACCTGGCCGGGGTCCGGGAGAACAAGACCGGGCGGAGCCCGGAGGCGGGGCGTTACCAGGCAGAGCCTGGGAACGAGAAGATGGTTCCCGGCCTACGCCGGGAAGACGGCGGGCAGCGACGCCCGCCCTTGAAGATGACGGGCACGGAGGCCCGTCCCACGAAACAGGTCTAAGGCTTCGTGACAGTCCTTCGTAGGCCGGGCCTCCGTGCCCGGATCTTGTTCTTGCCGGCACCCGAGACGGCTGCGAGACGAAAATGTGCGACCGTATTTACCCCACGGAGCACTAAGTGGTCTATGGCACAAATACGGTCGCACATTCTCTAAACACGCGGTAGCGTCCCGGCGTCCCTGCCGGGCGAGAGATAGTACGTTGTTTCCACTAAAGAATACCCCGCGAAACGCGGGGAGGCCGGCGCTGCCAAAGCAGGCTTTGCTGCCTTGGACACGACACCGTAATTAGGAAACGGAGCCACTAAGTGGGGCATGCCCCCGAAGTCATTCACCGTTTTCACCCTTGATGCGGGACGCCAGGACCGACGGGATTTCTGCGATGACGTCGGAAGCCGCCACGGGCCGAGGTCCGTCTCTTTCTACGATTCTGTCCGCGGCCAACCCGTGGAGATAGACCCCGAACGGGATCGCCTCTTCCGGTTGAATTCCTTGCGCGAGCAATCCTCCCAAAATGCCGCTCAGTACGTCTCCTTGGCCGCCGGAGGCCATCCACGGAGTGCCGGTGGTATTAACGTAGATGGTACCCCCGGGGTCCGCGGTTAAGGTCCGCGCTCCTTTGAGAACAGTCCACGCTCCAAATTCCGCTGCCATCCGTCTGGTCAGGTTCACGCGGTTTCTTTCCACCTCTTTGACGCCGGTACCGGCAAGACGGGCCATCTCTCCGGGGTGAGGCGTCAGTACGATTCGAGCTTGCGAAGTCCTGAGAGCACTCATATCGGGGACGAGCGCGTTGAGACCGTCCGCGTCGATAACCAGCAGGCCGGAATACCCTTCAAGAACGCCGCGGACCAGTTCGGCCATGCCGTCATGTGTTGAAATGCCGGGGCCGAGCACGAGAGCTTGTTTGCCTGCGGCCAAAGAGAGAATTCGATCAACCGAGGATTTCCCCAGGTAACCGGGTTCGGCCTCCGGGAGCGGCTCGGTCATCTCTTCGGTAAGTTTGACTTCGAGAATGTGATTGAGGGAAGCGGGAACGCCCACCGTAACGAGGCCCGCTCCCACTCTTGAAGCTGCCGAGGCGGCCATTGCCGGGGCTCCGGTCTTTCCCGGCGACCCGCCCACGATGAGAACGTGACCAAAGGTTCCCTTGTGTGCCTGAGGATTCTTGCGCAGCTGAATGTACTCGGACGGTTCAGGGTTCGTGCACAGTATGGCTTTGGGAGGATTACTCTCTATGGCGGGACGCGGTATGGATATGTCCACCACCTCCGTTTGACCGCAATAATCGAGTCCCGGGTACAATGCCATGCCCAACTTGCCGAATCCGTATGTGGCGGTTAGGTCGGCCTGTACGCACACTCCCAATATTCGCCCGGTGTCGGCTTCCAAGCCGGACGGGAGGTCGACCGCCAGGCGCAACCCCGGTGCTCCGTTGATCTCCTTGACGGCCTCCTTGTAGGGGGACCGCAGTTCCGAATTCAGGCCCGTGCCGAGAAGAGCATCCACGATCACATCACTGGCGTGCCACACCCGGGCGGCTTCCTCAAGTGATTCTTCGTCGGAGACTTCGATGATTTCCCCCGTCATTTTTTCCAGAACCTGAAGATTGATCAGTGCGTCTCCCCGTATCTTGTCCCGAGGACTTAACAGAAAGGTTTGAACCGTCGCGCCGTGGTTGATCAAATACCTGGCAATGACGTAACCGTCGCCGCCGTTGTTGCCGGGCCCCGCAACCACGCTGACGGTTATCCCCGCCACATCTCCGCCGAGATGCTCGCGGAGAATATTGAAGGTCGTGCGGCCGGCGTTTTCCATAAGAACCACTCCGGGAATTCCGTAGTCGTTAATCGCTTGTGCGTCAAACGACCGCATCTCCTCTGCGGTTACGAGATACATGTTCACCTCCGGACCGTTACTTTCGGACAATCAAGTCCGGGTAGGGCTTATGGATCGAGAGGACCCCCCATCATGACAATAGCCCGATTAGAGGTTAAGGATCAAGAGTTTCAACACGTCTTGCGGGGGCGGGCGAATTCTGTTAATGTTTGACAATTTTCAGGGTGAAAGTGACCAACATATTAATAATAGAGCATAATAATGAAGCGGGAGATTTCTCATGAAGAAATCCAGGGTCGGCCTGGCAATTCTGTTTCTTATCTGTCTGACGGCTGCCTTTGTGGTCGCAGTATTAATGGTTTCCCCACTGGTCGGATCCGGCAGTGAGACGAGCGGCTTGAACGGCATGTTCGACTTCGGAAACAAGATCGGAGTCGTCCCTTTGGAAGGGACCCTCATCTCATCGGACAAGACACTCAAGCAGTTGCGTAAATTCAGCAAGAAGTCCGCCGTGAAGGCAATTGTCCTCCGGATCAATTCCCCTGGGGGGGCGGTTGCCCCGGCTCAAGAAATATTTCGCGAAATCGAAAAGATCGGCAAGAAGAAGCCGATAGTGGCCTCGATAGAGACGGTCGGGGCATCGGCCGCTTACTACATTGCAAGCGCGGCCGACGAGATTGTCTGCTCAAACGGAACCATCACCGGAAGTATCGGCGTCATCATGCTCCTTACGGATTTGCAGGAATTGATCCGTCACGTGGGAGTGAGCGTAAGTGTGATAAAGGCGGGCAAGTATAAGGATATCGGCTCGTCGGTCAGGCCGTTGACCGACGAGGAGAGAAAGATCCTCGAGACGTTCGCCGAAGAGATCCACGATCAGTTCATCAGAGATGTTCTAGCGGGACGCAAAGGCAAGATCGACGAAGCCAAGCTTCGCAGTGTTGCGGACGGACGCTTCTTCACCGGAGCGAAAGCCAAGGAGATGGGGCTGGTCGATACCATCGGAAACTTCTATGATGCCGTGAAGATTGCCGGTAAACGTGCCGGGATCGGCGACGACGCGGAGCTCGTGTATCCCAAAAAGAGTTGGGACAATTATCTGGACATGTTTGTTGAATCGACGACAAATGCGGTTGCCAAGACGGTCAACCAGTCTCGATTGATCCTTCGCGCACCGGCGGTCCAATGAACGGAGTCCACAGGCGGATTCAATGATGCCCGAAAGAATGGAGACGCTCAATGGCAATTCAAGAGTTGCTGACTTTTGACGACGTGATCCTCATGCCCTGTAAGTCGGAAGTCCTTCCGGCCGAAGCAAACGTCAGTACGAAGCTAACACGGGGCATATCTCTCAGTATGCCGATTGTTAGTGCCGCCATGGACACGGTGACGGAATCCCGTATGGCCATCAGCATGGCACGTGAGGGTGGAATCGGTATCATTCACCGGAATTTGGAAATCAGAGAACAAGCCAGAGAAGTAGATCGTGTAAAGCGCTCGGAATCAGGCATGATTGTGGATCCCATCACCATAGGCCCCGACCAGAAGATAGCCGATGCCTTGGAAATCATGAAGAGGTACAGCATTTCCGGGGTTCCGGTGACGGTGAACGGATATCTCAAGGGTATCTTGACCAATCGTGATCTGCGTTTTGTCGAGAACCTCGACCTCAAGGTCGAGGAGATCATGACCCGCGAAAACCTGGTCACCGTTGACGACAAGATCGGCATCGAGGAATCCAAGGCACTCCTCCATAAGCACCGCATCGAAAAACTGCTGGTGGTTGACGAAGACTATCGTCTCAAAGGCCTCATCACCATCAAAGATATCCAAAAGGCGATTATGTTCCCCGACTCTGCGAAGGACGAGCGAGGCCGTCTTCGCGTGGGTGCCGCGGTGGGAGTGGGACCCGACCGGGAAGAGCGGGTTGACGCGCTGGTCTCGAGGGGCGTGGACGTGGTGATCGTGGACACTGCACACGGTCATTCCAAGAATGTCTTGGAAACCATAGGCGTCTTGAAAAGCAATTTCCCCAATCTTCAGATTGTCGGAGGAAACGTGGCCGTCGCGGATGCGGTGAAGGATCTGGTTGCAGCAGGCGCAGACGGAATCAAGATCGGCGTTGGTCCCGGTTCGATATGCACCACGAGGATCGTAGCCGGTGTCGGAGTACCGCAAATATCCGCCATCATGGACTGTGCGCAAGCTGCGGAAAAGCTTGGCGTGCCGCTTATTGCCGACGGAGGGATCAAGTTCTCCGGCGATATTACCAAGGCCCTGGCCGCCGGCGCCCACACCGTGATGATAGGCGGACTACTGGCGGGAACGGACGAGAGTCCCGGTGAACTGGTATTGTATCAGGGGCGCTCGTACAAGTCCTACAGAGGCATGGGCTCTCTCGAGGCAATGCGGGAAGGTTCCCGCGACCGTTACGGTAGGCATGGGGAAACCCAGGACGACAAACTGGTTCCGGAAGGAATTGTCGGAATGGTTCCGGCCAAGGGCCCGGTGGCCAATTCCATCACCCAACTTGTGGGAGGGCTTCAGGCAGGAATGGGCTATCTGGGAGCGGTAAACCTCGATGAATTGAAGAGAAGGGCGACGTTCGTCCGCATTACCGCGGCAGGACTGAGAGAATCTCACGTTCACGACGTAGTGATTACCAAGGAAGCCCCGAATTACCGACTGGATTCTTAGATGACGTGCAAAGACGGACACCCCATCAGGGTAGTGATTTTCGGCGTCACCGGTTACACCGGTATGGAGCTGATACGCATTCTGTCCACCCATCCCAGGGCCGCCGTTGTCGGTGGAAGTTCAAGAAGCTGGGCGGGCAAACGGGCCGATGACATATTTCCGTTCATCCCCCCCGCAAAGTCCTTTCCCATAACGACAATGGATGAACTGATGAAGGATCCGCAAGCGGACCTGGCCTTCCTGGCCTTGCCCCACGGTGAGTCCGCCGGCTGCATCCGACCCCTTCTCGAGGCCGGCCTCAAAGTTGTCGACCTGTCCGCGGATTTCCGGCTGTCGGACGCGGAAGTGTATGCGGAATGGTATGGTCCTCATAAGGCCCCGGATCTCCTCTCCAGGGCCGTGTACGGGTTGCCGGAGATTCACCGGGAAGCCGTCGCCGGTACGGATCTCACTGCCAATCCCGGCTGTTACCCCACTACCGTGATTCTCGGTCTCGCACCTCTCCTTAAAGACGGCCGGTTCGACTGCACGTGCCCCATAGTGGACTCCAAGTCGGGGATCTCCGGAGCGGGGCGAGGAGCCAAGCTCAATACCAGCTTTTGTGAGGCGGGGGAAGGTTTCAAGCCCTACGGCGTAACGCGTCATCGACATATACCGGAAATGGAACAGGAACTCGGCAAGCTGGCCGGCCGAAGGATCAAGGTCAGGTTCACACCGCATCTTATCCCCGTCAGCCGCGGCATGGTGAGCACCATGTACATCCCGTTAAGAGGCGAAATCTCCGGGGATGAACTGAGAGACCTGTACGTCCGGTACTACGAGGGAGAACCCTTTGTAACGGTGCTGCCCCGAGGGGCATTTCCCGACACGGCGCGGGTGCGGGGTTCCAACCAGTGCCATTTGTCGGTGGAAGTTGATGAACGCACCGGTTTGGTTATTGCCATGGCCGCGCTTGACAACCTTACGAAAGGTGCGTCCGGAGCCGCGGTTCAGAACATGAACGTCATGATGGGGTTGGCGGAAACCGAGGGGCTCGAGGGAATGCCGCTGTTCCCATGACCTTCCCGGTTCCAGGACGGATGAGCGATGAGCCCGGGTACTCGTTTCGCAGATGCAAACGGAAACATCCTCATGGAGATCCGATACTCCAATGAGGGATTTGGAGTGAAAAAGGGTCACAGTGAAGATACACCGTCGTCACCCGGCACCGGAAGGGAGAGGAGGATGTCGCCAAAGAAGAATGTGGGTACGGATTTAGGCCTTACCCGCGACGAAAAAGCGCAGCTTCAGAGAATTGCCCGCAGCGTCGTGGAGGCCAAGAGCAGCGGAAAACCTCTGCCCTATATCTCCGCGTCCTCGCCTAAGCTCGAAGAACGATGCGGCGCGTTTGTCAGCCTCTATAAGAAGGGTATGCTCCGCGGCTGCATCGGGTCCCTGCAGGCCGACGGGCCGCTGTACAAGACGGTTGAAGAGATGGCTCAGGCGGCGGCGTCCCGCGATCCAAGATTCCGCCCGGTAACTGAGGACGAACTGCCATACTTGGACATCGAGATATCGGTACTGACTCCGCTTCGGCAAATAAGAAACCCGGAAGAGGTGCGGGTCGGCATACACGGATTGATGATACGGAAAGGATTCCTGTCGGGGCTTCTCTTGCCTCAGGTGGCCGCCGAACGAAACTGGGACCGCCCAACGTTTCTCAGGGAGACGTGTCGGAAGGCCGGACTGCCTCCCGATGCATGGATGGACGATGATGCCGAACTGTATGTATTCTCGGCGGATGTTTTCTAGATTTTCCGAAAGACCCCCCTCCGATCCCCCCGTCAACGGAGGGAAGTTTTCCCTCGGTGGGACGTCACTCTCTCCGGGCACGGAGTACTGGGCTACGAAGGACTGTTATGAAGCCTTAGTGCTTCATTTCACAAGTTCGGTCACACATTGTCGTCTCGTTGCCATGTTGGGTGACTGCGAGCAGAATATCCGGGCACGGAGGCCCGGGCTACGAAGAACAGAGACCAAGCCCGTCGTACACCGTGGGACGGGCGTCCCTGCCCGTCATCTTCCGGGGCTCAGGTTGTGCGACCGTATTTGTGCCATAGAGCACTAAGAAATTCGACTGGAATTTATGCCGTGCCTGGAATATCTTCCCAATCCGTGTGAACACACTTGTTTCATGTCGCGGGAACGGCCTGCCCCGTAACCCCAAGATTGCCTTGTGGAGTGCGTATGATTGCAGAAGAATCCATCTTCCCCTACCGAACTCAAGATACGGAGTCAGTGGAAAAGTCTTTCAACCGGAAGGCTGTCGCGCTGATTTCCGGGGGATTGGATTCGGCCCTTGCAATCCATCTCGTCAAGAAACAGGGCATAGACGTCACCGCGGTACACTTCACGTCGTTCTTTTCACCACTCCATGCGGATGACGCTGAATCGCCGGTGCATATCCTCGCACGTCAATTGGACGTCCCGTTGGTGATCCGGCCGAAGGAAGACGACTTTCTCGAGTTGATCCGGAATCCGAAGCATGGGCACGGCAAGAATCTTAACCCCTGTATCGATTGCCGCATATACACGCTGGTGAAGGCCGGGCAACTCATGGAGGAGATCGGAGCTTCCTTTCTCGTGACGGGGGAAGTGGCCGGGCAACGCCCCATGTCCCAGCGCAAACACACCATACGATTCATAGAGAAGCAATCCGGATGTGACGGGATAATCGTCCGGCCTCTATCGGCTCAAGCCCTTCCCGAGTCCGGACCGGAAAAGGCGGGAGTGGTCGACAGGCGGCAATTCCTCGGTATCGCGGGACGAGGAAGAAAGGTCCAATTGAATCTTGCCGAGGAAATCGGGCTTCACGGCTACTCACCTCCGGCCGGCGGATGCCTGCTGACGGACAAGACGTACTCACGAAGGCTTCAAGACCTGTTTGATAATGCCGGTGAGGTGTTCAAGGAGGACCTGGAGCTTCTCCGGATCGGCAGGCATATCAGGCTGCGGCCGGGCCTGAAGATCGTCGTGTGCCGCAACGAAAAAGAGAATCGGCACCTGGAAAGGTTGACCCCTTCCGGAGTGATGTTCCTCCCCATAGGTTTCCCCGGACCTCTGGTTTGGGCGGCAGGGCAACCGGAACCCGAGGATGAGGTGCGGATCGGGAGCATTCTTCGCCGCTATTCCAGGGAAGCATCACGGGGAGATTTGATCGGAATCCGTGATCCGGATGGAGTTGAACGGCGGATTACCGTAACGGATGTCGGAACGGATGATTGGATCACGGACCACATGATACGGTAGATGCGCGAAGGCGCTGCGCTTGGCGGTCTTGGGTGAAGTGGATCGGGTGTTCGGACAACCCCCCATGATCGGGGCCATCACAACCGACCATGAAAATCCCTCGGTATTCCGGGCCGAAGACCGGGCAGAGCCCGGCGGATAGTCATTCCCAGGCTGTAGGGGCGGCCCCCTGTGGCCGCCCGGGTAGGCACGGGGGCCTACCCCTACGAGAACGAGAGGACGGGGATTTTCAGACAAAATACGCGTTGCTCCGGCGGCCCGTTAGAAAGGAGATCGGCGTGAAGTGTTCCCAGTGCGGTCAAGAATATACCCCCATCGAGGGTCAACGGTTTTGCACCTTCTGCGGGAAGCCCTTCGAGGAGGGTCAAACATACCAACAGAGCGACGATGGAGGGGCTCCGGGCGACCGCGGTTCCACGTCTTCGGGCTATGGCGAGCCTCGACATCGGATCGAGGATAGATACACACCGTGGGAAGATCTGGAAAACCTCGGCTTCTTCCCGGCATTGTTGCAGTCTCTGCGGCAGAGCCTCTTTTCTCCAGTGGACTTCTTCTCGCGGCTGCCGTTGCGGGGAGGTCTGCTGAATCCCTTGCTCTACGCACTCATACTGCAGACTGTCGGCAATATGGCGGGTTACCTCTCCGGGATGGCCGTGCAAAACCCGTTCTTCTCCCAGAGCGGTTGGTCGGGCGGTCTCATGGTCTTCATCGGTTTGATGATTCCCCCAATCATTCTCATAGGGGTATTCCTTCTGTCGTTGTTGTTGCATGCCGCACTGTTCCTCGTGGGTGGTGCGAACGAGGACTTCGAGGCGACATTCCGGGGCGTGTGCTACTCGTCCGCTGCAGATCTGTGGAACGCCGTTCCCGTTATCGGCGGAATTATTGCCGCGGTGTGGAAAACGTACCTCCTCATTGTCGCGGTACGTGAGATTCACCAGGCCGGCACGGCTCGGGCCGCCGCCGCAGTCTTCCTGCCTCTCATCGTATGCTGCGGCATTGCCGTCACCGGCTTGTTTCTGGCTCTCGTCGGCGGCGCAGGCACCGGCGGATGAATAACGCGGAACTCATAGCCAAGAAGGACGTCTCATCTTTTCGGCTTACATACCCGGCCCAGAAGGAAGAGACTCAAAACCGGAATTTATTGCCCGCGGCTCAACCAACAAGGCAGATTCTCACATCCATAACATTTGTCCGGGTGGGACCGGTAACGATCAAATCGCCCAACTGTTCAAAGAAGTGGTACGAATCATTGTTCCGAAGATACACATCGGGGTCCATGCCCAATAGGTGAGCCCGACCGAAACTGTCGCCGTCGACAACCGCTCCGGCTGCATCGGTGGGGCCGTCCGTGCCGTCCGTCCCCGCGCTTAAGAAGAGACTTCCGGAAATCTGCGAGGCCCTTTTCACCAAGGCTAGAGCAAAATGCTGATTGCGCCCCCCTTTGCCGGCTCCACTGAGCACCACCGTCGTCTCACCTCCGCTGAGAATGCAGGCAGGAGGGTTCACGGGTCTCCCCGTGGAGCGGATCTCCCGGGCAATGGCGGCGTGAAAGCCTGCCGCTTCCGACGTGTCGCCTTCGATGGACGACGAGAGAAGTATCGTATCATACCCCAGCTTCTTTGCTTGAGCCTCTCCGGCCGCGAGAGAAAAGAAATTGCTGCCTACAACGACGTTTTTCACCCGTCCGAAGATCTCATCTCCTTCCTTGGGCGTTTCAGGTACGTCCCCAACGGCCCCGGCACGCAGCCGGTTCAAGATCGAAACCGGCACGCCCTCCAACAACCGGTATTTTTCCAGAATCTTCAGCACGCCCTCATAGGTTGAACCATCAGGGACAAAAGGGCCTGATGCAATGGTATCCGGGTCGTCACCCACCACATCGGAGAGCATTAGGTTTACCACATGCGCAGGAAACGCGAATCGGGCGAGGCGGCCCCCCTTGGTCATGGAAAGGTGTTTTCTCACTGCGTTCATCTCGTGAATGTCCGCGCCGGCAGCGAGCAGACGGCCGGTGATGTACCGTTTGTCTTCAAGAGTGATTCCCGGAGGGACAGACGGCAACAGCGCCGAACCTCCCCCGGAAATGCAACAGATCACCAGGTCCCGTTCCCCGGCGGATTCCAGTATCGCTATGATTTCCCGGACGGCTTGCTCCCCGGCGGCATCGGGTATGGGATGGCCGCCCTCGAGAACCCGCGTCCTTTCGAGCTCCAACCCATGTCCGTACTTCACGCAGATAACGCCCCCGGTGATCCTGTCCCCGAGGAGATCCTCCACGGCCTTCCCCATGGGCGCGCTTGCTTTGCCGCCGCCGACCACAAAAACCCGGTCGATGTGACGGAGATCGAGCGCATAATCGGAGCCGACGCTCAGCGTGTGACCTTCCACGCGGACAAAGGCCTTGACCGCACGCTCAGGGTCGGCCGCATCGAGACAGGCCTCCAGTATTGAAACCGCATCGCTTCTCAAATCCGCTGCCTTTCCCGTCATGACCGCAGTCCTTCCTTGTCCTGTGTCCGGCCGGGCTCGGACGTCCGGAGAATCCATTCGGTAACCTACTGATGAGGTTGCCACAGGACGACCGTGAGGTAAAGGGGGAGTCCCCTTTGCCGGAAATACCTAGAAATAACATAAGAAAATACTTCCAACCATCCATAAGATATGGTATATTGCCGTCAAACAACCTCCAGACCCTGAGGATCGGCGGAGAGGATTAGGTATGAAAAAGTGGATAAAACGAATAGTGCTGGTGACTCTTGCAGTGATCCTGCTTCCTACGGTATCGTCGGCACGGGGAACACGGTACTTTGTTAACTGGCCGGAAGGCCACATCGGTCCGGTCTTCGTACAGGTGTACGATATCGTCTGCTACCCGCCGTACCAGCTCCTGGACAACTTCAAGATCTGGGTAACATGGGGGAACCAGACCAAGTGTTACGAAATCGGAAATCGCGGAACATACCTACTGAAGTTCTACAAAGATCAGTATTGCGAGGGTCCGATGATCATTTCCGGTAACGCTTCCTCCTTCCGGATACGTTACAGCATCAACCCGCCGTGGATATAATGGGAACAGCTCCGGTGATCCGGCATGCCGAGTATACCGGGGACGCGTCGTCGGCCGGGTCTTTGGTGCGCTGCTTCGGAATTGCGCCCCACATTCGAGTAATCTCCCTGGTAGGGGCCGGCGGAAAGACCTCCCTCATGTATGCATTGGCCCGCGAGGCGCTGTCGCAGGGTAAGAGAGTCGTCACCACGACCACGACAAAGATCCGTTGCCCCAAAGGCCATGAATCGCCATGCCTGATTCTTGTAGACTCACATCCCGGAATCGCCGGCCTACCGGAGAGCCTCTTGAAGTTCAGACATGTGACGGTGGCTCAGGCATATCTCCCCCAAGAGAAGAAACTCCAGGGGGTGGAGGACGCCGCCGTTGAATCCTGCGCGCTTCACGCGGACGTGATTATCGTAGAGGCGGACGGCGCTTCCCGGCGACCGGTCAAGGCACCCGAGCAATGGGAGCCGGTAATTCCACGGAACACCGACCTCGTGATCCCCGTGGTGGGGCTGGATTGTATCGGGAGACCGGCCACCGCGGAGAACGTGTTCAGACTTGAGAGGTTTGAGGAAGTAACCGGCGTCGGTGCGGGGCGGGAAATAACTCCCGCAGCCATCGGGCGTCTGCTGGCTCATCCGGCCGGTGCATGCAAAGGGGTGCCTCCCGGTATCCCTGTGATACCCTTTCTCAACAAGACGGATCAGCTGAGGGATCCCGGAGCGATCGACGAAATCGCACGAACCGTCGGGGAGCAGGCCGAGGGACGCATAGAGAGCATCGTTGCGGCGAGCCTTCTCGGCGGCACGCCTGGGTCTATGGAGCGGGAGGAGCAGTCGAGCCCGTAGGGGATAATAATCCGGAGTCCGCAGGTTCCCCGGGAACGTTCATGGCATCGGTTGCGCCGGGAGTCTCTTGACCGGGGTCTTCAGAGACCTGAAGCCCCGCGGGCGATTCAGGACGGGGGGCGGCGATCCTGATCTCGCTGTACAGTTCCTTCTTCTGAACCGTTTGAAAAGTGTCCGTGGCGGTCGGTAGATCTCCCTCCCGATCCTTCACTTCAAGAAAACACTCCGAGTTCACTGGTACGCCGCTGATTCGAAAGTGTCCGTCGGAATCGGTCTCGGCAGACCGCGAATAGTTGTTGGCCCGGCAGATGCACGTCACTTCCCGTCCGGAAATTCCCGTTCCGCCGTCTTCCCGTATCACCCTGCCCGAGACGACACAACCCTCCGGTATCATACGGATATTGAACCCTTCAATCTTTCCCGACTCGATCGGGATCTTCGGGGGGTCGCTCAGGTCCATTACAAAGCCCCGCTTGTAACCATTCAGGCGATACTTTCCGGGTTCATTGATCAGCACTTTGAATTCGCCGGTTTCCGGCATGCTGCGGAATGATTGGCCCACACGGTTGCCTTCCTCATCGGTGAGAAAGACGATGACCGAGGGAACTCCTTTGCCGTCGGGTCCCAGTACGGATCCGCTTACCATGAGTTGAGTCTTTTCACGGCGTTCGATTTCCTCGGGTGTGGGCACGTCCACCGCGGAGGAAAATTTGAATTCCGAGGACGGCATCTTGCGGTCGGAATGGGAGACGGCGACGCGGGGAGTCCCGGGCTCCCGGGACGAGGGCTCCGTCAATGCCGGCAAGGGATGGTTCACTCCCTCCAGGGGCGTAGGGATTACCGTCGCGGAGGATGTCTGAACCGGCTTCGCCGGCCTTCGTACGGCAATTACCGCCTCGTCCCTGGGCATGAAGTTACCGCTGCTCCGCCTCGTGCGGGTCTCCGACTCCGGGCGGGCATTACCGATACGCGACCGCTTGAGGCCTTTCAGAACAGGCGGAACAACCGACATGTCGGACTCCCGTCGGAAGATGGAGACCAAGGACAAGAAAGGCCTGATGAGTCTGGAGAGCCCGAATTGGAAAACCAGGTTCACCGCGGATAACAGAAAGACAAAGAGCAGTATGATGTACGCTGCGGGATGGAGGTGAGTCACTGTGTGGAACAGCCCGGTTGGAACCTCGCCCGGTATCCGCTGCTGTGCAAGGAGATCTGCCGCCGGCGCCGCAGCCGCCCACAGCATCAACAAGGTGAACCGACACCAGGACCGCCGTATGAGAGTGGGGCTCTTGTGCAATGGGGGATGACTTTGATTCTTCATATCGTGCCCCCACACTTCCTTCCAAGCTTGTCGGACGGGGTTTTCAAGCACTTTCCGGTTTCCATGCTCACGGACATGCCCTATCATGAAATGCCGCACTAAGTCGCCATACTTCCGTCGGGGAGCACTACGCACTTCACAGTGACTCTCTACCATCTGCCCCCAGTGAAGTAAACAACAAAATCAGGTATCCATTCAGTTGCGCAGGGCGGGAAGCTCGCTTGGAGATGTCTTTGCGATTCCGGGCTTGAACCGGAGGAAGCAATCTCGGCGCGACAAGCAGAGATTGCCGTCCCGCGGGACGCGGGACTCCGCTCCTCGCAATGACATGTTCAGAGAGATGCCTTCCTGGAATCCCCGACATCGAGACGGTGCTTGACACAATGGACGGCGCAGAGGTACGCTCATGCCGGAGAGAACAGAACCTTTTTCGATGGGGTCACGGCGGTTCGTGTTCCGTTGGGCATTGTGGAATGCCGTTCCGTGAGCTTCGAGGGATTGAGCCGGCCAACCCCTCCCAATCCGTCGGAGATTCTACAGACCTCGGAGAAGACGATATCGCTGCAAACTGGGGGCATGTTCATGGAGGATTTGATAACGAGACTTGCCCGGGCGTTGAAGCGGAGATACGGGCAGGCGATCTCGGGTATGGTCGAGGAAGAGATTTCGCGGTTAAGCATTGTGGGAGTTCCTCCGAGAACGACCCGCAACCCACCCCACCGGATCAAGAGACTTCAGATAGGACTGACGGACCGGTGTAATTTGGTCTGTCGCCACTGCCCTAAGTTGCCGGGATCAAACGCAACTTCAATTACCTTGTCTCTCGCCCGGTTTTCGCGATACTTGTCGTCGTTTTCACCCGAGTGGTTCGACATACTCGTGGTGAGCTCGGGCGGAGAGCTGACCCTTATGGAGAATCTCCAGGATTACCTCTACTTGGCGAAGCGGGCCGGATGGAACGACGTGCGGTTCTTCACGAACGCAACCCGCATCAATGATGCACTGTTCGAAGAAATCATCGTGCAGAAGTTGATTGGATCCATCGGCATCTCCATTGAGGCGGTGAACCCGGAACTGTACGAGAATATCCGGAAGAGCAGCCACGAGAAGTTCCTGGGCTTCTTGAAAAGTCTTACCCGACTCAGGGATCTCTACAGCTCGCCGATGAAATTAGCTTTCGCCGTTACGTGCATGAGGGAAAACCTTCACGATCTTGAAAACATAGCCAGGCTCGCCGTCCACTATGGGATTGATGAGATCGTCATGGTCCACATTGACCCTTTCTACGGAGCCGACTCCAACGTGAAGGGCAAATTGTGCGTGCCGGAGCAACATCTGCGGACGTTGGACAGGAGTGCCGTGCTCGAAATCTTTGAACGAGTCGTGCGGATTGCAGAGGACCACGGCATATCACTCGTTCTCCCCGAGCCTTATCCCGAGATCACCAACGACGATATGTCTCGTCACAACGTGATCGAGGGACAGGGGTATCTCTGCACAGTGCCGTTCAGATACGTTCAGGTCGACTTCGACGGCGAGGTGTTTCCGTGTTGCCGTCATAAGAGACAAGAATACTTCGGCAATATCAATAAGCTTGATTTTCCGTCCATATACGAGAATCTCAAGTACGACCGGCTGCTTCGCAGTCTGAAAGTCGGGAGCAAGCCCATTGACATGTGCCGTGGGTGCGGTTGCCTGCGGGGAGAGAATCTCAGCCTATGACCGGCCGTTCCGCAGGATTCGCCGCACCCTGGGAAGCCTTGCGGAAGGAGACGCCGTGTTCACCTGAAAATCCCCCTCCCCTCTTTCCCTTAGGGACTGTCCGAGAATAGGTGTCACAATTGTCCAAGGACAGCTCGGCGCTCAAGGGCAGCTAACACTGCCTGCCCGCACCATCGGATGGAACCGATACGGTTAATTGTGGACAGGCACTTAGTGTTCTATGGCACAAGTACGGTCGCACATTTTCGTCTCGCTGCCGGCAAGGACAAGATCCGGGCACGGAGGCCCGGCTACGAAGGACTATCATGAAGCCTTAGACCTGTTTCGTGGGACGGGCGTCCCTGCCCGTCATCTTCCGGGGCTCAGGTTGTGCAACCGTATACGCCGCGGAGCACTTAGTGACTGTCCCAAAATAAGCATCGCATATGAGCGGGCGTGACGCTCCGTAGGGGCACGGCGTGCCGTGCCCGCAGAGCGAGACGGTTCCGCGAGATTGAACCGTTTATTCCGAGACAAACCCTTAGTGTTCTATGGCGTAAATACGGTCACGGATTCCGTAAACGCGCGGTAGCGTCCCGGCGTCCCTGCCGGGCGAGAGATAGTACGTTGTTTCTACTAAAGAATACCCCGCGGAACGCGGGGGGCCGGCGCTACCAAAGCAGGGATAATTGCCACAAATGTGACACCGTACTTCTGCCACGGGGCACTTAGAGGTAGGCCCCCGGCCTACCCGGGCGGCTTCGGATACGCTTCTCCCGCAGGCTCAGTACCTGCACATCGGCTGGGGCGTTCCGTACTTGGTGAGAACCAGTTGCCACAACTGATTGCTTCGCGCCCTGAATGCTCCGGCACATGAGAGCAGATAGTATTCCCACATGCGTTTGAACCGTTCGTCGTAGGAGCCCTGAAGAGCCGGCCAAGCCTTCTGGAAGTTCCGGTTCCATGCCATGAGCGTCTTGTCGTAATGGGGACCGAGGTTGTGCAGATCTTCGAGAACGAAGAGGCCCTCGATGGCCTTCATGATTTGGGCGAGCCCGGGGAGCATTCCGTTCGGGAAGATGTACTTGGTGATCCATGGGTCCGAATAGAATTGGCACTCATTGCTCCCGATGGTGTGGAGAAGAAATATGCCGTCGTCGCTGAGACACCGGTGAGCTACCTGCATGAACTCGGCATAGTTATTCCGGCCCACGTGCTCGAACATGCCGACGGACACGATCCTGTCGAACGAGTCTTCAATGTCACGATAATCGCAGTGAAGGACGCGGATGGGCAGGTCTTTGCAGTATTCCTTTGCGAAGCTGATCTGCTCTTGGGATATGTTTATACCCGTGACCGTGCAGTTGAACCTCTCGGTTAGGTACTTGGCCAACCCTCCCCAGCCGAAGCCGATGTCCAGAACATGGTCCGAGGGGCGGACGGCGAGCTTGTCCGCGATAAGGCCGAGCTTGTTGAACTGAGCTTCCTCCAACGTGTCGGTGCCGTTAAAGTATGCACAACTGTACTGATTGTAGGGGTCGAGAAACGACATGAACAAGTCGTTCCCCACATCATAGTGCCTGTCGGCGACCTGTCGGGATAGCGACCGTGATTGCCGGTTGAACAGCAAGCCCGGCAACGTGCGGGCGAGAAGCTTCAGACTCCCCCTCACCCTCTTGTCGAGATTGGCTTTGAGAATGCGACATATGAATTCATCGATCTGCTCGCAGTCCCACCATCCGTCCATGTACGCCTCACCGAGTCCCAGGTTCTTGTGGCGTATCACCCGGGCATAGAAGCGGCCGTCATGGACATGGATATCCCATGGCTTGGAACCGTTCACCGTAATCCCGCAATGGGAAAGCAGCTCACTGACAACGCCGGCGTAGTCGGCCATGCTGGTGTCCTTTCATTGCGTATGTGATGAAGAATGGGGCATATTGTGCGTGAGCCCCATTCTTACCACTTGCGGAAACGATGTCAAACCAAAAACAAGAAGAACGAAAATATTCGCAAGAGTTGGAGGTTCTCGATTACAGGTTACAGTTTCGCCGCCCTTGGTTCACGGTACAATGATCGACATGGAGTTTCGCACCTTCACGGGGTAGAGCCACACATACGACAACACGCAGCGTCTCGCACAAATACGAGTGCTCGGAACCTCCAGTTGATTCTTCTTGGCGTCCTATGCCTGATGTCTTTTCTTGCCGCTTCCGGCGCGGAAGTCATTCCCCCGTGATTCGCCCATTTCACGAATGCGTCCAGTGCGGCTCTCCAGCCTCCGCACTATTCTCGTAGGTTACAGATGAGTATCTTGAGATCCCTTTTGTCGGATCATTGTATTCGGGTTGACGACCGAGACACAACCAAACCTCACAAGAGCATCAAAAAGCTCCTCATTTGAGATATTCAGATTACGGGTTTTCTCAAGACTCGCACATTCAAGAACCACAAACCATGTGCCAAACCTTCGCGTAACTGTGGTGCTATGAAACTGTCCGTGGCCATTATATTCACCAATGGTTACGCTTCTCTTATCAAGTTTCCCAGCTACACGTTTAACATCGGTGATCAGTTCTTCATCGGGAATTACGATGGTGTGGTTCGAGCAAAAATTTCATGCAAGCTATTTCTGTCCTTCTGGTATTTTCTTACTCTCCCTAGGATCTGGAAGGGGACGTTCCTCCTTCTTACTTATTTCTAAGTTCAGTTTCCTCGGATCAACTGAAAGCATAGCGTGCAGGGCTTGTTTCAGGTCCAGTCCATAGAGAGACAGTGGTTTGAGTCGTTGTTTCTTTTGCACGGTGCTCTCCGAGTTTCAAATACTTACCGTGTCCCTTTGCTCGGCGTATTCACTAATACATATCCGATAGTGTCGGGTTGAGGAATATTATACTCTTGAGTCCGAGCTACTCCTGCCCGTTTCATCTCCGCAAGGAATCGGCCTAATCGCTGCAACTCGGCAGCATTGGGGGTTGTCGTAGGGAATTCTGCCTTCACCTTACTTATCTCATCAAGAATTGACATTCGAATTTCTCCTTTCCTTAGAAATAGTCTCTGCTGTTCATGAATAAAGGATAGGTGCCGCGTCCAATATGCCCTGTCAACAGATCATTGTACGACCGTATCAAGGACTGAAGTGTGCGATCTGAGGAATAGTCGTCGATGCGTAATTTTAGGACACTTTGGAGCGTAATCGGCCCAATCATTCGGCCGTGGGAGTGCCAATATTGATTGTTCCCCAAAGCGTTGGCAATCTCCTCCGCTCTCTGTTGTTTCTCTGCTAAAGTAACAGAAGTTCCTATTTTGGCGGGATTAGTATTATGTTGCGTCCAATCCTGGAATTTATAGTCTACAAGCCACTTCTTGAGTAAGGTAATAGTGAGATTTCGCGCTTGTTCATATTTAGAAAGTAAGGCTGGGTCCTGATTCTGAAGTATCAAAAATTCAGCATTAGTCAGTTGCCCCGCGGCTGATTTATTCACCATGATTTGTACCCAGTCAAGATAGCCAAGGGCCGGCACCCATTGATTTCCATTCCATACCTGCGGATCGATTGGACCAAGTGCAGATGAGTATTCCATGTAGATACGATTGCCTGACATGCAGAGAATGGTACCTGCCGAGAATGCATAATCGGGAACAACAAAGAGCACTTCAGGGTAGTGATATCGCATAATCTCCACCATCTTCTCGGCGACTTCTACGCTCCCACCTGGGGTGTTGAGAAAGAATACTAATCTCGCACGTCCAAACCTTGTCGTAGCTGCCAATTGTTCAATGAAATCTCTGAAAGAGCGGAGTACGTCATTGCCAAGCGCACCATAGTAAAATGCCACATCACCTTGGAAATAATCCTCAAGAGCCATAAGACGCTCCCTAACCGCCGTTTTCACAGTTTCATTATGAACGGGCATGTTCACTTTCCTTTCGAGAAAGACCTTTGTGCTGATTCATTCGGCTTATAGTGCGCTCCCGTTGCCAGACATGTCAAGATTTTCCCGCCAACGCCTTGAACGATACAAGCTGTCCTTTCTCAATCGTCAACTTTCCTGTGATCCCATCTGAAAGAGAATTCGTCACAATATCTATGCAGATGCCTCTTGGATACGTGATGGAATGCTCCATGAACTCCTCTTTTCAACAACGCAAAGTGTGACTCGACAGTGTTCGTAAAACGATTACCTCTAACAAGCTCTCCCCTGTTATGTTCACAACCTCATGACCGCCGTTGAAATGCTTGCCAAGACCAGTATAAGACGACCATTTGTCAGTCATTATGCAAGAATCCTTGGAACCATCTCCTTTATGGCCTCTTTGAGAGTAGTATTTACCCTCTCAATGGGTTTGGAAATGACATTTCCGTTCCTTTCCACTAAGGCGAGGCCAGGAGTCTTGTCAGTTCCGCGACCGCGCTTGCTCCTTTTCTTTGGTTGCATCTCAGAATTGCCCGATCCGCGCTTATTCTCTTTCCTCGGCTTGCCGCCGACACAAGTTTCGTCTACCTTAACAGTTCCTTTCAAGACGGCTCCTAAGCCCTTGGTCATTGCCAATCGAATTCTATGGGCGAGATGCCAAGCATTCTTATAGTTCTTGATGTCCAGGACTCTTTGGAGTTGCAAGGCCGATATACCTTTCTTTGAGGATGACATGAGATGAAAGGCAATGACCCATTTTCTGAGTGGAATATGAGAGCGGTGCATCACGGTTCCAACAGTCACCGTGAACTGCTTACGACACGAGGCGCATTTCCAGACTCCAGGGCGCGTTGCACTGCCTTTGAGTTGGTACGCCTCAGTCCCCCCGCAATGAGGACATGTAGGATTTCCGTGCCAACGAACCTCTTCGAGGAAGTCCCTAGCTTGTGTTTCAGTCATCTCTGTGAGTTCAGAGAGATCCATCTTGACAGCGCTTTCATCTCATTGTCTCATATGAAAATATCATAGGTGGGTGGGTTTGTCAAGAGAATAAGTCCGAAAGAGAATATCCCATGCACCACCACGTGTTCGGCGCAGGGGTCCCCCATAGCGATGCCGAGAGGTTGGGCTGTTACGGTGAACCGTTGCGGTCCGGGAAGGCTATGCGACGCTCAGACCGTCGGCCCGGGAGAAGTGAGAATCCAGGAACTCCCTTACCACCCCCAAGGTGTGCAGGAGCGGCTCCTCGTCCCTCAATTCCAACACCCACCAGTCACACAACGGCAGGTCGGACAATCGTTGAAGGCGGTCTTCAAGGTCGGAAAGCCGGCGGGGAGGCACATGACCGTCCGGGGTCTCTTCGTGGTACACGTGAGCATTGAGAAAACGCTCGGGATGTGGAGAAACAAAATCGTTCAATTCGTGGAGCCGATCCACAACCATGGGGCTCACCAGGGCGTGTCCGATGTCCAGGGTGGCCCAGCAGCCGGTCTTTCGGATCACCTTTTCAAACAAACTGGGCCGGCTCGTCCAGCCCCATGCCAGGTTCTCCACGCAGACCCGTATCCCGAGATTCGCTGCCGACCGTACAATGGACGCAATACCGGCGAGCGTTTTTTCCCAGGAAAGGTCGCCTGTGGAATCCCTCCCCAAACCTATGTGAATCGTCACGACCTTGCCGTTCAATTTTGAAATGAGACGGCACACGGAGCGTAACATATTCACGGCCCCGTGAGCCTCGTCCGGGTCGACCGCCCCGACGTCGGTGTTGAGGAAAAAACAGTGATAGCGCATATCGAGGGGATACAGACCGGAAATGGTCTTGGCGAGTTCCATCTCTTCCGTTCGCGTCCGGGGAAGGTTCTCCCCGGTAAAGCTCCAGTCTATTCCGTCAAAACCATAGTCCAGGGCGAATTCCTTGAGACGTGTTTCCGAAGAAACGAAATTGCAGCATGCCAATTTCGGGGGGTGTATCACTGTCCTATTCCTTCTTCACCGACGTTCCGCGAGATTGAACCCCACATCAACGGAGTGTTTCCATGAATGCCTGCACCCGCGTCTTGATTTGCTCCACATCTTCCATGCCGTAGTCCGTATCGATCCGCAGAGTGGGAATCCCGTTCATCTCCAAATTCTTTTCAACCGGGAACGATTCCATCTGATACGGCTGACAGAACTGCAAGCCGTAGTGAATCACGCCGTCCGCTCCATACGCTGTTTTCATTTCCTTTACGTGATCCAGGCGATCCGGATTCGGGGTGAAGATCGCACAATCAACCTTGAAATGGCGCTCAACGATCGCGTCCATCAGTCCGTCGAGGCTCGTGCCGGAGTCATCGGTGAGATTTCTCGTCCCTCTCTCACCCACGCAGGATTCCTCGCCTACGATTGCCGCACCGGAGGTTTCCACTATCCAAGGAAGCTTCCAGTTGGGCACCGCCATGGGGCAGCCCGACATGAGTATCCGGGGGGTGCCTTTGGGGAAAACCCCTTCACCTGCCGAAATTCTCCCCTCCAGTTCGTCGCAGATCTTATTCACGGAATCGGTAAACCTGATCGGATCATCGTAAAAGTAAACCTGATTGATCAGCAGTGCATCCAGACCCGAGATGGGAACCGGATCGGCCTTCCTCAATTCGGCGAGTCGATGCACCGCCTTCCTCTTGTTGTTGACGATCTCGATTCCTCTCTTCAGACGTGAAGCATCTATGGCCGTTCCCGTGAGTTCCTCTACGGCTTTCTTGAACCGTCCGTATTCTGCTTTCAGCAGCGCCCGTCCTTCCGGCGACTTGGTTTGAGGCAGATCCATAACATAGAGATTGGGAACGAGTTCATAGAATACTTCATATGCCTTCTTCTTACCGTCACAGGTGTTCTCCCCCACGATCATGTCGGCTGATTCGATGTACGGACAGACCTTGCCGAGTTTGAATCCGAACGCGGACTTGATCAGCGAACAGGTGTTGCGCGGCAGGAACTTGTCGACTTCTTCCACAGCGAAATCCGCACCCGTGCAAAGGCCGACGAGTGTGGCATCCGCGGCTCGGACGATCTCTTCCGGCACGAAGACACAGAACGAACCGATGACCTTGTGCCCTTCCTTCTTTCCGTCAATGAGCTCCTTGATGCGGAGCCCATGGACTTCGGACATGACGAAGTTGAAGTAGTCCATGCCGGCCGGCCGGCCGGATTGGCTCAAATAGATATCCTGGAAGCCCTTACCCAGGACCTGCAAGAGCATGTCATGGGCCTCGAGATTTAGTCCCAGCTCACTCCACATCTGCTCGTAGTTCTCGCTCATGAATCCTCCTCCCTGTACTCGTGGAAACGGAGACAGTATCGTACTATAGATACAACACAATCCTGCATATCAAATATGCCGATTGAAGATAAAGTACGATCACCGTCATGGAATGTCAAGGCAAATCCAGGTAACGGCGGTAAAGCCAATAATGTTCGTTGCATGAAGTTCGTATGCCCGGGTGGGCGGCTGTAGGCGGAACGTGACGCGGGTTGGGAAATAGGTAAACGTAACGGTAATGGATAGAAACGCTAAATGAATATATGGCGAGGGCAGGCGTGAGATATTCGTCGGAAGTCCGGGGACATAATGGTGCGGGGCGCGCTTTGCCCACAGTCTCGCTTTGACCCTGACGAATCACTTCAGGGCTCCCACCTCTGGGACACGTCAAGAAATATGCCTTGACATATATCGTATCGAGATATATCATAATAACCAGAGGAGACACCATGGATATTCAGTCCATACTGCTGGGCTTCCTCATGCACCAGAGCATGACCGGATACGATCTCAAGAAGGCATTCTCCATGTCCTTCGCCTTCTTTTCAGGTCTCAGCTACGGCTCCATCTACCCCGCGCTCAAGAAGATGGAGAAAGCGGGGCTGATCACCAAGAAGGTGGAGATACAAGACGGCGCGCCCAATCGCAAGGTGTATACGGTCACCGACGCGGGGCGGAAGGTCTTCCTCAACTCGTTGAAATCACCGCTCCCCCCGGTGGAACCCAAGAGCGCTTTCCTGATGAGGCTCTTCTTCTTTGCACATCTCCCTCCGAAAGAGCGAAGGTCGGTGGCCCTCAGGACCCTGCGGTCGGTCAAGGAGTTGCATGCGCAGTTGGAGTCGATGCGACCCGAGGTGGCCGCACGAGCGGACCGCTATCAGTACCTCTGTTTCGAGTTCGGTCTTCGCTCACTGAGCGATATGACCCGTAATATTACGCAGGTTATCGACGCCTTGGAGGAAGACTCGAGTGAAACCGCGCAATGAGCGCACTTCGTGATGGAGGCGACCATGCAAAGGCTAAGCAAAGCCAGGCAGATCTTTCTGTACATCGCTCCGTTTCCCGCGCCATTATCCCGCTCAGCCTCATTCTCGGCGTAGGGATGCCGTTCAACTTCCGGTTTCCGGACCACTACCTGCGACGCGTCGGGTTGCCCACGCTCGCAGAAATGCAGAAATTTACTCGTCAGGCTTCGCGTGATGCGGATTCCCGGCCGGCACCAGCGGCGGTTCCGGTCGCGCCGGCGATTCCGTCCGAAGCCCGCGGCCCGAACCGAGGGAAGGAACTCGCCCAAGGAGAGGGAAATCCGACAACGACTGCACTACCCGAAAGGAGGACGGTTATGAACGTCATCGCGCTCAACTCGAGCCCCAGGGGTGAAGGAACCAGTAAGACCAGGATCATGCTGGACGCGTTGGTAAAAGGGATGGTCGAGGCCGGTGCAACGGTGGAGACGGTGAACCTGCGCGACAAGAAGCTCAAACACTGTACCGGCTGCTTCACGTGTTGGACCAAGACCCCCGGCGTCTGCGTCCACAAAGACGACATGACCAACGAACTCTTTCCCAAATGGTTGGAGGCCGACCTCGCAGTGTATGCCGCGCCGTTGTATCATTTCACCATGAACGCAACGATGAAAGCGTTCATCGAACGCACGCTGCCGATTCTGGAGCCCTTTATGTACCGGCAGGAAGGGCGGACACACCATCCGCTGCGTCGACAGTTTCCAAAAGCCGTGTTCCTGTCCGTGGCCGGGTTTCCCGAGACCGCGGTTTTTGACCAGTTGAGTTCGTACGTGAACTTTGTGTTCGGCAAGGGCATCGTGGCCGAGATCTACCGGCCCGCGGCTAAATCGCTGGTCCGGCCCGATTTTCGTGACGCAATGAATGATGTCCTCAATGCCACGACCCAGGCCGGTCGGGAACTGGTCCAGTCGATGAAAGTTTCACAAGCAACCATGGAACGTATTACGGCGGATTTCGGAGGTGCCCCTGACTCTCAAGCGAAGATGGCAAACGCGTTCTGGAAAACCTGCATCCAAGAGGGAGTAACGCCCAGGGAGTTTGACGAGCGGGGTATGGTGCCGCGTCCTGATACTATCGATACGTTCCTGCTCGTCATGGCCGCCGGATTCAACCCTCACTCGGCAGCCGGGACTACGGCCGTCATCCAGTTCAACTTCACCGGCGAGGTTGAGGGGTCCTGTTACCTGAGCATAAAAAACGGCAAAGTCGAAGCGAAAGAGGGCGCATCTCAGAAACCCGATTTGATCATCGATTCGCCCTTCGAGGTTTGGATGGATATCGTGACCGGCAAAGCAGACGGGCAACAGATGTTCATGCAACAAAGATACAAGACCGTGGGCGATCTGTCTTTGCTGCTTCGCATGAAAGACCTGTTTCGCAGACAATGATCCGGCCGATTCCGCCTGAGAAGCGGGGTGGATGTCGGAACGCTTTCGGTGAGCATTCTATGGATTGCCAAAAGTCTGGGGACCTGCACGCACGCCGGGGTCAGGTCTTGTTTCTTGAATCAGGTTGGAACACCGCACTCTGACCGCTTTGGATGTTGCAAGAAGCAAGAGATGATCC
>JAZDHD010000085.1:0-28225 GCA_043806215.1 Pseudomonadota bacterium | reverse complement strand
TCGGTTCCGGCCGACCCCCGAGCTCGCCAACTACAAAACCCCCATCGACAACTTCTACCTGTGCTCCTCCGCCTGTCACAATGGAGTCGGTACCGGGAGAGGATCGTCACTGAACTGCTTTGAGATCATCAGCAAGGATTTTGGTCTCTGATGTATTGCCGACTGAAGGCGCAGACCGGGTTCCGGGAGAAGAAGACCGGTTCCCGGCCTACGCCCATGGGCGTTCCCTTAAGCCTGTTGGTCGGCTTGGACTTGGGTTCATTCATAACGTCCTGAAGGGACACCGGGATGCTCTCCATTGTGAATGCGTCCACGTGCGCCGTCCCTTCGGGACGGAAATCCTGTTCGCTTTATCCCGTTCTTCCGGGGGATGAATCCCCCGGCTAGATTCCTAAGTGTTCTATGGCGTAAATACGGTCGCACATTCTCTAAGCGCGCGGTAGCGTCCCGGCGTCCCTGCCGGGCGAGAGATAGTAGGTTGTTTCTACTAAAGAATACCGGCACGGAGGCCGGCGCTACCAAAGCAGGGATAATTGCCACAAATGTGACACCGTACTTCTGCCACGGAGCACTTAGTGCTTCGATTCCTACTTACGGTCGCACAACATGAGCCCTCGAAGAAGACGGGCATCCCGCGTTCCGCGGGACCCCACAAAACAGGTATAAGGCTTCATGACAGTCCTTCACAGCACGGGCCTCCGTGCCCGGATATTCTTCTTGCAGGCACCCAACATGGCAACGAGACGAAAAAAGCCTCTTCAGTGGGACCGGCATCCTGCCGGTCGTCTTCAGACCGTCCCACAAAGAAGACACGGCCCCCCCCATGTCATTTCTTCAATTTATCTTTGAGGAGATCTCCCAGGGTGCCCAGCGAACCTCGGTCCTTCTTCGCGGCAAAATCCGTGAAATGCGAATCCTCAATGCTCTTGGAGAGCCGCTTGGTACTCAATGCGATCTTTTTGGAGTCGGGATCGATTGAGAGGATCTGAACATCCACCGATGCTCCAACCGGAAATCTGTTCCTGAAGTCGCCCTTCTGCTGCTCGCCGATCTCCGACGTGTGAAGCAAGCCGGACTTCCCTCCCGGAAGGCTGAGAAAGACCCCGTAATCCTTGACGGACTCGACGATTCCCGGGACTATGGTTCCTTCGCTAAGTTCAACAGTGGGGGACCCCTCTTCGCCCGGAGCCGATGTAACCAGTTCCAAGCCGATCCTCCGCGACTCGGGGTCAACCGACAGAACCTTGACTTCAACCTCGTCGCCCTCGGCCAGGACTTCCTTGGGGTGATTGATTCTTCGGCCGGCTCCCAGGTTCGAGATGTGCACAAGTCCTTCGACACCGGGTTCCAGTTGGACAAACGCGCCGAAGTTCATCAGCTTGGTCACTTTCCCGTTGACGACTTCCTCCTGAAGGTATCGTTCCAACGCGTTGTTCCATGGATCGTCGAGAATACGCTTCCGGCTGAGAGATATTCTCCGGTTCTGCCAGTCCACGTCCAGAACCTGCACAGTGACCGACTCACCGGGGCTCAGGACGTCCGACACATCGTTCACCCTCCACCAGGCAAGTTCGGACATCGGTATGAGCCCCTCAATACCGCCGATATCTACGAAAGCTCCGAACTGGGCGAGCTTTTGGACCGTGCCGGCGATGACATCCCCCGGCTTCAACGTCTGTTTGAGATCGGCTACCTGCTTGGCCCGTTCCTCCTCCAGTATTTCACGGCGCGACAGGACAATGTTCCGTCCTCTTTCGGAATACTCTATGATCCTGAATGTGAAGCGATGCCCAACGTAATCTTCGGGCTTGCCCGAGGCTCCCAGGTCCATCTGTGAGTAAGGACAGAACGCCGACTTGCCGAAGAGGGTCACACTGTAACCTCCCTTCCGTTCACTTTCGACAAATCCTTCAACGGGAACTCCGCTTTGGTAAGCACCTCTTATGGCTTCTTCGGACGCGGCACCCGTCATCTTCACGCTGAGAAGGGTCTCGCCCGGCCGGACGCTCACCACGTAAGCGTCGATGGAGTCGCCCAGACCAACAGTGAGATTTCCTTGGGCATCCACAAGTTCCGCTCGGGAAATGGCCCCCTCGCTCTTGCCGCCAATGTCCACAAAAAGCCACTCCTCTCCTATGGAAACGATGTCTCCACGGATCTTGGAGTCCATTTGAATCTTTGCACCATCTCCATATTCACCGGCTTCGAAAAGTGCCGCAAAATCTTCCTGCTCTTCTTCGATCTCATCCGGCAGCGGCCGGCCTGACATTCCGTTCTGCTCACGATCGTTCATGGAGTTAACCTTTCCCTCTTTGTGCTGAGACTCCTTGTTACCTTTTTTCACCTGTTGTTTCAAGAGCGGCCTTTGTTCGTAACCGTGAGCGCATGCAAGCGTCTCGATCCGAAGCCCATCTCCCGGCCGCGGCCTTTGGCGGCCCCCTTACGGTCGGTGCCTCTGCGGTCTATCGATTGTTGAAATCTCCGACACTTTGTGTTGCCGTGGTCGCCTCTTTTGTATATGTTGTATTTTAGGACATTTCCTGAACGGGGCGCGCCATGACTTTCCGCAAGCGCAACGAAATAGGGTGGAATGAGCGATTTCGCCGGTGCGTGTATTTCTTCCTCAGAGACGAATTGGACTGTATTCTCATAAGTGAGGCCCTTATAGAATCGTATAACAATTTTAAGGAGTTAGGACAGGATTATCCATTCGTTGAAACTCGGCTCCTCAAACCCCGAGCGAAGATCATCGGCCCGGAATACTCCCAACACAGGCATTTCATGGTGATATTCAATGAAGGAACCCTGCCGCCGGAGGCAAAGACTCACATCAGCTTCTTTGATTCCAACAGAGTGACCAAAGAGAACCTTTCCGGTTTGGGCGTATTCGACTTGCGGGAGGTCTTTCATTCCCGTATGCGGTACTTCCAGGACACCGACTTTCCTACGCTTCTAAAATATCTGACGAAATCCGACTTTGCCGTCCTCATCCAGCAGGATCCAACGGTCAAGGCCAGGTATAGATACGGGATGTCTCATTTTCACGTCCGGGTGGACTGGCCGGTAGCTCATGCCGCCGAGGACTTGGGCCGGTATCTGCGGTACATTTCCAAGGACCTCTACGAAAAGGGCGACAAAGTTGGTGAATACCTCCAGCAGAAGCTCTATGAATACTACGGATTTCATCACACTGTCGGGGGAAGACGTACAGCTGCTTTGGTAGCCGCCCGGTTCATGGAGAGGTACGGCTTGATTTCGACGGTTTACGTTTCCTCGTCGGAGGCGCGGACGCTGGTACGTCTTTCCGAGCAGGGAATTATGAAGTATGTCCTGGTTCAACTCACGAACGCCGACTTGACCGAACTTGCCGACACTCACGACATGGACGAAAACGACTTCAACGACGCATACCTAATTGACAAGACCCCTGAGTACGGCGTGGGTATTCTTCTCGTCACCTACATCCGCAATGAGCATTCGCTGCCTCCGCCGGACGGCAAATTGAGGGAATTGACTCCGGACTATCAATGGCTCAAGGTGGACCTCCAGCTCCTGGTCCCGCCGCCGGTCAGCGGCGATGTCCGGCCGATACCCATCTCGCGGGTCTACGTCTGACTGCTCCATGGCATACGGTCACGGGTTGTTCGCGCTGAGATTGCTTTCCCGCGGTGCGCGGGACTGCGCTCCTCGCAATGACATCTCGTGGCTGCACGCGGTTTCGGTCACGGCACCACGCTGAATCATGTCATTGCGAGCCCGAGGCTTTGGGAGGGCGTGGCAATCTCAAGAGGTTAAGAATCCGTTACCGCATTCCTGCCGCAGGGTACTAGACGTTGATTAGTCCAGTTCCTTGCCCGTGGTGGTCATCGTGATCTTACCATGCTTGACCCCGCGGGTTGAGATGAGCATTTCCCCGGCCCTCCTCACTTCCCCCGAAGTGCCCCTCATAATGAGAACCTCCAGGCAGTTGTGAGCATCGAGGTGAACATGTACGGAAGAAATGATCAAGTCGTGCTGCCGATGCTGGATCTCGGTCAGCTTTTGAGCCAGTTCGCTCTGTTCATGGTTGTAGACGACGGTCACAGTGCCCACAACGACGTGATCGGACTCGTTCCACTGATCCTCGACGAGGCGATCTCTGATCAAGTCACGGATGGCCTCCGATCGGTTGGTGTACCCCTTCTCGGAAATCAAAACATCGAATTTCTCCAATAAATCGTCGGGTATCGACACCCCGAACCTAACGAGGTCCGCCATTGCCCCATCCTTCCCGAGAGTTTGCGGCTCTCTTTATCTCAGACGTTATGAGAATGAGCCTCATGTCATCCGTCGGAGACAGAGAATCGCATGGATAGGCCTTTGAAATCAAGCGAAAAAGCCGGGATACTGACCGCACCGGGTCTTACCGCCGACCGTATCTGCGCTGTGGAAGGCGCTATATGGTGAGGTGATCGGAATGTTTCTTACCCAAGGATGCCGCTTCCGTCCGTCCCGCCGCGTTTTCGTCCATCTCGGCAATCATGTCCACAATACGCTCCGCCCAAGGTTCGGTCACGCTGTAGATCATCTCAAGACCGTTCCGGGCGGAAGAAATCAGCCCTCTACTCTTGAGATGAATCAAGTGCTGAGACACGGTTGCCTGATGAAGTCCAAGACATTCCTGCATATTCTTCACATTACAGCCGCCTACCCTCAGGAGACCGTACACGATCTTCAGGCGGATCGGATGGCCGAGTGCCTTGAAGATCTCGGCCTCTCTCGTGAAATCCCTCTTCTTGATCTCCTGGAATATTTCGTCGATGCTTTCGCCGTTGCTCTCAGCAGAGTTCGTGGAAGACTTCATTGCTCTTGCCTTTGTTTCTGATCCGAGGTCGGTTGCACTTCAGCGTCGTCGGCGTCTCCCCTTGCCTTATCCCCGGGGGAGCAGGCAGGCGACATTCAGGTCGAAACTCCCATACGCGGCAAAACCCACTTGTTAAGGACAAACCAACCAATGACCACCACCACCAGGATTCCAGTTTCCATTGATTACCACCTATTGGAATCGGCCACGCGGCCTGATCTTTCTTCCGACACGAGTCCGCTGCGAGGGGTCATCAACTGCGCCCGCCGCGTTGGAACTCCTTCAAGTCTCCGGTTTGGGTTTACGTCGCTCGCAAGAAGCCGATTCAACCATTCGGGCGGTCGGTACTCCGCCGTTTGCACGCCGTCCCCTCGAGGCCGGGGCCCGAGGGCACGCAGCAGCCAATTCCTTACCACCGGGCTCGTCCAGTCCACCATTCCCGTGTGAGATGCAACAACTCTTCCCGTCTTGTCAACGACATACGTTGACGGGAATCCCTTCACCTCGTAGATGGCTTCATTGTCCTCATTGACGACATAATATCCCATCAGACGGCCTCCAACCTTGTTCTCCACCACCCATCTCCCTCCGTCGGATTTCGTGGCATACCGCATGTTGGGCGTATCTTTCCGACCGTACCGCCGCTGAATCCAAGACGGGTTATCCCAGAGGTTAATGCAGATAACCTCCAAGTCCGAGCGGTTCAAGGATCGGACCATGCCTTCCAGGTGTTCTTTCTCCCGGAGGCAGAAAGGGCAATTCTTTCGCCAGAAGTTGAGAAGTACGACTTTGCCCTTAAGGTCGGACAGAGAGAAAACGTGTCCGTCCAACGACCCCATGGGGAAATCCTGTGCCATGGGAGGCTTCTCAAACGTCTGAAACCGGGTGCCGCCCATTGCCGCGAGGACGTCTTGGCAACGAAAATCAAGAACCGGCCATTGTGCGACACTCAGAATCGCCGTAAGAGCTCCAATTGTTGCTGCGCGTCCTACCCTGGTCAACTCGGACCTCCTCAGTGCTCCATGGCGTTTGAATATGAATATATCTGTATATATCGGTCCTGTCAAGAAACTTCTCCATCGAGCGAGTAAGGGACTTTCGCAGAATAAATCTTTCCTCGTTCCGGCTTACCAGCCCGGCCTTGAAAGACCGGTCTACTCTCATACGGTCCCTCCGGGACGCGCATGATCGCTTGCCCCGACAGGGGCTACTGATAGTAGCCCGGTACTTCAGTGCCGGGTCAGAAGTGAAGCGAGTGGTCTCACGATTGTTCGGTGACCGACATAGTTGTAACAGTTGTCTGGGGACCGACGATAGGTCCCCATCCGTCACATTGCGTCACGCGTCCGACGCAAACAGCTCGCACTGCCGCAGCCTGCTCCTTTTCGAGGGACGCCCCGCCCTCAATGGATCACTGTGCCCGCAAAGCGACGCGTCAATCGCAGAGAGAAAACGGGACGCTCCGGCACTGAGAGTTTGCCCGAACAAGGTCCGTTTTTCGGAGCGAGATACGATCAGATCTCCTGCCGCTCTCGTCATGGCCACATACAAGAGCCGCCGCTCCTCGTCCAAATCCGTCGCCGAGCCTTTCTCTTCGTCGTTGGGAACATAAGGAATCACGCCATCTTCGCACCCGGCGATGAACACGACGGGAAACTCGAGCCCCTTGGATGCGTGCATCGTCATCAGGGTGACCGCCTCGGCTCTGGGGTCGATCTCTTCCGCTTCTCCCCGGGGGTCGGATCTGCGCGCCCTCTGATACGGGATTCCCGACGCTTGGAACGCTTCTTCCAGAACATCCCCCACGGCGTTGAGGCGAAAGAGCACGGCAATATCGTTGAATCCAAGCCGGGTGTCTTCCCGCATCTCCGTTCCGGAGTCTATGGAAAGGAACGATGCGCCTCCCAGGATCCGGTCGATGGTTTTGACAATGAATTTCGCCTCGAGGGATGCGTTCGGAAGCGAGACTACGCGCAATAATGCTCCTCCGGGACGTTCGGCCGTCAAGTCCCCCGCGCTTCCATGGCCGCCAAGAACCTGCCGGGCAGCCTTGAGCACGGTCTCATGCGAGCGGTAGTTACGTGTGAGGCGCACTACCTCTGCCTCTGAAAAATCCTGCGTGAATTTGAAGAAGAGGTTTCGATCCGCCCCCCTGAAGCCGTAGATTGCCTGATCCGGGTCCCCGATGGCAAACAGCCCCCGCGCATCGGGTCCGGCGAGGATCTTCACCATCTCGTATTGGGCCCGGTTGACATCCTGAAACTCGTCGACAAGCAGATGAGTGGTCCGACCGGTTGTCGGCCGGTCTGCCCGATCCGTTTGCCGGGCAAGGAGGGCACGCACCGGCAGAACGAGGAGATCGTCCAGATCGAGAACGCCCCCGCTGCGCAGGGCATTCTCATACGCCCGATAGGCTCGCCCGATATCCGAGTCGACCGGACATTCCTCGGGGACGGTGAGGTTCTGTTTCAACAGGCTCACCTCGGCCAGCGAGGAAGGAATCCGGGCGGGCGCCAATTCCAGGCCCGCACTCTTTACGGCTTGTCTGAACAGTTTCAGCGTGTCGTCTTCGTCGAGTATCTCGATGCGGTGAGGTTCGGAGGAGTTATCGTGCAATTCATCGAGCAAGCGGATACCAAGTTGATGAAACGTGCCCACCCAGCACCGGCTTGCCGTTTCGACCGGCAGGAGGTTCCGGAGCCGGTCCCGCATTTCCTCGGCCGCCTTGCGGGTAAATGTCACCGCGGTGATTGCCTGGGGTTCGGCTTGACCCGTCCTGAGTAATTCCGCGATACGCCGGGTGAGCGTACGGGTCTTGCCCGTTCCCGGACCCGCATGCACCAACACGGGACGATCCAGGATTTCCACGGCTCTCTTCTGCTCTCGGTTCAGCCCATGATCGTGGTGCGGCGCATTCCGCGGGGCCGATTGGACGGTCTTCGGGACCTTAGCCTTGACCGGACGCGCCCTCTTGGCTGCGGCTTTTGGAGACACCCCAAGGGCGATCCAAGATTCCTGGCCGGCGAAGCGGTCGCGTTCTCCCGGTGCGAACAGCTCGACTTCTCCGTACTCTCCGTCGAAGCCGGGACGGATTGTGATTTCCCCCTTTCTGACCCGCCGTATGCCTTCCACAATGATTTCCGGTGCCCGGGCGGCGATGTCGTCGAGCGGCAAGGTCCACAGGATGGTAAGTTCAGGTCCCAACTTCCGGAGCAGCTCCATGTACGCAACGGATACCTTTTTTGACTGAGGCCCCGTGCCAAGTGCCTGCGCGACCACTTCGACCAGGGGCAACATCCGCCAGAATGGAGCGGCGCGCTCGGGAAACTCTCCTCTCCCGCGTTCCGCCAATTCCATGACGCGGCTCATAACACCCACGGTCAATGGTTTTCCGCAGACCGGGCACCTGCCTCCGAGAGACTCCGTTTCTTCCGGCTCCAGACGCATGGAACACTTTCTGTGTCCGTCAAGGTGATACTTTCCTTCTTCGGGGAAGAACTCTATGGTGCCGATAAATCCGTTCGCAGTCTCGGCCGTATTCGCTGCGAACCGGGCGGAATCGAGGCCGTCCAACGCTTGTCCCTCCTCACGAAAGGCCGCTCCTCCCAAGCGGATGGCTTCCCGGATTTCGCGATAGCCGGGGGTGCCGGTAAATATGTTGGCTTCGCGGCCAAGTTTTGAGGGAGAATGCGTGTCCGAGTTTGATATCAGCGTGTAACGGTCGAGGGAAGCGACCTGGTGGTTCATTTCCGGATCCGAAGAGAGCCCGGTTTCCAGTGCGAAGATGTGGGGAGTCAAGTCTCCGAAGCATTCCTCCACCGAGTCAAAGCCGGATTTTGAGCCCAGTATCGAAAACCAGGGAGTCCAGACATGTGCAGGAATGAGAAAAGAATCCGCGGAAGTTTCCAGTGCCGTTTCGAGGAGGTCACGTGAGTCCAGGCCAAGGATGGGGCGTCCGTCGGATTTGATATTTCCGATTCGGTCCAGTCGCGTCCGAAATCGGTCCATTGTAGGGAAATCGGGAACGAATATAAGGTTGTGAACTTTCCGCACCACGCCGTGCTTCTTGTAGATTGAACTAATCTCGACATTGAGCACGAAACGCACGTCGCCCGGCCCGAATCCTCCGGGGAGTCCGGCGGACTCGGGAAGGTACTCCTTCTTGAGACGAAGCAGCCCCTCTCCGTCCTCTTCCAGCTTTTCGAGAATTTCCCGGCTCCATTCCGGATGGGTTAAGTCACCGGTGGCAATAACCCTGAGGCCCTTCAGTGCAGCCCAACGGGCAAGCTCGATGAGGTTGCAGTCCGGCGATGTAGCTCGGGAGTACTTGGAATGGATGTGGAGATCCGCGAAGTAGATCACGCAAATTCCTCCTTCGGGGTGGCGATCCTCAACGAGATTTGATCCGGTCTATCCTCTTCTTCAAGCCTTGCCGCAGCCCGTCGTCCTCCGCGAGACTCAATGCACTGGAATATGCCTTGATCGCCTTCGATTCCTGCCCTTCCCTTTCATGCGCAACGCCGATGCGTACCAAGAGCCTGGATTTGGTCTGAGGATCTTTCTCTCTCTTCAAGGATTGTCTGTAGTATTTCAGTGCCTTGTCGGCATCTTCCTTATCCAGCCACGCATCCCCGAGAGCGGCGGTGACATCGGGGTCCCTGGGATCCAACCTGAGTGCCTCCCCAAGGATTCGGATTGCATCGTCGGGACGCTTCTCTGCAAGGTATGCGCGTGCAAGGTTCTTGAGCACCTCGATGTTCTTGGAATCGGCCTTCAGGGCGCGTTGGAAAACATCTTCCGCTTCCCCGGCCTTTCCCATCTGCCACAGGATCAAGCCCTTATTGTTTAATGCTTGGGCGTTACCGGGGTCCAGTTCCAGCACTTTGTTGAAATCGCCGAGCGCTTCCTCCGGTCTGTCCAGCTTCTTCAATACGATTCCCCGGTTGTAGCGGTAACCCGGTTGGTTGGGCGCCGACTCTATCGCCCTGTTGAAAGCCTCCAGTGCCTCCCGGTTCTTTCCCAGGGCGGCCCTCGCATTTGCAAGGTTGTAATGACCGTGGCCCTTACCGGGGTCCAATTTGAGACCGGCTTCACAATCGTCGATTGCCTTGTGGAACTCTCCGATCTGAATGAAGGCCGAGCAACGGTTAATCAGAATATGGGGGTCTTGTCCGCCGGAATCCAGTGCCTTTCCGTAGGCCTCGACCGCCTTGCGGAACTTGCCGTCGAGGAAATAGGCATCTCCGCTTCCCCTTGCCGCTTCGATGGACCGCGGTTCATAGCGCAGTGCTTTGGAGAACTCCTTCAATGCCTTGCTGAAATGCCCATCCGTCAGGTGGAGGTTGCCCAGCATGACCAGAGCCTTGCAGTTCCGGCCGTCCATGCGGAGGATTGTCTCCAAGTCCTGCTCGGCCGAAGCGGTTTTGCCGAGTTTCTGCCCCAAACGGGCACGCGTGAAAAGAACCGACACGTTGTCCGGGTCTATTTTCAGGGCCTCGTCGTAGTCCCGGAAGGCTTCGTCCACGTCCCCTTTGTCCTCATGGGCCATTCCGCGGTTGTAGTAGATCCCCGCATTGTCGGAGTCCAAGGTCAACGCCTTTCCGAAATCATCTATCGCTCCGGCATAGTCTTTCATGCGGGTGCGGACTACCCCGCGGTTGTTGTACATTGCAGCGTTTCCGGGGTCCGCTTCGATTAACTTGTTGAAACGGTCTACGGCCTTTTCCAGGTCTCCGTTTTTCTCCGCGGATACTGCAGAGAGGAACAGATCCTCCGTTTCGTCGGCAATCAGGGCCGACCCCGCACCGACGCTTACCGCCGTGATGAGGCAGAGCACCAAAATCCGCCCGGTCATTACTTCCTCCGTGGAGGGGACATTTGCCAAGGAAACTCCATGGCCCTTCCGTACGCCGGCGCCGCCGGTCCTCAGATCGCTTGGCCGCCTGCCGCCGGGCCCGTGCGATTGAGAGAACGTCCGTCCTCCAACATATTCTCACGACCAATCTTGACGACATCGTGAAGAATTGTTAATACACCAGGATAAGACTGCTGGATGTTCCACTGATGCCGGTACTACGGCCGGTAAGAAGAGTATGATCAATCTTGATAAAAACCGCCGAGCGGCACTTGTCTCATGTAAATCGGGGTATCAATAGCTGATGAGCACGGCATTGTCAACACTCAACAATCGTGCCGGGGGAAGACGCGTCGAGCGCGGAGGACCCTGGAACAAAGCTTCTCGATTCGGCCGGCGTCCATTTGGACACTCCATGGGAATCAGGTGTGTCAATGGCGGCAACGGCAGCGGAACCCGGCGGGTTATCATGCGCGCCGCAGCGTGGGCCGTCCTGCCGGCAATCTTGTGCCTGTGGTTTGTCCCGCCGGTGCAGGCGGATTGGTTTGACGATTCTCCTCCTGCCTGGGAGCCGCTTCTCAGGGGAGGTAAGATAGGCGGTGATGAGCGGAATCCGTCGACCTCGGGGGAAACGTCTGAGGAAGCCCCGAGTGTCCCCGGCCCCATAAGCCCTCGACAATCCGAAGACGCTGCCGCGTCGATCGACCTGACGAAGATCATGGGGATTACCGGACCGGCCCACCAGTCTCCGCCGCTGGGACCGGCAATACCCAAACCGACTCCGACGGTTGTCCGGGATTACTATCGGGCTCCTTTCAAGGTCTTGTCCTTGAGACGCATCCCCCCGCTTTACAGCAGTCCCGTGTTGCCGGGAGAGGGCGTTTGGGAATGGAAGGACTTGCCGACGGACGCAAACGGATGGCCCGTAGTCTATAAGACGAGCTACAGACCGAGTGTGGAATACCCCAATGCTCTTGTTCATATGCTTCTGTTCGATATGAAGCGTCTCTCCATGAAACTCTACGTCGGATCAGGGGAACCGGGAGCGTCGCGCGCATCCTCGCAAATACCGCCCGACGAGAACCACCTGCTGGTGGCGGTAACCAACGCACTATGGAAACAACGACACTCCGGAGACGCCGGCACCGTCTACCGGGGAACCGTTCTCAAGGAACTGGCTCCGGGGGTCGCCACTCTGGTAACCTATGAAGACGGTTCCGTGGATATTCTCGAGTGGAGCGAGACCACTTCCCCGTCAATGGTTAAGGATGCTAAACAATTGCAGCACCTTATCGTGAACGACGGCAAGGTTGTCACAAGCATTGTCAAGAACGGCCAAGTGTCGGACTCGGAGATCGGACTGGGCTATCTGTTGACGGAGACGCAGCCTTCCAATGAGGCGCCGATGTGGTGGGGAGGCTACTGGAGGAACCCTCAACCCGAACACACTTCGGGCTCCGAATGGTTCATCGCCAGCCGCAGCGCCTTCGGCATACGCAAGGACGGCAATCTGGTTTTCGCCGTGGGGCATCACATAAGCACAAAGGACCTTGCAAAGGCATTGGTATTGGCAGGATGCACGCGTGCACTTCACGCGGACGCCAATCCATACAATGTGCTCGGCAATCTCTACTATTCCGATGGAAACGGCGGATTCCTGAAAAAGGCAAAGCTGTCTCCGGACCAAAGCTCGGATTCGGTCAGCCGCTATGTGGGACGAAGCTACTCCAGCGATTTCTACGGTTTCTTCCTGAAAGGCGATGGGAAGGGGACTCCACGTGAGGCGGGGCGGTATTCTCATAGGGACGACGGCGTGGCCGGCCTCGACTGATGCGGTTCATTCCCGCTTCGCCGGACTTAGGAACTGTCCGACAATAAACGTAGCGACGGTGACGGATCTTCGTGGGGCGGGCCTCCGTGCCCGCCATCAACCGCAGGCAGGGATCCCGCGTTCCGCGGGACGCCACGGAAAGACGAACCGCCACTATCCGCAACGGTTATTCGTGTTTTTGACCTCGATCATTCGGATGGATTTCCATCGGCCGGAATGGAATCGCCTCCAAAAGATCGTCCCCAACGCCACGACATACGCTACACCCCAACACCAGGCTGCCGTGACGCCCATGTCGAGGATCTCAACGATGACGTAGACCGGGGGGACGAAGAACACCCACGCGGCGATAATCTGGGCCCACATTGCGAACTTCGTGTCTCCCGCTCCCTTGAGCGCTCCTGAAAAGACGATAAAAACCGTATCGAAGACGGTGAACACCGCGATGAGCCTCAGGATTACCACGGCCTTCTTGGCAACGGCGTCAAACTCCGGCCCGTTCCCCACTCCGTATCTGAACACACCGATAAACACTTCCGGTATGAGGAAATAGAGGACGGCCAATATTCCCGAATAAGCGAGTGCCATTCTCAGAGCCGAGTAGACGCTCCTCTCAGCCGTACGAAGATCCGACCGGCCGATGTATTCTCCCACAAGAATTGCCGTCGCAATGGACATGCCGACCATGGGGAGGAAAGAGAGCATTTCTATACTCAAGACAATATTGGTGGCTGCCAGATCCGTCTCTCCCAATCGGCCTATAAGGAGGATGAACGCCGTGAACGAGGCAACATCCAGAAAGAACTGCACGCCGGAAGGAACCCCGTAGCGCAACAACAACTCGAACAGCCGACGGTCCAGGCACATCTCATTGCGCGACCGGTAGTGTGGTTGATACTTGCGGGACAAGAACAGACATGCCCAGAATACGGGCGGAATGATGCCGGTGACTGCGGTGGCAATGGCTGCACCCCGTATTCCCATTTCGGGGAATCCCAAATTCCCGAAGATGAGCAGATAGTCCAACAAAACGTTGGCGGCATTCCCCATAAGATTGCCCCACATCACCACGCGGGTCTTCCCTCGGCCGGAAAAGAACGAAGCCAACGCTGCATTGAAAGGCAGCGCCGCACCACCGAGCATCAGAATGGAGAAGTATTCGGTCTCGAGCCTCACCAGATCGGGGTCATGTCCGCTCCGCGCCAGCACGGCCGCCCCGACGGGAATAGCTGCCAGTATGAGCGGGAATGAAAGGAAGGCAAACCATACGCCCTGCCACACGGCTCTCGAGCACGCCGGTTTGTCGTTGGATCCGTGGTGCTGAGCGACAAGGGTGTTGACGTATTGAGCGGTTCCCAGGAAGAAGGAGCATATGGTGAAGAACATTATGCCGCCCGGAGTCGACGCGGCAACCGCACTGAGGCTGTACCATGAAAGAAACATCCTGTCCGCGAACAGCGTTACGGTCACCGACGCAGTGGACAGAATAAGGGGGACGGCAATTCGGAGAACTTCCCGGTATCCTCCGGGAGGTCCCTGAAAAGACGGACCCGATGCGACCTCGAAATCGGGGCCGGCAGCCTCGTGCGACGCGGAGATCTTCGGCCTTGCCGATCCCCAACGCCTCATTTCTTCTTCAGCTTGGAAAAGAGTGAACGGACCGACTTTAACGTTGAATCCTTGCCGCCGGCCCGCCGGTCCTCGGGGTCCGGCGAGTCCCCGGCCTTGGCTTTTGCAGGAGCCGGCTCTTCGAGGACAACCTCCCGATCGTCCACGTCCCCCGGGGCCTCGTCTTCATCTACGAGGAAGTGGCTCCCCGTGGTGCTGACCACCGGATTGAGCAGTTGCTTGGCGGCAAAGGCGTCTCCCGGTTCTTCACCACACGCGGGACATCTCTCGAAGGGGCTTGGGTGCGGATGGCTGCAGTTGGGGCAAATGTAGAGTCCCGAAAGGAACTCGGATTGTTTTTCAAGATCCCTCTGAACCGCCAATTCCTTGCGTTTTGCCAGATCTCCCGCGGTAATCAGTCCCTTCGCCAACAGGGCCTTTATGAGGCTGATGAAAGCCCGGGCACTCAGCCTGTATTTCTCCCGCAATTCCGCATCGGTAAGCGATGACCGGAAATCCGCTAGGAAGCTCGTCAGAGGGATCTTTCCCGTCTTTTGTTGTTCCTGATCGGGCATGCCGTGGTATCGAAAAGGCGACCAGCGTCGCGTTGCCGGACTACTCAACCGGAGGTAGTGCGAATCATGGCCGACCTCGACGATCTTTGTACTGAGTTGGGCCGAGACCCTTCGGCTTCTCCGCAAGTGTCTGAGAAATCAGTCGGCATTCCTCGGCGATCGCATTGTGTTGGGTTCGCGATTGGGCAAGACACTTGAACCGGTTGGAGTAAGGTAAGCTACTTGGACAAGGATGAATTCACAGCTTTTTTCAGAACGGGGGAGTACTTCCAGGTTACTACCCGCCTCGCGTCCAAGATGAGTTCTTCTCCGGTTTGCGGATTCCGACCTCTTCGTGAATGCTTGGACTTGACCGTCCATTTTCCGAAGCCCGAGATCATGACGTCCTCTCCGGTGATGAGCTTTGATTTAATGATATCGAGTAGTTTCTCGATTATCTCGGTCGCCTCGCCCTTCATGAATCCGCAGTCGTCAGCAATCTTCTTGGCTATATCGGCTTTCGTAAGAGTCATATAGGCCCTCCCATATCCAAAAAAGAAACAAATGCAAACAAATGTACCCGAGCATTTATACCAATCGAAAACGGAAAAGGCAAGAAATTTCTCAAACTTCGCGGTGAAGGCGACTTTGTCGCGGGGCGCGTTTCTCTCGACAAGGGCAACCATGCACGAGAGTCCGTAGCCTTGGAGGGCCGTGCCCGCTCTCGCGTTACAGGCGTGCGGTAGACAAGACACCATCACTTTTCGGCATCACGCGCCGGCAACGCCGTGGTTCCGAAGTCCGTTCCCGTCAAGGCTTCATCAGACGACCGTCTGATGAATCAGTCTTCCCCGGTAGCCTTGACGCTTGAGGGATTCCCGGATCATGCCGGAAATATTGGGCGGGCGATACATGAAGCGCAGTCCCGACCACAACCCAAAACGGTTGACGGGAGTGAAGTACTTCCAGTAGGGTTTCGGGAATCGGAACAACTTGAAGAACAGAGCTGCCGCTTTGGAAAAGACCAGGATTCTCTCATCGAACCCGAGGTATATCTCCGGACTTGCGGAGGCCGCCCGGGTCATTTGCTCAACCGCCTCGTCAAGATCCAGATCCTCGGACACATACCACAGATTTTTCAGCGGATCACATAGATCGTCGATGAATCCTTGCTTCAGCGCCGTGTTCCAGAGTTTCGTCCCCGGATACAGTCTCACTCCCACAAAGAAGTGCGCTATATGCGTCGCGGATCCGGCGTTCTTCCCCAGTCGTTTCAACGCGAAGTCCAAGGATTCCTGGAGTGTTTCATTGTCTTCCCCCGGACCGCCGATCATGAAGAACCACCAGACGGCGAAACCCGTCCTGTTGATCGCTTCTGCCGCCCGTGCCACATCGCCGGCCGTGAAGCCTTTCCTGTAAGACCTCAACATCTTGTCGGAAGCCGACTCCGGGGTGATCATGAAGGACCTGAATCCGGCTTTCCACATAAGATCCAGGTACTTGCCGTCGAGTTTCCGAGGGTGGACTCCCATTGCAGTAAAATTCGCCTTCCATGGCCGACGGACAATCTCCTCGAGTATCTCCACGGAGTGGTCCACGGGATCGTTGAACACGGAATCGACGAATTCAAACGTCTCGGGGCGGTATTTGTGCAGAGCCTCTTCGATCTCGTCGACCACTTCTCCGGCCGACCGCATGCGCAGGGCATTCCCCTCGAGCGATTGATTGTACGTGCAGTAGATGCATTGCTGCCGGCACCCTCTCTTGGTCTGTATGTTGTATGAACTCCCGATCTCTTGGTATGGTCTTGTGTCGACCCATCGGCCGAGATCCGGTGTTTGTCCTTTGAAACCAGCGAGTTCTGGAGGCGTCAAATGGAAGCGTCCTTCGAGCAGTATTCCCACCCCGGGAATCCCGGCCGGTGATTCGCCTCGTTCAATTGCGGCCAGAAGCCGGACGAAGCTCTTCTCGCCGTCGGCGACAACAATGTAGTCGGCCCGGAGCCTTCTGAATACCAGTTCCGGCATGAGGCTCGCCCCGGAACCTCCCACTACGACGGGTGCCGATGTGTAACGCCCCACCCACTCCCGGATTTCTCCGATCTCATGAAGGTACTCCACGGGATGGAGCATGTTCACGTTATCTATGTTCCGTACCGATAGGCCCACCAGGTGCGGATCAAACGACTCCATCGTCGATTTGATCTTGCTTTGGACTTTCGCACCGGCAAAGCACAGATCCAGAACCCTCACTTCGTGTCCGGCCGCCTCGGCCGCTCCCGCCACGTAGCATATGCCAAGAGGAGGAGCAGCCAGGAAATCGACCTTTCTGTTCGTGTTAATCAAGAGAACGCGCAATTACTTCAAATCCTCCTGGGCGGTCACCCGTCCGGCCTTATCGAAACAGTCCGGAAAACCTGCCGCCCCCCGATTATCGCCCGGCCCGCATGATACGTGTCTGCCGCAAGACAACACCTTCATTCTTCCCGTTTGCCGGCCCGGCGGCTCTTTACACAGGCACGGCCGTTCCGATCCGTCACGGCCACGGAAACCCAAGTCCGTTGCACGGGCAAAGCTGCTAGGGAAACAGCTTGAAGGCTTCCCTCGGCCGGCTTTTCCCCGCAGCGGGATTCTACCCTTGCAGTGAGAAGCACCGCTTCCCCCCACAATCCGCGCAACCCAACCCGAACCCGCAATGGGTCCATCAAATGAAACGCACAACCAAGGGCCTTTACCAGAGCCTCCTTGGCGGACCAGACGAGCGCTGCGGCTTCCGCACGATTCCCACCGGCCACCGGAAGGAAGTTCTCGATTTCATTGCTGCCGAAGGCCCGGTGAAACGGATAATCCCCGCTGAAATCACCTCCGGCCGCGGCATCGATACCGCAACGGCAATCCCTTCCACAGAGCGCAGCCCATAGGGTGTCCCGCGAATAGGAAAACGAGATTCCCGGTCCCTCTGCACCGCGAATGACCAGATGCGGTGCGCCGAGATCATCGGATTCGATCTCCAATTCTCCTCGAAGACTGTGGGAATCGCCCTTCGGAAAGGCCTTCCCGTATGAAGAGGCTTCCGCAAGTTCCACGGCGAGGAGAAGCCTCACCCGTAAAACGTCGTGCACGTCCCTGTGATCCCGGGAATACGGATATGCCGCCACGGCCGTGTCTTGGGGGAAACCTCCGATAAACCGGATCGATCCGATTCCCTCCGGCCGGTCACTCGCGGGACCGCCACAGTATCGACTTGACATCATTTCGAGAACCATCTCATCTTGACGTCCGCTGCCGTCATAAGGAGCCGGCCTTCAACGTCTCTCGCACAGGAATCCCAGGTGAGTCCCTCGTCGTCCCGGTCCCGCACCCGCCCTTCCACGATGATCGTCTCATTGTCCCGGCATCGCCTGCAAAAAAGAACCTCGCCGATCTTGTGGGGTATGAGCGTGAGATCCCGTTCAGGATCATCACGCATCAGGACGTAGAAACTCGTCAGCTGCATCAGGGCTTCGAGAAGGTAGGGCGAGTACTGGTACGTCGTTCCTTCGAGATCCTTGAAATCATTTTGGATGCGGTACGTCATCTTGCCTCTGATGCAACCGGGCCCTGTTCCGAAGAGGCTTTCAATAACGCGGTATCTCCCCTGCATCGTGGTTCGTTCGTTGTATTTGGTCAGAATCTCGTCATGGTCCATAGGTCTGGTGTCGACTTCGTCGATCCGTACGGGAAAGTCCTGGAGTTCCTCAAGCTCCGTCCGCTCAGAGCTTCCGAGAATGACCTGAGCCCGGTAGTTGTCGTTCAACCGGTTCAGCACGCGGCCCGAGGGAGAAATTCCCTTGCCGGCCAAGGTGACCTTGCAGATGATCTCCGTCCCTTCCACGGCTTCACGACGGCATTCAATGGTCGAGTCCCGGTTTGCGCCCGGCGGACATGAAATGATCTCGATGAACTCGGCGTTTCGAACCCCCCGGACCCGGAAGTGAGGATAGAGCATTCTCGATACTTCCGTAAACGTCTCCAATACCATGATGGCGGATACGAGCGGGTGTTTCAGGAACTGAAACGGTCTGTGATCGTTGATCCACAAGTCCCGCTCCTGAGAAAAGCTCTTCACGGCCTCCAACACCCCTTTGGCCGGGTCGAGCCGCTGCACCGAGTCGACCATGGGGAAGTCCTCCCGTCTGAAACTCAGCGTGCCGGCCCGAAGACTTGTCGAATCGCCTTCAGGCTCCGAGACGTCAATCGGTGCCGTGGGCACGTCCGGAAGCGACCGCATGAACATGACCGATACGTCCTCTGCCGGAGCAAGCATGAGTTCTACGCAGAACAGCTGAGCCAGTTCTTCCACACCAACGTACGCAGCGTTCATGCGAGCCATAAGCGCCCGGATCTCGGGATCCTCCGCCATTCCCGCCCCCTCGATGGGCGGAAGGATGAAGGCCTTGCAGCGGACGCCCGGATGATTCCGGCGAACGTAGTCCATGAGCGCCGACATGGCCCTATTGGCCGCAGCATAGTTGACCTGTCCCGGATTACCCTGTACGGCGGCGGCGGATGACAGGCATGTCGCGAACCTGAGGCCCGAAGAGAGGGCCGTCTTGACGAGGTTCCATGCCCCGAGGAGCTTTACTTCCACCACCTGAGCAAACTCTTCCGGCGTCATCTGTTTAAGGAATTTGTCTCTCAGTACGCCGGCAGAGTGCACGATCCCGTCGATCCTACCGTACCGCTTCACGATGTCTTCAATGGCCGTCTTGACAGCTCTCGGGTCGACGACGTCGCACGCGAGATACGACGTTTCGACCCCGCGGGCCCGGAGGCTTTCCAAATTACGGAGGATTTCGGCGGATGTAACAATCCGTTGGATCTCTCTTTCTCGATCCGCGCCGCCGAGATGCGGCTTGAGATCCGCAATGAGTTCTTCCACGGCGGTCTTGAGGGCATCCTGATCCTGGGGCAAGTTTGCCAAGTCAATGTCGTCGTCCAAGACGGTCCTCCCGAGGAAGACCATCCTGCAGCCAAAGGGGGCCAGACTTTCGGCAATGTGGGGAGTGATTCCATATGCTCCGCCGGAAAACACCACGACATCGTCCGCATGAAGCTCCAATGCCCGGGATTCCTCATAATGATGCGGGACCACCCCTCCGGAGACCGTAAGAAGCTCCCCCTCCCTGAAGATGTGTTGTATCGGTTTGCAGCTCCTGTTCAATGCAGCGCGAATTGCTTCGCTCACGTCGGTCGCCGCATCGAGTCTAAGCGAACGGAACTGAACCGAACCGAACTCATGAGCGGCACTCAACAGCATGCCCAGCAGGCCTTCGCCGAGCACCGCCGCAGCACCCGTGTCCTTTTCCACTTTCCGGATCACCAGCACGAACTTCTTGGAAGAAGAATCCGCGAAGGACTTCAAGAGGCGGAAAAAACCTTTGAGTATGACTGGGACGACATCCAGGCCCTCGATCCTCTCCTCGAACAGGTCATCAATAATGAAGACCATCCCGGCCAGTTCCTCCAGACGGCCGAGCTTCTCTGCAAGCACGACCTGGTCTTCCTCCCGGCGGATATCGAAGGCTTCTTCCCCTCCCGTCCCGTCAAGAACCGACAGAGGAACAATCACGGCGCCATAGTCCCTCCTGAAGACTCCGCCAATGCTCTTGCGCAGACCCGTCCCACCGGCGGCCGATATAATTGCCACAGGTTCCATGGGACCGATCTCCACAGGCTGGACATTGTCTTCGACAAGGGGGACTTCCCTGAACAGGATCCTCTTGATGTTCTCCTTCTTCTCGCCGGAACCCGACGACGGCCCCGTGTCCGGTTGATGCGCAATCCCGTCCGCAGCGGATGAAGCCTGTGCCGCGGTACCCTTTTCAAGAATCTCCGAGATTCTGACTGCGATGTCCTTGATGGTCCGCACATCCATGAAGTCTTCCAAATCGATCTTCATGTTGAAGTGCCCTTCCAACGAGTCCATTATCACCGGGAGCCGGCTGGAACGTATGGAGAGATCCTCCCTGAGATCCATATCCGGCTCGATTTCCTCGCGGTCATACCCGGTGGCATCCATGATGATCCGGATGACCTGCTCGGTCACATCCTCGGCGTCCGTTTCGCCGGCGGGTGCCGGTTCATCGACGCAGGCCTCCGCCTCCCGCTCCTCTTTTCCCACCGCCCCGCCGGGCACGGTTGCGGGACGGACAACCGGTTCTCCAACGGAGCCGGGCTGCACAACAGTTCCAGGAAACATCTCCTTGAGAAGACCGTCCAGGTTATGTTCCGTAAAATTGGGATCGTATTCCCGACGAATGGCCGCCATCACGTGCGGTCTTAGGAACCGACCGAAGCTCTCCATGACAAAAGCCGCGATTTCCCGATGAACAATCCGGTCAAGGGTCGAATTTCCCGGATCGACCGCGACTTTGCTCTGGAGCCCCGGTCCTGGAACCCGTACGGAAGATGCCGCCGAGGCCGCTTCCCCTCCCGTGCCGCCGGAAAGAAATCCAAGGGAGGAAACCTCCGAGACATGCAAATGCCCGTTTGCATAGAGTTGAGCCAGTGCGGTCTTGAAGATGGTGACCTCCGCCGAAGGCAAGCTCGTCTGGATGCATTCCACATCGTCCACGGTATCCGCTATCATGTTGCTGAGTATCTCTCTCGGCCCCACCTCCACGAAGACCCTAACGCCGTAGTCGTCGTGGAGAGTCCGGACATTCTGCATCCAGTGAACCGGAGATTCCAGATGGGCCATCACGATTCGTTTGATCTCTGCAACGTCATTGGGAAACGGTTTCATTGTCGTGTTGGAAATGACGGGAATCCTGGGCGGATGAAACTCGATGTCCGCGATGAACGCTTCCAATTCCGCGTGTATGCACTCCATGATAGGAGAATGAAATGCCATGCTCACACGCAGCAGGGTACTGCGGTGCCCCTTCTCCTTGAGTTCTCTCCCCAGTGCGGTCACGCCTTCGGTGCTTCCGCCGAGCACCACCTGACGCGGTGAATTGATGTTGGTGACGTAGATCCTTTCCCTCTGAGCGATGATCTCCTCGATAAACTCCAGGGGACCGTCGCAGGCCAACATAACCCCCGGATCCACGTTCATTTCACAGGCTTTGTCCATGCACAGCGCCCGTTTGTTGACTATGCGGAATCCGTCTTCGAAGGAGTACACCCCGGCCAAACAGAGTGCCGTCAATTCCCCCAGACTGTGACCGGCCAGCGCCGTGGGACGGACTCCCAAAGAATCCAGATACTTCACCATGGCAAACTCCATGGTGAACAGGGCCGGTTGCTGCCACCGGGTCCTCTGCAGGTCTTCCTCCCTATCATGGAACAGCAGGTGAAGAAGATCGAAGTCAGCCATTGCGGCGGCCCGGTCCATCCATTTGCGTATTACCGGGAATGTTTCGTAGAGTTCATGACCCATTCCGGCGTAATGCGAACCTTGTCCGGTAAAAACAAAAGCCAGAGGAGATGCTTCCTGTGATTTTCCAAGATACACGCCTTTGCGGGCGAGTGTTCTGAGACGCTTCGAGCCCATGGGGCCGCCGTTGCCGAATGCTTCACTCTCCTCCAGAGTCTTGCGCGCTTCGGCCTCCGAATCGGCAAGCACCCCTACCCGGTAATGTTCCGACCCCACTTCCCCCGCGAAGAAAAAGAGCCCGTCGGGCAGATCGGCCGGCATCGCCTCCCGCTCGACGGTCGTTGAATCGCGAGGGAGCACGAGAACAGCGTCCTGATCGTCCACGGCCTGTTCAACCTGCACCACGTAGTTGGAACCACCAAAACCGAACGCGTTCACCTGGAACCGTCGCGGATCGCCATTATGCAGATGCCAATCATGCGGCTCGCCATTGATCACCAATCCGGAGCCTTGGATATCCAGTTCCTTGTCCGGCGATTCGTAGTTTAGATTCGGCGGATACACCCCGGCCTTCGCAGCCATGATCCCTCGGATGAGACTATTCACTCCGGACGCGCCGAGCGTATGGCCGATCTGGGACTTGAAGGAAGTGAGCACAAGCCTTTTGTCCGTGCCGAATACCGACTTCAGTGCCCTGACTTCCTCCACATCTCCCTGCCGGGTACTTGTTGCATGGCATTCCACCAGATCCACCCCTTCCGGTCCGTACGGTGCGTCTCTAAAGGACGACCGTATGGCAATCTCCTGGGTCATTCTGGACGACTCCACCATCCCCAAATGATTATTGCTCGCGCCCATGGACGAGATGTACGCATGCACCCGCGCACCTCTTTTGCGAGCGATGGACTCCCGCTCGATTACGATCATGCCGCCGCCCTCGCCGAGCACCATGCCGTCGCGCTCCTCGTCAAAGGGGCGGCTGTAGGAGTCCGCGCGGCGTTCAACGCCAGACAACCCTGCCAAGGCTCCCAAAGCTGAGAACTCGAGAAAGTGCATGGGGGTGAGGTATTCTTCCGCTCCTCCCACCACGGCCGCGTCAATGATACCGTTGCGGATCATCTGATAGGCACTGAACAGAGCGACCAAGGCCGTGGCACAGGCGGCGGACACGGAGAAGCTGGGCCCCATGAATCCATACTTGTTGCAGATGAATCCGCCGGCGGAGCAATTCAACCTGCCCAGGAGCGTGGTATCGTCGATGACGATCCTGCCGGCCTTGATGTCCTCCGCAGCCGCACGCTCGGCATCCGGGGAAAGATTGAGAGCCGTTGTCAGCGACGATGCTATGCGGTCGGCGCACCCGCGGATGATCGTGTCTTCGAGAGTGGCCGCGGCCTCGCCGGAATTCTGGGAGATGAGCACTGCTATGCGCTCTCTGGGAATATCTGTATCCAGAATCCCGGACTGCTCGACCGCATGTTTCGCCAACCACATGGTGGCCTTCGTAGCCGTGGTCATGGTACGGAAATCCTGGGGCGGAATCCCCAAATCCTTCCGGGAGATCTCCAGGTTCTGAAAGGCCGCCACCTTGCAGTAGGTCTTCTCCGGCATGCGGGGACGCGGATGATAGTAGATCGCGTGGTTCCAGCGGGACAGAGGCACTTCCACGATACCGCTCTTCATGGCAAGGCTCGCGGCCCAGACATCCTCGGGGCTGTTGCCCAGCGCATTGACCATGGCCATTCCCGTAACGGCAATTCTCTCCCGGTCACGCCGCACAGGCGCGGGACGAGATCGCGTGCCCGCACTCCGGGCCGGAGGTCCTTCGCCGTGATCCTCCCCCGAAGGTCTCGGCGCGTAGTGATCGCGGATCGGCCCGGTCACCGGCAGTCCTTGTTCCAGAGGTCCCTCGGCCAATTCCCTGTGGAACTGTTCCACGTTGAGATGATCCTTCAGAACTCCCGAACAGGCGCCGCTCATGAACTGGCCTTCTTGAATACACCGGGAGGCGTCCAGCGGAGTACCTCCCGGTCTGTCCAGTCCCCGTGCGGCAATGAAGAGACTGCCGGCACTCAGCGTTTCCATCTTCAACCGGAACGACGCCTCATCCTCCGATCCCGACGCGAAGTCCCGTTCCAGGGAACAGACGTCTTCCATCCTGGGCGTCCTGAGGGATCTCACCCTCAGGCCCGTGCCTTCCCCCGTAACCACCGTGCCGCCGGGAGCGGACTCGATGATCATCTGCTGATACAAGCCGGTCAGGGCTCCCGCTTCTACGATGTCCGCGGCCGCGAGGTACGCCGTACCCATCTGTATTGCATCGGCTCCGAGCATGGCGGCCATGAACGCGGTCTCACGGTTAAAGATTCCGCCGGCAAGAACGATCTTCACTCCTTCGAATATCGAAGGCTCCCGCAGCCTGAGATCATGAACCATTTGGGCAAACGTGAGCGTACTGTGCTCGCCCACATGGCCGCCGGCTTCGTTGCCTTCGCAAATCACCCAGCGTACGCCGGCTTCGACGGCCAATCTGAGGAGTTCCTCATTGGGTGCGATGTAGATCACTTCGAGCCCGTCCGCAATGAGTTCCGCTGCATGGGAAGGCTCGCCGGCCGCAATAACCGCGAAGCGGGGCCTTGTCTGCCTTATCCATGCAAGTTGCCGGTCCCGATGAGGATTTTCCGCCAGGGTGATCACATTCACCGCATACGGTTTGTCGCCCATCACTTGGGGGAGCCGGCCGAGTCTTTCCACGAGAGTTTTCCCGTCCATGAGCCCCAGAGCCACGGTCGGCAATCCGCCGGCCTGAGCCACCCGGAGGGCAAACTCCGGAACATCGGTTATCCACGACATGGCACCCTGGATAAAGGAGTACCTCGTTCCCATCTCCCGCGCCGCGGCACTGTCGGCAAAGGCATGGAGCCTCCGGACCGATCCCTCGCATAGCCGTTCAATTTCAGTTACAAACGCGTCGACCGCCTGCTCCGTGGCCGTCCCGAAGCGTCGCACAAAGGAACCGGCGAACGCCGCCTCGACCCCCAGCGGTATCAATTCGTCTCTGCCAAACCCGCTGTTCAGAGGATGCACGGCCTCGTTGCGGATCCTGGCGGCAAAGAACCGGCGTTGCCCGTCCGTGATCTCGCCTCCGCACAACGACCCGGCAAAGGTCTTCAATTCTCTCACGGCCTTGGAGTTTCCCTTATTGAACATGCGGCACGGTACCGATACGTTGGAGCCGATTAAGTCCGTGTGATCGGGCCGTATCGCGGATATCCTTTTCCGGGCGTCGTCGTCCGCGTGCACGAGATCGGTGAGCCAATGCAGGCTCTCGAAGACCACGCCTGCGGCTCCCACGGAGAGGAAAGCCGCAGCGGCTTCCGGCGATGCCGCTCCGCCCCAGACTGCGAGTCCGGGTCCTTGTGTGCGTGAGCGTGTCAACTCCCGGACCGATGCGTACAACGTGAACGTGGTTTCAGTACTCACGAACCCGCCGGCTTCATTGCCCTTGAGTGCGATGGTTCCGATCCCCGGGCACGTGTCGAGAATACGCCCGATGAGCTTGAAATCGCCTAGTATGGGAATCACTCTGAAGCGAGTGGAAAGTTCTCCGATTCTATCGAGATATTGATCCGGATCTTCTTCGTCCACACATGGGTGCAATTCCGTCCAGATTGCATCCAGGTCCATATCTTCCAGAAAATCTTCCAGCCCCGGATCCATGAGAGACTTCGGCGAGACCTTGAGATCTACCGCATCCTTGGAAGCGTCTGCTTGCAGCAGTGCGGCCCCGACGGTTTCCGGATCAATCGAATACAGGTCGAAAACGGCCCGTGTCCGTGTGCGGCGGGTCATCTCCACGACGGCAGACGTGATCTCCTCTGAACGCCATACAAAAGCGATCACGGGTTTTTCATTGTGGGTATACATAGCGCGGACCCTTTCAGGTTGCTCGTTAGTTAAACCTCTATTATAGCATATTTTACGGGGGCTTCCATGGGGAAAGTCTTCCTTAGGGCTTGCCGGACCAAACGGCACGCCGCCGCCCCAACCGGCCGGGCACGCATAAACCCCCCATGATTCGGGGATCACAACCGACCATGAAAACCCTCGATGTTCCGGGCCGAAGACCGGGCAGAGCCCGGCGGATAGGCATTCCCAGGCTTCAGGGGTCCCGCGCAGAACGCGGGCCGCCCGCCCGGGTAGGCACGGGGGCCTACCCCTACGAGAACGAGAAGGAAGAAGACTATCAGGTAGAGACGAATGACACACGGAGTGGAGAAGATTCCCCGGCCGGCTCCTACTCCGTGTTTGCCGGATTCCACACGGTCCCAAAGCGCTTTTTTTCCTTTCAAATGCCGGGACGGGCTGCTATACAGAGTGCAGAAGTTGAGTCCAAGCAAGGCGTGGAGAAGAAAAGCGTACCGTATTACTGATCTTCGTTTTTTTACCGTACAGCGGAGATTCCTTCGGGAATGGACTCCTGAATTGCGGTTTGGTTGTAGCAGCTGGCCGGAAACCGGGAGCAACGTCCGGATTCCCTGCGCGGGTACGACGGTTCTTGCGAGACTCAAGGTCGTTCGTGACGCCGGTGCCTGCAATGGCCGTTGAAAAATGTCCGGCGTCGGGCTCAACGACGTGACGCCGGCTGGAGGTGTGATGACGAAACCCATGACAGTCCTCCTCACCGGAGGGACCGGATTCCTGGGTGAGTATCTCATTGCAGAGTTGCTCGAGAGGGATCATTGCGTGTGGGCCATGTACCGGAATGAATCCCGTAAGCTCGATACCGTCCGTTTCCTGGGAACACTGGGCCTACCGAGAAGCGCCGGCAGTCTGAACTGGTTCAAAGGAGAAGTCCTCGACGCGGATGAAAAGTGGGAGGAGTGGTGCCGGCAGCACCCCGGACTCGACGACGTCGATACGCTTCTCCACAGCGCCGCGTCCACGAGACTCCATATGGACGAGTTCGGGGAACCCCGCAAGACGAATCTGGGCAGTGCAAAGACCCTGTACAATCTCGTGCAACGCAGGCCCATGCAGTGTCATTTTATCAGTACCGCGTACGTGTGTGGAATGGTTCAGGGCCGGCTGGTCATGGAAGAAAACCATCCCAGAGGCGATTTCGTCAACGTGTACGAAGAGAGCAAATGGGAGGCCGAACAGATCTGGGACGGCAAGGCCACATTCCTCAGGCCGTCCATCATCGTCGGGCATTCCGAAACCGCCCGGTGCACCTCGTTCAGCGGTTGGTACATCCTCGTTCAGGCAGCTCACCTGCTCGACCGCCTCATGCGGGATGTCCCCGAAGAACAGCGCCTCCAACTCAATATCAACGTGCCCGCATACCCGGACGCGACGGCAAACATCATCACGGTGGACTACGTGGCCGAAGCGGCCGTCCGCATCATCGAGAAGCCGGAAAACCACAACCGGATCTTTCACCTCACCCACCCGGCTCCCCCCACCCACCAGTGGACCCTCGATTGGATAACCCGCCGGTTCCGCATAGGCGGGCTCAATTTTGCCGGAGCAGGAGCTCCCTTCACGCAGCCCCGCAACACCATCGAGCGCATGGTCTGGCGGCAGATGCAGACCATCCTCTTCCACTTCTCAAACAATCCCATTTTCGGCCGGACCAATATAGACACGGCATTGCCCGGAGTTAAAGTACCCGACATCACGGAGGATCTCGCGGACAGGCTCGTGGAATATGCAATCGAGTGGGATTGGGGACAGTCCTGATCGGGCTTACGGAATACCGTCGAGCGTGCTTTCCATTGCTTGCCGTCTCGCTCACCCACCTGTGGGCCGACACATTCTTTGGAACACCGGCGGCCTCCCATAGGCGTTAACCCAAGCCTGTTCTTCCGGGGGATGAATCCCCCGGCTCAATTCCTAAGTGCCTTCGGCACATTAAGATCGCTGCATCTCAACACCGAAAACGGTGTGCATGCCTCGATTCATGTGCCCGTTGAAGCAGAGGTTGGCAGAATCCTTAAGTCGGCCTATGGGCTCCCGCCAGGGAATGCCTGTTCACCGGGCTCTGCCCGGTCTTCGGCTCGAAGTCCTGGGGCTTTCATTCTCAGTTGTGATCGCCCCGATCATGGGGGCTTTTTGCCAAGAAACACTCAGATCTTGTCCTCGAGAACCCTGAAAGAAAGACTCGATGCCGTCAC
>JAZDHD010000084.1:0-4165 GCA_043806215.1 Pseudomonadota bacterium | reverse complement strand
TCGGGTACCAGACCCCGTACCAGATGTACATGGGTACCCGTATCCAAGAGCCGGAAACCAAGAACATTCACCTAGTACCGAGGTGTACTTTTCAACCTTAAAAAAGTTCAAAATTTGTCTTGACAGAGGGGTCCACCTCAGTGCAAATGTAGGCGTTTTTGCAATGGCCGCGGCCAGTATTGCTGCTGCGGGTACAGTCTTGGCAGTTGAGGCGGATATCTGGCTGGCTCAAATCCTTCGACGATCGGCAAAGCTCAAGGCAAACAGGAGTCTTAACATTCGAGTTCTGCCGGCGGCCATATCTTCTCACAATGGAGTGGCCACTCTATTAATAGCCAAAAGAGGTCGGGCCAGCAATGCATTGGAGAAAGCCGGAGGGCATTCCCAAATGGGCGGTATAAGAGAAACAGAACTCGTGCCGACGCTCAAACTTGATCGTTTGCTTGAATATTTTCCCGAGCCGCATCTTGTCAAGATCGACGTCGAAGGTGCGGAATTGATGGCGCTTCAGGGAGCGACGAGACTTGTCAGCGAAGTGCGACCCGTCTTCTATATAGAGGTTGGAGACAATGTCGCGACTAAGGTTATGAAATTATTTCGAGAAAGGGAATATGGAGCGTACGACGGGGTCACAGGACATCCGGTAGACCACCCCACATACAATACGTTTTTCGTTCCCAACGAGAATGAGACTGCCATTCAACTTGTTAAAGGAATGCTTTGACCCGACAGTGGCTCTAACTGTGGTACCAGATAAAGATAAAGATGAAGTGAAGGGGTCACGTCTGGTTTTGCGTCGAACTCTCTCAATCACCCCTCTTGTTCAGGTCCGTAGAGAACTCTTGGTTTTCTTTGAGTCTTTGTGGTGGAATCTCTTTCAGAAGCCGTTCACCGCGTCATCTCTCTTCCCGTCTCCTGCGGCCGATGGGAATTCCGGGTAACCTATATGTAATCCACCACCAAGGCACCAAGGCACGAAGGGGAACGAGGAAATGTATCCACAGATTTCAGAGATTAGCACCGATTCTGTCATATCTGTGTTCATCCGTGTAATCTGCGGATGATCTTCCTGAAGAATACCGAAGAAAGAGGGAGAAGAAATCTCACCACAAAGGCACCAAGGGGAACGAGGAAATGTATCCACAGATTTCACAGATTAGCACAGATTCTGTCTTATCTGTGTTCATCCGACTAAAGGGGTCACGTCTGGTTTTGCGTCGAACTCTCTCAATCACCCCTCTTGTTCAGGCCCGTAGAGAACTCTTGGTTTTCTTTGCGTCTTTGTGGTGGAACCTCTTTCAGAAGACGTTCACCGCGTCATCTCGCTTCCCGTCTCCTGCGGCCGATGGTATACTCACCCCCGTGTGACCGGAAAAACCCGAGGGCTGCGATGACGGAAATCACCAATCACCACGACCTGTTCTTCAAGAAGGTCTTTTCCCGTCCTGATGCGGCGGAAACCTTCGCACTGAACTTCCTTCCCCCAAACGTGACCGTACACCTGCAACCCAATTCGTTTCGGCCGAGCAAAGGCTCGTTCGTTGACGAGCGGCTGAAAGAGCACTTTTCGGATTTGCTCTACACGGTGGGCTTGAAGAACGGGAAGGAGGCTTATGTCTACCTCCTGTTCGAGCACAAGAGCGACCGTGATGTGAAGGTGGCGTATCAGCTCTTGCGGTATTTGACCCGGCTTTGGGACGAGACGACAAAGTGCGGTGTCGAGCCCGTGCGTCCGGTGATCCCGATTGTCTTATATCACGGAACGAAGAAATGGACGGTTTCCACCGAGTTCGCTGCCTTGTACGACCCCCCGGACAACCTTCTGCCGGACCTCTTGAACTTCAGGTATTATCTGTGCGACCTGTCGGGCTACACTGACGATGAGATCAAAATGCGCTGTCTGGCCGCCGCGACCCTTGCAGTGGCCCTGCTTCTGATGAAGAACTTTTTCAGGCCCGATCTGTCGAAGCGGTTGAAGGAGTATTTTGGACTCATCGACAACATGGAACAACAAACGGCTCTGCAATTCATGGAAGCGGTTTTTCAGTATCTGGGGGCCGCAAGGGAAAGGGTAACGCCGGAGGACGTGGGGCAAGCACTTAAGGATTCACTCGGGAAGAAGGGAGAGATTTACATGTACAGCCTCGCAGATAAATGGATCGACGAAGGTGTCGAAAAGGGCAGGCAACAGGGAATGGAACAGGGAATGGTGAGGGAAGCCGTTTCCCTGACGATTCGGCTACTCCGCCGCCGGTTCGGTGAGTTGGACGAGTCCGCTCAAGAGCGTATCCAACAGTTGCCGTTGGAAGAGTTGGAACGCCTGGGGGAAGACCTCCTTGATTTCCCGGACAAGTCCGCACTCGAGGATTGGCTGGACAGAGCAGCCCATTAGGGGGAATCAAGAGAGATTGAGGCGCCAAGATACAAAGACAGTGCGCCAGGCGAAGCCTGGCATCTCTTGCAGGGTGAAAGTCCCTGTTGGGTAAGGCCTAACCAGCCACCTGTATCGAGTGTTGCGTATGCAAAGGAGGATGTCAAATGGATCGATGCATCTCCCTCAGGATATCTGAGATATCTGGGGACATACACTAGGTTTTGATTGGCAGTCTTGAGATTTTCATGCAGCACGACCCCAATGGCTCGTCTATAGCGCATAGTGGTTCCCGGTTATCCGCATCACGTCACGCAGCGTGGTGTTCGGTCTATGAACGTGTTTCATGAAGAATCGGACCGTCGTGAGTGTCTTGGAATGCCGATATCTGGGGACATACACCAGGTTTTGATTGGCAGTCATGAGATTTTCATGCAGCAGGACCCAATGGCTCGTCTATCGCGCATAGTGGTTCCCGGTTATCCGCATCACGTCACGCAGCGTGGTGTTCGGGCTATGAACGTGTTTCATGAAGAATCGGACCGCTGTGAGTATCTTGGAATGCCGGGAGAAGAAATCGCCCGGCACTGGGGTCTCGGTACTTGTTTGGTGTCTCATGATCAACCATGTCCACTTCGTAGTCGTACCTCACCGAGAGGAATCTCCGGCACTGGGGTTTGGCCGAGAATTCGGGGGACAGAATACCGATTTAATGACAAGCGGTCGCCCTCTCCCAGCATGGTTCTATCACCGACCACCTCACATCGTGTCGGCTGCCTATCTTTACCGTGTCATACGGTGTGGTATTCGTTCGGAAGGCCTGTTCTTCTTGGGTGTGGCGTTGGGGCGCGGAGATACATTTGTAACACCCCTTGAGCGGCTCACCGGCTGGGATCTGAGCCAACGACCACGTGCAGACCACGAAAGCGATCACTGCAAAAAACGGTATTATGTCCCCAACATTGCGATTTGCGCGAATTCGACTTCCACTGAGATCATGACTCGATGATTCGTTTGCTTTCCACCGAATCGAGCACTTCCATGAGCCGGGTCTTGCGTTTGTGGGTAGTACGGAGTGCTGCTATGTACGCTGTCCATTCCTTTGATCGGTTGGTCCGCTCGTACACCGATCTCATTTCCGCCAAGTAGGTTCCCGCAACTTGGTAGGCGGCCGGTTTCACCAGTCCTATTTCTCGTTCCGCGCATTGCTTCCATATTTCCAGGGAGACATCCGGGTGAGTCTCCTTCACTGCCTTCGCCACTGTCAGATCGAGGCTGTAGCCCCAAACCGGCGTTTTCACGCGTTTGAACCATTTGAGTGCGTCGTCGTTTCTCTGCTCGTAGATAGCGATGTGGACGAGAGTCTCCGCGTCCGGAAATGTCCGGCGTCCCATCGTCACCATGTCGTCCGGAACTTCGGGCGCCGGCAAAGGCCAACCTTTCGAAGGCTTGGATCCCTTTTCCGTCTGTTTCTTCATTGACGCCATATCGGGGCGGATGCCGGTTTCCAGGAAATTAAGTAACCATTCACGAACCGACGGCCACAGGTCTGTGTCACGCAGCTCCTTTTTCACGGGTTTGTAAAAATCCAATGATGTTCGGTTAAAGAACTCCAAAGCACGGTACGCGGCAGCCAAGGGACGGTCTTTGCCCGCAGAGGCGAGTTCCCGCAATTTTTCTACTAATTTCCAGGCAATACCGGCATGTACGCCTAGGGTCTTCTTCACACCAGTGACGGCAACTTTCTTCGCTTCCTCGGTACGGTTTGCCGTAACGAGTCTATCGACGAGGAGT
>JAZDHD010000083.1:0-6870 GCA_043806215.1 Pseudomonadota bacterium | reverse complement strand
AAAGGGCTCTTGCGGGGAGGAGCAGCAGGGCGAGGAGACATAGACCGGCGTATGCAACGGCCAGTATGGCAACCATCATCCAGATGATCTCGATGAGTTCCTGTCCCATGTCGCGTCTCCCAAATGCACCTCGCTGCGGGTCCCGTATGCATGGAACTCCGGACCCTGTCTTTCAACGTTTTGAGCCATCATGTCCCGAATACCACGGCACCCTCTTCAGTGGGCTCAAGATCTGCCGAAGAGCAGGGGCCGGGAAACGCCCCCCAATTCAGGTTGCAGCGCAGAAATCTTCCATGAAGCAACGTGAACTGTGGCGCATTTCGCATTTCCCAAGGACCCCTTCACCTCGTTCGTGACCTGGAGTGCTGCGAAACGATCGGAAGAACCTCAAAGGACTAAATACAGCAGGATCAGCACCATGACCCAGAAGAACAGCCCCACGACAACGCTGTTCTCACTGAGCAGCCTGTGTTCCCGCAACGGCTCCGGATCGAACGGTTTTCTCCCTATACGGTATCCAGGAACAAAGCAGTAGAGCAACAATTCTCCAGTATAGAACAGCACTGGAGTCAGACTGAAAATAAATAAAACGAGGAGAAATAGCCCGGCGTATCCATAAGCGATTATTTTGGCCAGATCCCAGAGTGTCTCCATGAGTCCTAGTGCCATGACACATCCCCAGATTCATCTTGCTTCGGCTCCTGCAAAGAAATCACGGTCATCAACTACCGCTTTGATACACTTGATGCGACGGCCATCAAAGCACCTTTCGCAATGCTGGAAACTGTGGACGGATGACCGGTCCGACACCGTTGCCCGTTCGGGTCTTCCTTCTCCAGTCTGTACCCTACAGAACGATCAAGGAGCGTGCTGCCTTCGCCATGATTCGATTTGTTTCTTCAGTTCTGTAATTCCTTTTCCTAGAAGTCTCCACACCTCTAGAAAGGCCAGCCAAAGAATTTTGGTCGGATGCATGCCGGCGGTGCTCAACCACTACTTAGCTCTTTCCCATGCCCGGAAAGCATCGGAGTGCATCCACAATTGCAGGGAGATCTCCTTAAGGACATCAAATAAGAGCCGCAGCATATTCCACAACTTCGTCATCGCAACGATAAGAGCCCGAATCTTATCCATTACGGCCTTAAGATAGGGCAAGACCCACGGCCAACACTTGGCGACCTTGGCGTAGAGTCTTTCCAGCGCGGTCCAAAGTTTCTCAAGCTTGTCCGCCTGTTGCCAAAGAAACGCCATCGCCGCGGTGAGGCGGCCGTCGAGCCAGGCCAGAGCATTTCGCAGATAAAGGGAACCGTAAGAAAGCCCCAGCACACTACCCCAGGTGATATGCCCCAGGATATACGCAATGGCATCGGCCATCATTGCCCCCAGTAGGGGCAACAACACAATGAGAAGATACGCGAGGTCGTTCCAACTCCATCCTTTGAAAGACGGATCATCGACCCAACCGTCGAAATTCGTGATATCTCCCTGACCCGCAGATACTGAGGCTTGCGAAGTCGTAATCTTCCCCGAGGAGGGTGGGCTCCCCGACGATCCGGTACCGGCCAACGAGTCGGTGCAGTACGCAGTGTCGCCGGACGGGGAGGTGCCTGCCGTAAGCGAACCAAGCCCGGCCGCGGTGGTGTACGCACTCTCGGATGAAACCGAATCCGAGTAGCGCGTCTCCTCGGCAAGGGCCGGCGCGGTGGTGCCTCCTGATCCGGTCCAGCTCCCGGCAGAAGACGAACCCCGTGAGGCCTCCAAATATTCAGCCGCCACGGCATTCGCTATGGAGATCTATCCCGGCCAGTATCCAGGCAGGAAATGGGCTATCAAGCTCCACATACACCACCCCTGAACCACTTCCGACCACTGATCCTTCGAGAAACTGTCTCTCACGGGCAGGTCTGTCTGTTCCTTAAGCCAGATAGCGTTGAGGGTGTTCTGAACCGCCGCGAGCAAGCACGTCCCGGAGACCACGAGTGCCAATAGGCTCACCGAAATGACCCATACTGCGCTACGCCATTCAAAGACCAGAACGTAGATTACGCCGCCGTATACCAGGGTGTACCAAACCGTTAACAGGAGCGGTGATGGGCCTCTCGCGACACCCGCTCTTTCGGCTGCGTGGTTGATGTGAATGAAGAATTGGTGAGCGAGAATGGAATTGTAGACCGGGAAGATCAGGCCCAATGACTGCCGGCCCGGCCCCAGTTTCACCTGCAGAGTCTTCTTCAGCTGCTCTGAAACGTCTGCAAACCACTGAAGGTGATAGAGACCACACGTAATGAGACTCATTACCACCATTCGCCAAATGGGCAGATAATTCGAATACGTCAGGGTACCCTCCCATCCGATCGGCAATCGGCCTTTCTTGACGGCAAGGATGCAGCGGCGGACTCCGGCAACAATAATTAGAGACACGAAGACAGCCGCTGATTCAGCGTGCTTCAGATTAGCTGCGAGAGTCGGATACCCAGTGCTGAGCATGATAAAGATGAGGAATCCACACCCAAACCAGATGTAAACGACACCGAGGACGAAGCTGATGATGGCGTACGGATTGATGTGAAGCCACGGCGGAGCAATGTAACTGCTTGGGGAAATGGAAGTCGTCTCTGATTTCCGTTCAATGGGTATCAGCGGCCATTTGAGGCCATACCAGCACAAGATCGTTCCTGTAAGAAACGGGAAGACAACCAGCCAAACAAGAATTTCAACAAGAATTGCCACGTCCACGAGCAAATCGATCGGGGGCGCAGCGCCAGGGCGTCCAAATGGGAGCGGATACGAGACGCAGAGTCCCACAGCGAAGAAAACCAACGCGTATATCAGCATCCCGCATCGAATAAAGACTACCTCTCGACCGGATAATTCCCTGGATTCATCACGTTTCTCTGACTCCTGAATGCTGTTGACCTTGTCGACGTCTCCCATTCTTGGATTCTCGCTGAACAGCCTAGTCTCGCGCGGTCTACCGCTGTCAACAATCCCGCGATCCTTGGGGAAACGGGAGCCACTATACCGTGGGCGCAGGAATGTGGCACCCTGTTGATAACAGAGGAGAACCTACAGCATTATCATTTGACACTTACGGGTGATAGCCGGGACCATATGGGGCTTGGTCACGCCAAGCATCGTCAAGTTGCCGGCTCAAACGATCCAACCAGCGACGCAGATCCTCCAGCGTGTACCGTACTCCCCTCAACCACTTCATGATACAGTGATCCCAATCCAACCATTGCGAAAGGAGTCGTTCCAACGACTCAAAGGTCCTGATAAGCCAGTTCAAGAACGTCATAAGTGCTGCCAAGATCCAGAAAATGATCTTCCAAGCGAGCCAAGCCAACTGCTTAAAACCCATATTCTTCAGCTTCTCAGCCCATTTTACTAGGAAGGGGATTCGATTCACCAATGAAAACACCGAGCGCAAATACCGATAGGCTATCAAGATATATGATCCGAAGCGTAGCAACGTCCCCAGACCCAGAAAACCGGCAAGTGCGGCAAATGCCGTATTGGCACCGGCTAGATTCCTCAACAGCGTCTGCCGGAAATTGCTCTGACTACCCCCTGAAGTGATAGTCGTTCCTCCTGTAGTTCCTCCCGAGAGTCCCGCAAGACCTGCGGTCCCCCCTGAATCCCCCAACAGGAGATACCGATTATCGTCATCACCGGATGGATAGCCGGGATACTCTCCTGTGGCTGTCGGATTCCCGGTTGCGGATTCCGCGATGGGCTCGGTACCGGAAGAACCTCCATCACTGTCGGAGAGTTGCCACCCTCCTGTCAGGGTTCCGGTTATGGTTTCACCAAAGGAGGAATTCCCAAGCAGGCATCAGGGTCAGGTCTTGCTTCTTGAGTCCTCCTTTTCCCGCTGAACCATCCTGCTCACTACTGGGGCATCGCACCGAAGCATCATGAAGGTAATCATGAATGGATTCAAGATGAAAGGCCCGACCCTATGTTCTTGTTTTGCAGATTTTGCGTAAGGCAATGTGTCGGTTAATTTCAGCTGCTTGCCTCAACGATCCGCCTTCAGGGCGCGCCAAGACAGGACTGTTCCCGTAAACATCGTGGGGATCAAGACAAGAGCCAGCTGACCTGGAAGCGAGAAATCACCGAAACGTTGCCCCGCAAAAAGGATTTGGGAACTTATGTCCAGCCCTACCCAATAACACACTACCCCCAGTGCCAAATTCAGAAGCTTCGGTGGAGGTAACTGTGATAACCATCGTACAAGCCTATTAGAGCACAAGTCGCTCATCAGGGCGTTGTCCGACTCGCGACGCTTGCTCCCATAGCATATGGAGTAGCAGCAGAGCAGTGTACCGATAGCGACCCAGATGAGGCCAAGAAAGATTACCTTACACAATCCTTTTATTATCTCGCCGGGACCAGGTCCGGTAACCCACCAGCCCCATATCAGATGCGGGATCCCAAGCATCATTACCGTTTGACTCACCGATATGACAATGAACCCAACCACGAACGCACATGCCTTCTGTGCCCTAAGCATCCATCGTTGTCTCGCCGATACCGAGTCACAAGGGACTTGTCTTAACGCTTGCTTGGCTCGACCGGCGGAGGTGGTATCAGTCTTCGTGGAACGTATGAGCAAGATGCCGCCGGCGAGCAAGACCACATAGAATGACGGAGCCAAAAGGATTGCACAGCCGAACGGGTTGCCGGTCACGCGCAGAAGTGCGAGAAGAGCCCATGAGTATACCGCAAGAGCAAGTAAGACGGCCAAGATCCCGCCGACAAGACGTATTACCAAAACGGACCTCCCTGCGTTGCGCCACTACAAGGTTTGCAGGACTGGACTTTGGCGTTCGGAATAGTGAGTAAACGGGCTTCCCATCAAGACATTCGACAATAGGGCATCGTCAGCGCTATCCGATACTAGGACATGCTCTGTCGATCCTGCACCAAGTCAACATTTGGCTTCGAACGAAAGCTACAGCGCGCCCCTCGCACTGCACCCAAAACGGTGCTGCGGCATGCCGCCGCAAGCAGTTCCTGTGTGTCCACAGACGGCCACGAGATGCTACTGATACTTGTTTCCATGAGGGAGACGTATGCAGCAGGCACGCAGCCATCAGGAATCTTTGCGTTCCATGCAACGCCTCTGGAATGGTCCGGTTCCATCATTTGGACGCCGGCTCAAACATGTCTCGCAGCCATTGAAGGAACCCTTTTAGCGCCTCGATGAATATCTCAGCGCCGAGCACATAGCCGTCCATGCAAGTCTTCATGAACTGGCGAAAGAATTCGGCTTTCCTTCTCAAGGCCTTTGCCAGTCCTTGACAATACCCGTATTCTTCCGCCAGTTCTTCCAGGTAACGGGCTGCCTCTTCTAGCAATTCCGAAAGCTTCCACAAGAGCCACACAATTGTACCGTAGAGGAGCAGTCTACCAATTATTGCAAGAATAAAGGCCCCATATCTCGCGATTATTATCCCAACGACGATAGCCATCACTGCACCGAAGAGTATCTGAAATAGGTGATTGCATATCCAATTAACCCATCCAGAACCAGTCTGCGAACCACCCGAAGTAGGGCTACCCCCCGGGGGCCCCACCAATGCAGGTTCTGTAGTACCCAGCAGTACGTTCCCTCGCTCAGGTGTCGGACTTGTAGCATCCTGGGTTCCGTACTCATTTGTTTGACTGGTCCAGTCGTTCTCCGTCGACCCTCCCAGGCCTGTGATCAGGTAAATTGGGGACGATTCCGGCGAAAAGGCAATTGGGTCTGTGCTGCCTTCCGTGGCGTACCACTTCTCTTGCCACAGGTTTTCCGACCCTGTACTCCGCCCATTGGAGTGTGGTCCCGAGCCTCCGTATGTAGGTTCAGAAGACGACCAGGGATTCAGGCCCAGCAACAGTTCCTCGAAACTCGACGATGCTGCCGAGGTCTCAAAACCGGCCTCCATCTGACCGATAATGTTGTCAACACGATCACGCAGCATGTCTTCCACGATTCGGTACACTTCCGGGTCGCAGTCCTCACACGGACTTCGTTCCATAACCTCGTACTCGATCTGCTTGGTCACCGTGCCGATCTGCGGGGAGTCGTAGGGGATCTCCTTTGTTTCGGTTCCCAGGATCGTGGTGGAGTAATCCACGGTTTTCAGAACCTTGTCTATGAGGGCCGTTGTATACTCGACCGTAGGGTATTCCATCTTAAACACGTACTTGGTTTCCCCAAAATGGACCACGTAATGCTCAAGTACCGGGTACGACCCCATGACCTCCCTTTTCACCCATTCGGCATGATGAACCTCGTACGTGACCTTTTTCAAGGTCTTTTCCCACTCCTGCACGGTGTACGGCAATTCCGTCTCGGACGTGTACCACTGTTCTATCTGATAGCTCTGCTCCTTCTCAACCTCCCTCCATACGCCGTCCGTGCCTTGCTCCCACGTCAAGTAGGTGAATGACGCCGGATCGAACGTCTGATTCTGTTCGGTCACAACCGCGTAGTGAGTGGTGGTGCCTACCGGAGTCCAGTCCCTCTAGGACGGCGCGTCATACCCACGTCAGCACCGGTGACTCCTCATTGTTATCTCCATCCTCAGCACCGTAAGACAATGTGGAGGTCAATGTCCGCCGCGGGCAAGATCACATACAATGACGGAGCCAAAAGGATTGCACACTCGAACGGGTTGCCGGTCACGTGCAGCAGTTCGAGCAGGGCCCATGAGTATACGGCAAGAGCAAGCACGACAGCCAAGATCCCGCCGACAAGACGTATTGGTACCAGAATGGACCTCATCTTGAATCGCTATAGGTCGCCGTCTCTGCGGGGTACGCTCATGAGCTTCTCTGCCTCTTCACGACTCTCCAGAACGTGCGTGCAGCGACAAACAG
>JAZDHD010000082.1:0-6767 GCA_043806215.1 Pseudomonadota bacterium | reverse complement strand
GATGATTGCTATCTGTTCGGCCGGGGCTCGGGTCACGACACGGTGGTCGATTATGACCTCACCGCGGGTAATGTGGACACGATCACCCTTGCTGCGGATGTCTTGCCGTCGGACGTGACGCTGGAGATCGCCGAAACCGATCTGCGGATAGTCATCGCCGGCACGGAGGACACGTTGCTGGTGACCGGCTGGTTCGCGGATGATGCCTCCAAGGTGGAACGCATTGTATTCACGGACGGCACGGTGTGGGACACGCAATACATCCGGGATAATGCCCGCGCCGAGAATGTTATCCTCGGCACCCCAAACAACGACGCACTGGTCGGGACCGACCGGGAAGATACCTTGATAGGACTCCAGGGCAATGATTCGCTGACCGGGGGCCTCGGCAACGATACGTACGTCCTGAGCAAGGGTGCCGGCACGGATCGTATCATCGAGAACGATTCCACTACGGGCAACCTCGATGTGATCAGGTTCACCGATGTGACCTCCACCGAGTTGGACGACATGGAACGCTGGGGCAACGACCTTGTGCTCAACTACGGAGACGACCGCGTGACCGTGGTCAACTATTTCGGGTCGAGTGCCGCGCATGTCGAGGCGATTGTCTTCAGCGACGGAATAGTGCTGGATGAAGCGGCAATGAACCGGGCCCGGGTCGTCTCCGTGACGACGGGCACCGACAGCGGCAATGTCATCTACGGCGATGCATCCACCGACAACCGCATCTATGCTCTGGGAGGGAAGGATAGCATTGCCGGCCGCGGCGCTCCCCTACCCCGCAGGCCCGTTCCGGCGGTTCGGGCTGCGGTTACGTCCCGGCGGAGGACGACCGGCAGGATGCCGGTCCCACTGAAGAGGATGCCTTCCGGGGTATATGGCATTGCTGCGTGACCCCCACAATGGATTTTTTTCTTCGATTTCTTGGTGTCTTGGAGTCTTGGTGGTTGGTCTTTCTTCTCTTGCTTTTTGAATCTGTGCAAATCGGAGAAATCTGTGGATAGCTTCTTCTCTTTCTCGGTCACTTGGTGGTAAAATCTCCTCTTTCCGGAGGACGCGACAGATGCGGTTCATCCCGCTGAAGGCGGGATTCACCACATCCTACGACGCTGCCTACGACGCCGGCTTCTGCGAGGGCACGGCACGCCTGACCCCTACAGTGCCCCATGTTCTCTAGTTCCAAGGCTCTGCCTGGGCATGCAAATCGGGAGGCTCCGCCTCGCTTTTTGGGACCGCACCTGGGAAAGACATACCCGCGGAACGCGGGGAGGCCGGCGTTACCGAAGAGGTTGGCTTCAGTAGCGTCCCGGCGTCTCTGCCGGGCGATGGCGGCAAACCGAAGAATACCGGCACGGAGGCCGGCGCTACCGAGAAGGCGAGCTTTGCCGGCGTTCCCTGGCTTCAGTAGCGTCCCGGCGTCTCTGCCGGGCGTCTCCCCGGCGCAGGCCGGGGTCCGGGGGTGAGAGAAGACTGGTTCCCGGCCTTCGCCGGGATGACGGAGGGAGGATGACGGGCAGGGACGCCCGTCCCACTGAAGAAGGTGCCCTCCCGAGGGCGGTAGCGGCGTCCCCATGACCTTGACTTTTGCGAGGATACGGCACGTCTTGCCCCTACAATGCCTTTGCATCCTTGGCTTTCTTGGAGTCTTGGAGTCTTGGAGTCTTTGTGGTGAAAATCTCTTCTCTTGGATCTTTGAATCTGTGTAAATCGGAGAAATCTGTGGATAGCTTCATCTCTTTCTTGCCGGCTTCGTGGTTGGTTTTCCCTTTCCGGAGGACGACCGGCAGGATGCCGGTCCTACTGAAGAGGAGACCTCCCCGGGGCTTAGATCGTCCGGGCCGGGTGAGCCGCACATTTTCCTTGACACGTTGCCCCTGAGCGACGAGAGTAGAGGGACCATGGCAAATCAGGTTCAAATTTTCATTCGACGGGAACACGGCACAGGGTGCCGCAGCAGACAGGAGACCGGCTACGGACCAAGGCCTGCCCGGGATAGGGCGGAACGCGTTGGCAACGATTTCTTCAGGGAAATATCGAGGATGAGCCCAGGAACAGATAGTGGGAAGGGCACCGCCTTACAATCGAGGATGCCCGCCGGCGTTCCGGTCAGACGAAGCCCCGGGGGTCGGGTCAGCCGCTTCGGTATCCGTTTGTGCGGATACTTCGGTCTCCTGGAGCTTCCTTGCAAGGAATTCACGGATCGCAATGTTGGCTTGTTCGTAGCGATTTCCACCCAATTTCTTCAAGCCCTCAAGGTTTTCGGGAGTGAGTTGCACCATATCGTCAAGAGCCTCACTGACCGGCGATGCGGGCGGAGTGTTCCATCGGCCGTGTGCCCTCTCGGCAATCACTTTCTCGGCCTGCCGTATGGTCATTTTGCGGCTTTCCAGAGCCTCCAGAATCTCCGAACTGTCGTGCTTGCTTATTCTGCGCGCCCGGTCTACGGTTCTTGCACCGCATCCGACCAGACCTGCGGTCCTGTGAGCCGATAGAGCCCGCGCCGTTTCAGTACCGCCCATGGGCGGTACTGATTTTGCGGCCTCGCTTCGGCGGTCGCCACCACGTTGCAAAAACCCGTCCAGTGCGGTGATCAGTTGATAGAGGACCCAGTCATCGGTCTTTCGCCGCCTGGTGTTTGACTTGGCGATGAACTCGAGCACCTCTTGTTCGTCGGCGAATACCAGGATCACCACGGGTACGAGTTTGATGCCCGCAGCGATGGCCGCCTTCAGGCGGAGCCCCCCGTGACCAAGGACCGGCTCCGGCTGACCGGGCCACGTTGCTAAGGCCAACGGCTGCGACGGGTAAAACCCGTACACGGTCATGTCCGCGATCAAGTCTACCAGCAGGTCATCATCCCTGCCGGCAAGATCCTCGAACTTGGGGTGTGTCTTGATGGATCGCGGATCCATGAAGGCCAGTTGCACCGAACGTGCGTTACCGGCCGTTCTCTTCTTGAACGCGATGCCCTGGAGTGCCATTACATAGGCTTCTCTCAGGTCGGCACATCGGCCGAGACACATCTTCATAGCCTTGAGGATCTCCGCGGTTTGGTATGTGTATTTTCGGTTCAAGCCAACCCCTTCGACAGATTTGATGTGCTTGAAATACTCGGCCTTTCGCAAGTAATTCAGCGTGTCGACCCTGAAGTCGGCAAGCTTCAGCGTCTCGTGTATGGTCAGGAGTTCCTCTTCATGGTCGCTTTCATTCATTGCAGTGCCTTCCCCCGTTATTGTTCCGGCGTTTCTTTGATGAAACGCTCAATGATGCGATGGAACGGCCCTTTCAGTCAACTTGTTTTCGAGGCTCGCATGATTTTTTTACAATTCAGGCGAGAAAAGAGCTTGACATGGGTTCGGCTGTCCTTTATAAAGCCGTGCCGCCAAAGACCCATCGAAGAACGCGGAGGTACTTTTCTGAGCCGGCGGAACGGGAGGGGTGGGAAGAATCAGGAAGAGAAGTCGACCACCAAGTCACAAAGGCACAAGGGGACAGAACCAAGATGACGGAAGGCAGAGTTCTCTTACGCGCCCCTTGGGATTTCTCCCGGGCCACGGAAAGGCAGATCCCATCCCCGGCTTTCGACGTTTTTTGCATCCATTGTCTTCTTGGTGCCTTGGAGTCTTTGTGGTTAGATTGTTCTTCTCTTGGCTTCTGAATCTGTGTTAATCTGAGAAATCTGTGGATAAACCTCCTCTCTTCCTTGGTGCCTTTGTGCCTTGGGGGTGAGATCTTCTCGAGGACGACCAATGGGTAAACATCTTACATGGCTAACCAGGATCATCGGCACGGTTGCAATCGTGGTAGGCACGCTCTTGCCGGCATCCGCAACAGCGACCGGCCCCTCAATGAATGAAGATCTGCTAAGCGCGGCAGAGAACGGTTCGTTGGAGCAGGTCAAGAGCCTGCTTGCCAAAGGCGCGGATGTGAATGCCAAAACCCCGCTCGGCATCACGGTACTCATGGCTGCTGCCAGGGCAAATGATCTCGAGGCGGTGAAGTTCCTCGTGGACAACGGTGCTGACGTGAACGCCAAGGACAATCAAGGCTTGACGGTCCTCATGTACGCGGCGTCCATGGCAGATCTGGATATCGTGAAATTCCTCGTGGGTAAGGGCGCTGATGTAAAGGCGAGAAGCAATGAAGGCTCCACGGTACTCATGGAGGCCGCGGTTTGGGGAAATCTCCAGGCCGTGAAATACCTCATCGATAAGGGCTTGGACGTGAATGCCCGAAACAATGAAGGCTCCACGATCCTCATGAAGTCTGCTTGGCGGAGACGACCCGAAATAGTAAGACTCCTCATAGACAAGAGAGCCGACGTGAACGCCTGGGACAATGAAGGCAAATCGCTAGTCATGCTTGCTGTCGAGTGGGGCAATCCCGAGCTCGTGAAACTCCTCCTCGATACGGCCGCAGACGTCAATGCCCGAGACAATGACGGCAAAACGGCACTCATACGCGCTGCAGACTCGGGACGTCTCAACGCCGTGAAACTCCTCCTCGATAAGGGGGCAGATGTGAATGCCGTGGACAATTACGGCCAAACGGCACTGATAAACGCCGGGAGTTCGGGACATCTCAATGTAGTGAAACTCCTTATGGATGAGGGCGCAGACGTCAATGCCCGAGACAATGACGGCAAAACGGCACTCATACACGCAGCAGTCTGGGGACATCTCAATGTCATGAAACTCCTTGTCGAAAAGAGCGCGGACGTGGATGCCCGAAGCAATAAGGGCAAGACGGTACTCATGGAGGCTGCGTCACGGGGGCATCTAAAGGTCGTGGAGTTCCTCGTCCTTATGGGCGCAGACCTGAATGCGAAAGACAAAGAAGGAAGGAATGCACTGAGCCTTGCGTCTGCCGAAAACAAGTCCGCCATTGTCAGGTACTTGAAGACTTACGGCGCGAAGCAACCCAGGGGAAACCCCTGAGACTCCTCGCGTCTGTGCTGGCAGGTCTGTGGTTTAGGAATTCCGTATTCCATGGTCGCGCGGGTCACGGGGATTTCCCCGGGACTGTGCACGGCAGCGAAAGGAATCAAGATGGTTCGGCGAAATTCGACGAAAGGGAAATCCGCTCGGACACTCCCAATCATCTGGTCATGGAGCCCTCCGATTAGCGTCAGACCCCTTAAGTGGATACTCTTGGGGGCTCTGCCAACCCTGGTGCTTCTCACTAATGCCTTCGGTGTAGAATGGTCGTTTCCTCCGCGAGCGCTGTCACTTCTACCCTGGTTCCGGGTTGGCTACGATCCCAAGCTGACCGACCCGTTCTTCAAGTCAAACGAGTGGAGCTATCCATGGTACATTATCAAGCATCCTGATGGCCATTTTGAAGATACTACGAGTGGGATAAGACCTGAAAAGGAGCCGCCCCGTTTGAAGCGTACGGCCAGGTGTTTCTCGAACTCTTACGGGGAATGGCATGTGGTCAGTTTCTGCGAAGCCAGATTTGTTGATGGGCATAACATAGATCTCTTCATTCATGACCATAATCCATCGTTTTCCGATGCACTAATGGTCCGTATCAGTAATGGAATGTTCAAGTGTATGTGTTTTCCTGCGTCCAGGATACTGTCAAGAGAAAAGACAGTCATTGTAGCGGAGACGACACGGCAGAAGCTGATCTTGGACAAAAAGGTATACCGAAAAGGCGACGTGATCAAAGGCAGGATTGACTTTGAACTGGTAGAAGAGGTCATCGACGAGAAACACGTTCAGGAATACAGTAGCGCTCCGAAAACTATCCAGGTCTTCGGGGTGTTCAAAACGATTGTTCACTAATCCATTAACATCATAACGGACGTCGTCCGCAAAGCGACCATGTAAAGTTGTGCTGGGACAATGTCTTGCGCAATGGAGCCAAGAGGAGTTACGGAATGCCAAAGATAGAAATGGTGGTCACCAACGAGAGGGTGGGCTACAGTTGGTTGTTTAACTACGAAAGCAGGCTTACGTACGGTCCCGTTGGGTCCCGTGTGGAAAACGGCGTCGAGTTGCCGGGAACCTTGGGATACCAGCCAGACAAGCTAGATACCTGGATGTACCTTGTCCCGACCTACCGGATGATCCTGAAAGTCGAAGGGAAGATAGTATGCGAATATGAAGTAATTCGGTTCGGAATCTCTCGTAGAGTAGCACCAGATGGTACAGACACTGGAAAGATCACAGGTTTGGCAGATGAGCAAGCCTATCCAATCAATTTCTGGAAGCCAGACTACACTCTCCACTCTAATCGTCGTGCTCTAAGAGGAGCATGGCATGTGGACTATAAAGAGGAACCGGGCGGACCGGAAAAGAATTACCGTGTGCACTCCGGCCCCGAAGATCCGCGAAACGAGAACGCAAAGTCTTTTTACGGAGCAAGTGGTTGCATTGAAATCTGCAACAGTAAATTCACTGATCTCAATAGGAGGATTTTGCGCTACAGCGGTCTAACAAGCTTAAAGCAAGTAGCCACCACAAAGGGCATGCTGGGAATTGCGTTTCAGGGTATCCGTTCAGGGGGGGTAGTCGGGAAGAGGCTGTCTTCTGTAAAGAGTGAAGCACATTCCTGTTTCTCATGCTGCTGCTACCCGCGTTATTTCGCGTCTATTCCGCGCTGTTCTCTTGACATTTTGAGGTATTGTGATATCAGCACTTCCCATGACCAGGGAAGAAGCAATCGCCTCATACAGATCCGGAGAGGAAGCCACAGTGGCAGCACTCCTCCAGTTGAGCGCTACGGTGGAAGAATTGAAGAAACGTGTCGAGAAGCTC
>JAZDHD010000081.1:0-8206 GCA_043806215.1 Pseudomonadota bacterium | reverse complement strand
GGCAAAAAAGAGAATCCGGGCACGGAGGCCCGGGCTACGAAGAACAGAGACCAAGCCGGTCGTACACCGTGGGACGGGCGTCCCTGCCCGTCATCTTCCGGGGATCAGCTTGTGCGACCGTATTTGGGAAACCGAGCACTTGGAATCCCGCAGCCCGCACCGTTTCCCCGGGATCTCGCCCGGACGGTTGACTGCATATAAGCCTGGTGTTACAAAGACAAGATAACCTTTTTTCGGGGGAGCGGCGAGCCCGTGATTTGGAGCCGTGGGACGCGGGCTTTTTCTTTGCCGTTTCACCTCGCACCCGGAGCACACGGAGTAACGTGCTCATGAGAATACAGACGAGACCGCGGTCGGAGGTCACCAGAATGGCGGACATACAACCCTTCAGAATGGTTCAGTATAATGGAAAGAGTGCCGGAGAACTGGATCGGCTCATCACCCCTCCGTACGATGTGATATCCGAGGCGCAACAGAACGCCTTCTACGATGCGCATCCCGGCAACATAATCAGATTGGTTTTGGGAAAGCAGTTTCCGGAAGACACCGACCGGAATAACCGGTACACACGTGCCGGCGCCGTGTTGAAGCAGTGGATGGCGGACGGGACGCTCGTCAGAAGAGACACCCCCGGCATGACGATCTACCGCATGGATTTCGAGGACCCGGAAGGCGGTCGCCGTCAACTGGACGGTATCGTGGCCCTCGTCAAGGTGGACGAGTACGGCAAGGGAAAGGTGCTCCCCCACGAGAAGACCTATCTCGGCCCCAAGGCCGACCAACTCAATATTATGCGGCATTGCAGGGCCAATATTACCCCCATACATGCACTCTTCAATGATGAAGACGATGCAGTGACGAATGCGTACGGACGGTTCATGCAGGGCCGGCCGGAACAAGAAACCACGGATGCGGACGGAACCGTTCATCAGACCTGGACCTTGACCGATGATGAAACAATCTCCGGTATTGTCGCGAGCCTCAAGGAGAAGAGCATCTTCATTGCGGACGGTCATCATCGCTACGAAACCGCTCTCGCATACAGGAACGAGGTTCGGGCCGCAGGTCGGCCGGAAAGCAGCGGAGAAGGCGAATACGTCATGGCGTATCTGACCGCCATGGCGCATCCCGGACTCACCATCCTGCCTGCCCACCGTATGGTGAAAGGCCTGAACGAGGTGGACGTACCGCTCGTCTTGAAGAAACTGGAACCGTATTTTTACAGTGAAGAGTTGTGCTTCGCAGACGGCAACCGGGAAGAAGTGTCTCGACGGCTGATTGAACGGATCGCTTCATATTCCGATATCGGCGGAAAGTTCGGAATGGTGGTCCAGGGAGAATTGTGCTTTCAATTGTTGAGGCTCAAGGATTTCGAAGCGGTAAAACCCTTGATGAATTCCGGTATTCCCGATGACCTGAAAGGACTGGACGTAACGATTCTCCGCGAGATCATCATCGTACGCGGACTCGGATTGGATAGGGACAATCCTGAAGGACACATCGAGTACACACCGTCGATCTCGGAAGCGCTGCACAAAGTGATCGGAGGAGAGGTCCAGGTGAGTTTCATCCTTAACCCTACGCGGGTGGACCAAATGCGGGCTGCTGCGGAAATGGGACATAAGTTGCCGCACAAGTCGACCTACTTCTTCCCCAAGCTTTCCTCAGGGCTTGTTCTCAATGTTTTCTGAGACGCCTTGACAACGTCCGCAATGCAGGATCCGTCATATTGACACCTTGATCCACGGCATGGAATTGAAGCAGACAGGTGAGTCGATCAACGGCTTGTTCCGTAACAAGGTCCGTGTCATTCAGGCGCGGCGGGGTTATCGGGTTTCCGAGGATGCGATCATCCTCACATGGTTTGCCCGTACCAATCCCGGCAGGCTGATTCTCGACGCGGGCACGGGCTGCGGAGTGATCGCATTCGGTCTTGCCGTGAAAGACCCGTCGGTAATGGTTGTGGGCTTGGAGATTCAGAAAGGGCCGGCAGACCGTGCGGGAAGAGGCGTCAAGCTCAACGGGCTGGAAGACCGGGTCATCGTGGTGAGAGGAGACGTCCGGAATGCAGACCGGTTCTTTAAGCACGGGTCGTTTGACGCCGTGGTGTCGAATCCGCCGTATTACGAACCGGGAAGAGGACGTATAAACCTGGAGCACGAGAAGGCCTTGTCCAGGCACCAGCTCATGATGCCGCTGACCGATCTGTTCCATGTCTCCGGGAGGATATTGAGGCCGGAGGGAAATTTGTCGTTGATCTATCCGGCCGGCGGCCGGTGCAGGATTGACGAAGCAATGAAAGCAGCTGGATTCAAGCCTTCACGTGTGTTATGGATTCACCCGCAAAAAGGAGCCGAACCCGGCCTTGTATGCGTGGAGGCACGGCGAGAGGCTCACTGTCCCGAATTGAGAGAAGATCACCTCTACCTCTATCGTGGTCCCGGAGAGAGATCCGAAGAAGCGGAGGCGATTCTTGCCGGCGAGGAATTTTCCGGGATTCCTGCCGGTGCTCGGGGATTCCCCGGTTAAAGTCCCTACTCGCGGTCGAGTAGTACCATGGAAAGGCCGAAGGCATCCCGCGGATTCTCTCCATTCCTTAATCGATCAACGTGGTCCCGGTGGTATTTCACGGGATCACGGATCGATGCGAAGCATGGTCTGGTGAGAAATCATCGCGAGGTGCGCGGCTGATTGGAGATGAACATGGAAGAGTTCAGGAGAATCAAAAGGCTTCCACCTTATGTTTTTCAAGTCGTCAACGAGCTCAAGATGAAGCTCCGCCGTGCGGGCGAGGACATAATTGACCTCGGCATGGGCAATCCCGACATCCCGACGCCCGATCACATCGTGGCGAAGATGGTGGAGGCGGTTCAGAATCCAAGGAACCACCGTTACAGTGCGTCCGCGGGAATCCCGAAACTGCGTGTGGCCTTTGCGGATTGGTGGAAACGCCGTCACAATGTCGATTTGGACCCCGATCTGGAAGTTGTGGCGACCATGGGTGCGAAAGATGCGCTGGCGCATCTGGTTCTGGCAACCATAACTCCCGGCGATGTGGTCTTTGCCCCGTCCCCGACGTATCCGATTCATCCGTATTCGGTGGTCATCGCGGGAGGAGATCTGAGGCACGTGCCCATCAGCACGGACCGTGACTTTTTCGAGGATCTCACCACCGCCGTGCGTCTTACGTGGCCCTCGCCGAAGATGCTCATCATCAGCTTTCCGCACAATCCCACCACCATGGTGGTTGAACAGGACTTCTTTAAACGTATTGTGGAGTTTGCCTACGAGTACAAGATCATGGTCGTTCACGATCTTGCCTATGCAGATCTGACATTCGACGGATACTCCGCGCCGAGCTTTCTGTCGGTGCCCGGAGCAAAAGATGTCGGCGTGGAGATCATCTCTCTAACGAAGAGCTATTCCATGGCCGGCTGGCGTGTGGGCTGTGCGGCGGGCAATGCGCAGATGATCGAAGCGCTTCGCCGGCTCAAGAGTTATATTGATTACGGAATCTTTCAACCCATACAGATTGCGTCGATTATCGCTTTGAATGGAGAACAGGATTGCGTACGGTACATCGTCGACGAATATCGGGACCGGCGGGACGCCCTTTGTTCAGGCCTCAATGACTGCGGTTGGGAGGTCGTCCCTCCTGTTGCAACCATGTTTCTCTGGGCAAAGATCCCCGAGCAGTTCCGAAGTATCGGATCCCTGGAGTTCTCCAAGATCATGACGGAAAAGGCACGAGTCGCAGTGAGCCCGGGAATCGGATTCGGACCGTACGGAGATGAGCACGTGAGATTTGCGTTGGTCGAGAATCGCATGCGCATCAATCAAGCGGTTCGAGGCATCCGATCCTTCTTGGCGCATGAAGGTCCCGACGACGCGCCTGTGGACAGTACGGCCAAGTCGGCCGTCTTATGAGGGAAGCTGCTCGATACGCTTGATCGGAGGAGAGGACGCTCCATGAATGAAATTGCCGTCGGTCTGATCGGATTCGGGACCATCGGATCCGGAGTGGTGAAAATTCTTCAGGAAAACCGGGATATATTGGAAGCGCGGGTAGGAATTCCCATCCGTTTGGCCCGCATTGCGGACATGGACATTGAATCCGACCGGGGCGTACGTGTGGATCCTTCGCTGTTGACCACCGATGTTAACCGCGTGCTCAAAGATCCCGAGATTTCACTGGTCATAGAACTCATAGGCGGCTATGAACCGGCGAGAACCTTCGTGCTCGAGGCGTTCCGCAACGGTAAGCCGGTGGTTACGGCCAACAAGGCTCTCCTTGCCGAACATGGGCCGGAGATCTTTCGCGCGGCACGTGTTGCCGGGGTTGACATCGGCTTCGAGGCGGCGGTCGCCGGGGGCATTCCCATCCTGAGATCGTTGCGGGAAGGACTGGTGGCCAACCGCTTTGAGAAGGTCCTGGCCATTCTCAATGGGACGTGCAATTTTATCCTGACCGCTATGACCGAAAATCCGGGCGTCCCGTTTGAGGAAGTGCTGCGGGAAGCGCAAAGCAAGGGATATGCGGAGGCCGATCCGGCTCTCGATATAGACGGACTGGACGCAGCGCAGAAACTGGTTCTGGTGCTTGGCCTCACCCACGGGATCCGCGTGCCGGTCAAACAGCTCTACGTGGAAGGGATCCGCAACATCGACATGTTCGATGTCCTGATGGCCCGGGAGTTCTCCTACAAGATCAAGCTGCCGGCGATCATCATAAGCCATGGAAATGACGTGGAAGCCAGGATTCATCCCACGATGCTTCCCTCAACCCATCCCTTGGCCGGCGTGGACGGGGTATTCAATGGGATTTACCTGAAGGGAGACATGGTCGACGAACAGCTCTTCTATGGACGCGGAGCGGGCAGGGAACCCACCGCCTCTGCGGTGATCGGAGACGTCATTGAAACCGCCCGCAATGTCATCAGGGGCGAAGCCGGCGGCGTGCCGCCTCTGGGATACGCGGGAGATTGGGTTGCCCCCGGCGGTGTCCTCGACATGAAGGAGATCGAGACCAACTACTACTTACGTGTTCAGGCATACGACCGACCCGGCGTGCTTTCGAAGATAGCCGGGATTATGGGCGAACATTCGATCAGCATTCACTCGGTGGTACAGAAGAGAAGAGACAGATCCGGAACCGTGCCGGTGGTGTTCATTACCCATCTTTCGAGGGAAGCCGACATTCAGGAGGCGTGTGACAGGATCGGTCGGCTCGATGCGGTAGAAGGTCGCCCCGTAATCATACGAATAGAGGACGACACGCTATCGTGAGGAATATTCATGGCTTGGGACCGTCATCAAGCCGTAACGAGACAGGAGATGGGAAATGTGGCCCGGCATTATAAAAGCGTACCCCGAATTTTACCGTTTTGAGGACGAAAAGCACATCGTAACGCTTCTGGAAGGGAATACCCCTCTGATTCGCGCACCACGGTTGGCTGAGAAGATCAATCCAAAGCTCACTTTGTATCTCAAGTACGAGGGCCTGAATCCCACGGGTTCCTTCAAGGACCGCGGCATGACCATGGCGATTTCCAGGGCTGTGGAGGCCGGTTCCACGGCGGTAATCTGCGCGTCCACGGGAAATACGTCCGCCGCGGCGGCTGCGTATGCGGCCAGGGCGGGGATACGGGCGTTTGTGGTGATCCCTGAGGGAAAGATTGCCCTGGGCAAACTCGCCCAAGCCATGATACACGGCGCCAAGGTGGTGAAGGTCCTTGGGAACTTCGATGAAGCACTCAAGATTGTGAGGCAAGTGTCGGATGAATATCCGGTGACCCTTGTAAATTCAATCAACCCCTATAGACTGGAAGGACAGAGGTCGGCGGCCTTCGAAGTGTGCGACGATCTTGGCGGCGCGCCGGAATACCACGCATTGCCGGTGGGTAATGCAGGGAACATCACAGCCTATTGGGCCGGGTACAAGGCGTACAAGGACGCGGGAAAGATGGATTCTCTTCCCAAGATGATCGGTTTTCAGGCTGAGGGAGCCGCACCAATCGTCCGCGGTTACCCCATAGAGCAGCCCGAAACCGTTGCCACTGCCATCCGCATCGGTAACCCGGCCTCCTGGAAAAAGGCTGAAGCCGCTCGAGACGAATCAGGCGGATTGATAGATATGGTGAGCGACGCGGAAATTCTTGAAGCCTACCGGATGGTCTCCTCCCTGGAGGGAGTGTTTTGTGAACCCGCATCCGCGGCATCCATAGCAGGCGTCATCAAGAAGAACAAGGCCGGCCTGTTCAGCGGTGGAGAGCGTATTGTCTGCACCCTCACCGGCCACGGCCTGAAGGACCCCGACAATGCCATCAAGGTTTCAACGCGGCCGGAAGGCTGCGAGCCCGCGGCAACGTGTGAACCCGAAATGAGGAAGGTGCTGGATGTCCTCGGCCTATAAGAAGAAATACCTCATTCTCGTCCCCGACGGAATGGCGGATGCCCCTGAAGGCGATCTCGAAAACGGGACCCCTCTCGCTGCCGCAAGAACCCCTTGGATGGACAAAATGGCGTCGGCGGGGGACATCGGCTTGGTCCGGACCATACCCGAGGGGATAGATCCCGGCAGCGACGTGGCAAACCTTTCGATACTGGGGTATTCCCCGGGAGAGGTCTACACGGGAAGAGCCCCGTTTGAAGCTGCATCGATGGGAATCGGACTGGGGCAGGACGATCTGGCCTTCCGCCTCAATTTGGTTACCTTGGACCGCAACTACACGATCATGGCGGACCACAGTGCGGATCACATTTCCTCGTCGGAAGCCCGGGAGATCATTGCATCCCTAGCCCCGATGATCGAGTCTTTGGGGCTGCAACTTGTCGCCGGCATCTCATATAGGAATCTCATGGTCTGGGGCAACGGACCCGAAGGATGCGTAACCAACGCTCCGCACGATTTCCCCGGACGCCCCATTGATGAACGGCTTCCATCGGGTCCGGGAGCGGATGTCCTGTTGAGGATCATCATCAAGTCATGGAAGATCCTTGAATCACATCCCGTCAACCTGCGCCGGGTCAAGAGGCATCAGGGAGCGGCCAATTCGGTCTGGCCGTGGGGCCAGGGGAAGCCGCCCCGCATAAAGACCTTCAAGGAACGATTCGACATCACGGGCAGCGTGGTAGCCGCAGTGGATCTCGTCCGCGGCATCGGAAGCTATGCAGGCCTGGAAAGTGTGGATGTCCCGGGAGCCACGGGGTATCTCGACACCAACTACGAGGGCAAGGCGGAAGCGGCCCTTGCGGCACTGAAAGAAAAGGATTTCGTGTACCTCCACGTGGAAGCCCCCGACGAAGCCGGCCATTCGGGACAACGCGATCTGAAGATCAAAGCCATAGAAGACTTCGACGAGAGAATCGTCGGTCCGATTCTGGCCGGGCTTAAAGCCTTCGACCAATGGCGTATTCTCTTGATGCCGGACCACCAAACACCTGTTGCAACACGGCTGCATTCCTCCGCCCCGGTCCCGTTCATACTTATCGATTCCCGACAGTGGAATGCATCGGATAAATCTCAGGCCTCGGGATTCTCGGAAACCGCCGCTATGGAGACCGGGGTCTACATCGACGATGCAACAAGAATGGTCAAGGCGCTTCTCGAGAAGGAATCGCTGTAGTTCTACCCGGTTTCACGGATACGGTTCGGCAATCCGGGGACACGATTCCGAGTTTTGCGAGGTGACATGGCGCCGTTCGCAAAATCGGATCATGTCCCCGATTGCCGGCCGCCGCCGTAGCTATACCATTAAGCAGAGAGGCCCGAGGGATTATAGGCCTATTTGGTGACAGATCCTAAGTGCGCGGTTTCACGGACACGCCGCGCATTTTCGTAGCATGTGGTGAATCCCGCTTTCAGCGGGATGAACCGTCCCGCGGGACGCGGGATGCGCGGTGAACCCCGCGAGAGGACGGGCAGGGACGCCCGTCCCACGGTGTACGACGGGCTTGGTCTCTGTTCTTCGTAGCCCGGGCCTCCGTGCCCGGATATTCTTCTCGCAGGCACCCAACATGGCAACGAGACGACAATGTGTGATCGAACTTATGAAATGAACCACTGAGGGACTGTCGCAGAATAAATCTTTCATCGTTCCGGCTTACTAGTCCGGCCTTGAAAGACCGGTCTACTCTCATACGGTCCCTCCGGGACGTGCATGATCGCTTGCCCCGACAGGGGCTGTTGAGAGTAGCCCGGTACTTC
>JAZDHD010000080.1:0-14256 GCA_043806215.1 Pseudomonadota bacterium | reverse complement strand
AGACTTCTCGTCGGTTCACCCATCGTTTCCTCACGTTCTTTTCTCAATTCTCGAAGGTCCTCAAAGTCCTCCAAGGTCTCCTGGATTCTTACAAACTCTTCGTACGGGAGAACCACAAATTCCTTTCTCCCTTCCTTTTCGATTACTTGTGGATGCAACAGCATCGGGCCGCCTATCGATACGCTTCCGCACGCCAGCGAATACGACATACAACTATTGTACTCGTTCACTGCGAGTGCAGCCGGTTCTCCATGAAAGATGACCCCGTGGTTCACGGAGTTCTGAAGTCATACCGGCAAGATACCGGTGCTACTGAAGACCGTATGCTGAACTCCTGGATTCCGACGCCGGCATTGTTGAATCCGAGGATAAGTGGAGACACGACAACCGGTCCGGACGTGCGACAGCGGTGCGAGGAGCCACAGTGGGACCGGCATTCTGCAACATAGAGGAACTCACGCACTTGTCAGGAATTAGGTATGGTGTACCTGGAATTCCGGAATTCACGGAATTGTGTCGTCGCTTTTCTGATCATAGAGCCTTAAGATGAGCCTGAACCCAATCGACGAAATCATCACGTCCAATTGCTCCGGACGCTAGACGAAGAATGATGGTCTCTGTTTCATCGACGCCCGCGTCAATTTCGTAACCGTTCAGCACGAGAAAGACTTCCATTGCGGCGTGTCCGGTTCGCTTGTTTCCATCGACAAACGGGTGATTGCGAACGATCGAGAAGCAGAGTGCTGCTGCCTTCTCTGCCGGAGAGGGATATATGTCTTGGCCTCCGAAAGTTATCTTGCACTGCCCTAAAGCCGATTCCAGCAATCCAAGGTCGAGGATGCCTTCAACGCCTCCGGATTGGGCGATAATCCGCTTATGAAGTTGGATTACATTGTGCAACGACAAGAAACGCATCAGGCCAGTCTTCTGTACAGTTCTTCGTTCTTCTTGAGCACGTACGTCGCTGCCGTCTCGAAATCCCCTTCCGAACCTTCGAGCAGGCGATCTATGCCGGCGCGCACGAGCTCTTCCGCGCTGACGCCGCATGCGGAGGCCTTTTCCCTGAGCCTGGCCAGCTTCTCTTCGGGAATACGTATTGTCAATTCGCTCATGTCGGCCTCACTGGAAAACTCTTTTGGGCGCGGATATTTTGGAAAAGCAAGTGCTCCTCGCATCCCGGATTCGAGATCATCATAACATGACTCAGGTTGTGTCGCTAGTGGAGCGCTTTGAATTTCGCGGTGATCTTAACCCATTTCCTCAACGCTCCAAGTTATCGCCCCTGTCAATGCGAGGAGCCCTGCGACGAAGCAATCTCAATGCTTCATGAAAGGCTGAGATTGCCACGCCGGCCAACGTGACAAGGATTCCCGGAGCTCCTATTCGACCGGCTTGACCCATGACGGTAACACGGAGGACCACACGCGTTTGTCAGGAATTGGGAATGGCGTACCCGGAACTCCCGTCTGGGATTGTGTATGGACATCTAGAGTGCCCTTCAAACATGCTACCGCGCCTAATATTCACCCGGTGGAGCGCTCCATCAAGCTTAGGTTACTCTCCTTTCCTTAGCCAAATCACGCCCGCAAAGTCTCTCCGTTCGGGTAGTAGTGTTCGAGAAGGCTCCGGAACTTGCGCAAACCACTAATGGTTTCCTTACGATTTCTATCCTTATTCAAGTCTGCCAGCAGTCCTAAGAATTCTTCTCGACGGGCCTGCGTCAGACGCCGGTATTTTCGTCGCCATTCACTTGCACCATTCTTCTTGTGCTCTTCTCGGTAGATGATATAGCGGTCAGGCATTGCCAATATTTCAAGAAACTCTTCATAGGTTGAACCGAACGCTGCCCGGATGAAATCGGGATTTGGGCTCACAAGACCGCGTGTCGCCAGAAGGATGCATTGTATACCCCGCAAGTACCGCCACCGCCATTTTCCCGAGACATAACCGCGATTAGTATCAGACATTGGAATAAACCGCATTGGAAAACCGGTTATTCTAATTCCGAGCAGTTCATTCAGTTCAGCGTTGACGAACAGTCGGCGGTAAAAGAACAATGGTGAATCATCGTAGTTACCAATTCTGCGGTGGGTAACTCAGATTCCGGTCGCGATCCGGTTCTCTTGATCGCTGACATTCCTCCCGACGTCCCCTCCAAGGTCCGCCAGAGGTAATGCTCTCGTGACGTTCGCGAAAAAGCCCATTTTGTATTGTCCTTTAGCCTACCTGGCCGCATACTCCTCGTCAAGCACAAACTTGCACGCGGCCCCTCGCCCGAACGCCTCCTAATTCTTTGGTACAGACTCCCGATGGGATTCCTTCAAGATGGCGGTTTGCGAGAGAGTGGGATCTGACCGTACAAGCCGCTCTTTAGGACGTTGTGTGTCAGATGGTTGAAGACAAACCCTGATCCCTTACTATTGCGGTTCAAGCACCTGTTTGGTGATGGAATATTCTGTCGGGTCGGCTCTATCTGACCAAAATCTGAAGATCTGCGCGGTCCTTCAGTTCTCTTGAGCAGGGATCAGGGCTCCTCTGGAGCTTCGGAAAGTCCTTCACCTGCCTCAAAGATGTTTTGTCTCTCAGCCACCTGACGTACTGATCGAGAAGCTCCTGAATTCCACCTATCATGTGAACAACCCCCTCTGAAAGACCGGAGGTTCGGCAATATTGCAGTACCTCATGAAGTCATGCAGGGTCTCCCAGATGATCACTCGAGAGCAGTTAAGGGCTGAGTTAGATGAGGTCCGGGACAAGGACCTGGACATAGTGCATCGAATCATTACTGCACCGGCAAATTCACCCTGTTCGCCTCAGCCGGTGACCCTACAGGCGTATCCTGTTTTCTCCACAATCTTAACATAGTTCCTCCATATTTTCTCCACATCCGTCCTGTAGACTTGTTCAAAAGCAAAGTCCCGACGCTTTCTCGGCGGAGTTTGCTTTGCGGAGGAATCGAACCTTGCCTCGGCAGGAGATTTCGATGAAGAAGACAGCCGGCGTAGGCGTTGCCGCAGCATGCGTAATTGCGTCATTGACGGAATTTGGATTGACGGATGATCAGTACGGGAAAATGTTGCTCATCTACTGATTGCAATGACGGGACGAGACAGGCTCGAACCGCTCTCGCCGGGCTACACGACGAGCGAGAAATCATGATGCTCCGTGGAAAAACAGATAGATCAAGCCAAGCTCGCGAAACCGGATCAAGAGACGACAAGACTCGCTTCGGAGGTAATGAGTGAGGGACTCATAATGCAGAGAGGAAGCGCTCAAAACTCATGCTTGAACTAGACGATACAACCATATCCGCACGGAGTAATCACCCCGAAGGCGGCGACATCGTTGGACTCGAGCATCCTTCGGAAAATCGAAAGGGTCTCAAACGTCGGCTTGTCGTAGCGGTTCTTGTAGCTTTAGTGGCGATAATAATTGTCATTGTCAAATGGGCGGAAAATTCTACTTCGCCGAGGTTCCTCACCGAACGCGTCCGGCGGGGAGACATCGTCGTTAGTGTCTCCGCTACAGGTACACTGGAACCCACAAGAAAGGTTGATATCGGCTGCGAGGTGTCCGGTACAGTCAAAACGATCGAGGCCGATTACAACGACCATGTGAAGTGTGACCAGGTGCTGGCTCGGCTCGACACAGCGAAATTCGAGCTCTCCGTGGCTCAATCCAAGGCCGCTTTAGAAAACGCGAAGGCAAATGTCTCACTTAACGAGGCGAAGCTCAAGGATGCGGATCGCGAGTACAAAAGGAAAAAAGCTCTCCATCTCGAAGGCGCCGTAGCGCAAGACGAACTGGATGAGAAAGAGACGGCTTTTGAAAAGGCCGTTCCCGAGCTTGCCGGTGCCAAGGCCGAGGTTATTCGGTATCAGGCCGCGCTCGAGTCCGCCGAAACGGAGCTCTCCAAGGCGATTATCCGTTCCCCCATCAACGGGATCGTGCTTAGTCGCGAGGTCGAGCCCGGACAAACCGTGGCCGCGACGTATTCCACGCCTACGCTCTTCAAGGTTGCTGAAGACCTGACCCGAATGAAGCTTCAGGTGGACGTGGATGAGGCCGTCATAAGTCAGGTCAAGGAAGGCCAGGAAGCCGTTTTCACCGTAGACGCGTACCTGAATCGTACTTTCCGTGCACGGACAATTCAAGCGCGTTTCGGGTCCACGACGACAAGTGGCGTCGTGACCTACAAGACCATTCTCAGCGTAGATAACTCAGATTTGTCCCTACGTCCGGGCATGACGGCCACTGCGTGCATCACGGTGAAAAAGGTCGAGAATGCGCTTCTGGTACCCAATACCGCTTTGCGATTCACCCCTCCGGTCAAAAAAAAGAAAAAGTCCTTTCAAGGTTTGGACAAGATGCTGCTCCCGACTCCGCCGGGTCAATCCAAGGTTCAGGAAAGGGATGATAGGAACAAGGAGGGCTCGCATCGGGTCTGGGCGGTAAAGGACGGTCTGCTCGTTCCCATTGCGGTAACCCTCGGCGCCACCGATGAGACATGGACGGAAATACTCACAGGCGACTTGAAGCCGGATATGGCTCTCGCTATTGACGTGCTCGACAGCGAGTAATGGAGGTATTGGATTTGGGATCAACCGCTATCCCGCTCCTCATTGAGTTGGGCGGCGTTTGCAAAGTCTACGGGGTCGGTCAAGCGGCCATGCATGCGCTGAGAGGCGTGGACCTGCGCATCAATGAAGGAGAGTTTGTCGCGGTAATGGGGCCGAGCGGCTCGGGTAAGTCTACGTGCATGAACATCCTTGGCTGCCTGGATACACCGACCGGAGGCATTTACCGATTTAAGGGAGTCGAGGTTGGCCGACTGACCCGCAACCAACGCGCCTTGTTGCGCCGATACAACCTTGGCTTCGTATTTCAGGGGTTCAATCTTCTCAACCGAACAACAGCATTGGAAAACGTGGAACTGCCATTGGTGTATCGCGGCGCGCCGGAGAGCGAGCGTCGTGAGAAAGCGTATGCTGCTCTTGAAAACGTGGGACTCAAGGGACGGGAATCCCACACTCCCGGCGAGCTCTCGGGCGGCCAGCAACAGCGCGTGGCGATCGCCCGCGCCTTGGTGACCCGCCCGGCCGTGCTGTTGGCGGACGAGCCTACAGGGAACCTCGATACGGCCCGCAGCCGTGAGATTATGGAACTTCTCACGTTCTTGAACGACGATCAAGGAATCACCATCATTATGGTAACGCACGAAGAGAATATGGCCGACTACGCTAAGCGTATTGTTCGTTTCATAGACGGACTTGTCGATTCGGACAGACCCAGCGAAAGGCCGGCGTCGTGATTTGGAATATGACGCTTCTTGCCCTACGTGAACTGCGTCGCAACGTGCTTCGCTCTTCCCTCACCCTCCTGGGTATGGTCATAGGGGTCGGAGCGGTCGTGATCATGGTCAATCTTATCAGCGGCGTGACCGTCCAAGTGACGCGGCAGGTGGCGAGTCTGGGGAACAATCTGTTCATTATCACACCTGGGCAACGGTTGGGTCCCGGTCAATCGACCGACGCCAAGCAGTTTAAGGAGGCAGATGCTCAGGCAATCGGCAGGGATGTCGCTTCGGTGTCGGCCGTAGCACCGTTGGGGACAAAATCTCAGCGGGTAATTCTTGGGGATAAGAACTGGTCCACCACCATCAATGGAGCCACCAAGGAGTTTCTCAGAGTAACGCGTCGCTCGATAAAAAGCGGTCGCAATTTCAGTGACGGCGAGGTTCGCGCCGGTGTCGCAGCGTGCATATTAGGGGAGACCGTGCGTAGGGAACTTTTCGGCAATCGTAATCCGTTGGGAGGCACAATTCGTATCGAAAAAAAATCGTTCCGGGTGGTCGGACTGCTTGAGGTGAAAGGTCAGAGCATGATGGGTACGGATCAGGATGACTTGGTAGTCGTACCTCTGCGCACCTTCAAGCGACGCATCTCCGGAAGTGAGGACGTCAACACGATTATGCTTTCCATTCGGGATGGGGCGTCTGCGGCCAGGGCTCAGCGGGAAATCGAGCGAGTCATGCGTGAGCGCCGTCACATCACGGCGGGCGAGCAAGACAATTTCAACGTAATGGACACGAGAGAGATAGCTAAAACGCTCACCGGAACCACCCAGGTGCTCACGAGTCTGCTCGGCGGAGTCGCCGCGGTCAGTCTTCTCGTAGGTGGGATCGGCATCATGAACATCATGCTCGTATCGGTCACAGAGCGTACACGAGAGATCGGGATTCGGCTCGCAATAGGCGCGCTCGAACGTGAAGTGCTTCTGCAATTTCTCATTGAATCCGTGATCTTATCTTCGTTCGGAGGCTTGCTTGGCATTCTATTGGCGGTGACCGCAACTGCAGTCCTCGCTACGATGCTTCACGTGCCCTTCATTTTCAATGTCGGCATCGTCGTATTCTCTTTCGTGCTGTCCGCAACCATAGGTGTTGTCTTCGGTTATTTCCCCGCGCGTAAGGCAGCCCAACTGGATCCCATTGAAGCGTTGCGGCATGAGTGAGGGAGCGAAGTCGGGCGTCGGTAATGTAGCGGAAACAAGATGAAAGAGCTTCCGTCCGGAACGGCAGGCATCGGATGAAAACCATCGCCGCATTCTTCAACGAGAGAGGGTTGCAAGCGGCATTTTGGGAAAGAGGCAAGCGCTGTGTCACGCGCCGACCGTCAAGATTCCAATCGACAATTTGGCAGGAAACGCCAGGTTGTTTGTTCGTATGACTTGAGCGGACTTTGAACTGTGTTTGATTGTTACGGCCATTTTCCCGGCTTCATATTGAGGAGGGTAGGGTTTGACGACATTCCTGAGATTCGCGACCGGAAAATTATCCGTCGCTTTGATAAGCGCTATGATGGGTGTTGCTCTCTTCGCTGCCGGTGATACACACGCAAAAGGGAGGAACTTAAAGCCGGAACAGCGCTCAATACGGTTGAATCTTCCACAAGCCGTAGGAATTGCGCTTAGAAACAATCTTAACATCGTCGACGCCCAAATAGCCGTGAGAGAGAGCGAGTGCCGGCGACGAGAAGCCTATTCGGATATGTTTCCTAAACTGAGTGTTGAGTATTCAGCAACAGGATACAGATATAAGCAAGGATCGAATGTTTCCAACCTTGCCGGCGCTCATAATAGTCGCAGAGACAGCTCCAAATATCCTTATGCAGACTACCCGTATCGCATTGATCCATACAGGGCTCACACGCTGTCGGCTACGCTGAGCCAGCCGATATACTCGGGAGGTAAGCTTCTGGCCAATTACGGGTACGCCAAGCTGGGAGTTGATTATTCTAATGTCCAACTTGAAATTGACAAACAGGATCTCATTCTCAAAGTTCATGAGGCGTACTATTCGCTGCTCAAGCAGGAACTGATTGTGGACGTGGCGAATCAATCCATCACGGCTCTGACATCTTTAAGGGACCAAACAAGAAAATTCTTCAAAGCCGGGACTGTTGCGAAGGTCGATTTGCTGTCTACTGAAGGTGACTTGGCTTCAGCCATAATTGACAGAACAGATGCCCTAACCGAGGTAGGGCGCTACAAGGCTCAGCTCAAGCTGTTGCTCGGCTTTGACCAGGAAACTGCAATCGAGATTGAGCGGGATTTGAGGATTGTTCCTCTACCTCTCGCTCCTCCGGTCATTTACCGTATAGCCGCGGCAAACAGGCTGGAGATAAGACGCGCAAACATCTCCGTGGGGCAAGCCATGGAATACATTAAGGCAGCGCGCGCCGATCTGATGCCGACCATTACGCTAGAAGTTCAGGGCTCCAGATCCAATGACGATTGGAATGTCATAGATCCCGAGGGCACGAACGAGTGGAGCATAACCGGCCTACTCTCTTGGGATTTCAACATGTTCCGTACCAAAGATACAGTGCTTGAAAAAGCGGCCTCCCGTGACCGCGCTGTCGTTCAAGAGACTCAGATGGTGAGAGAGATCATGGAAGAGGTGAAGGAGGCATATCTGGACTTGAAGCGTACTGATAGTAATATCCGTGATTATCGAAAAGCAGTAGAATACCGTAAAGAGAGTTTTAGAATTAACGAGGTACAATATAGGGAACATACAGCCACCTACACGGAAGTGCTCGATGCGCAAAGATATCTTGCTAAGGCTCAAGGGAGTTATTATAGCGCACTGGTAAACTGCAAGCGGAACCGGGCCATCCTGGAGCGACGGATGGGAATCCTCAAGTGAAGCTGTAAAGCGCTCCTCGAGATCAACTCAGAGCCCTCAGTCGCGTTTACGAGTGTCCTCCACCCTGTTCATATCGACTTGCTCCGGGCCTTGTTCAAGCGGCAACCATAGAAAGGATAACCCTTACCGGAACGGGGAAGAGACCGGCGACCGTCCGGACCTCACCCCCTGCAAAGAAACCTGCATCAGAATCTGTACAACTCCTCACCGTGGAGCCGAATCCATTCCCGCGACAAAGCGTCGTGCGCCGCTGCCGTATTATCCACTGCCAGCATGATTACGGTGCCGTTACCCGCAGCGTGGGGACCCACGCATGAATACAGGTACTCTATGTTTACGCCGGCTTGTTTCAGAGACTTTAGGATGGCGTTGAGGCCTCCCGGGTGTTGGGGTATCTCCGCGGCAAGGACCTCTCGCACGCCCGGTGCGAGTGCGCCGCTCTCCAGAATGTTGGCCGCGCGTTCGGGATCGGTTGCGACAAAACTCGCCATACCTTCGCCGCCCGCAGTTCTCACCGTCAGCGCCACAATGCATATTCCGTCGGCCGAGAGCAGCTCGCTCAGTTCCGAGAGCGCTCCGGGCTTGTTCTCAAGTTTCACCGAAATCTCTTTGACGACGTTCATCAATACCTCCAGACTATCTTCAACCGACGGGGGCCTGGTATCGGGTGGAATTCCGATAGGGTTCACGAAGGGATCACTTGCCGGACGATATGTACTCAGCTCCGCGACGCAAGGCCTGCCGATTCGTGTCAATGAGGCTCTGCTTCTTCCCCTCTAATACGGTCCCCACTGCGTCCTCCAGCGACTTGGCCGAAACGATTCCCGTCACCTCCACCACGGCTCCCAGCATGATCATATTGAGGCCGCGGTCGTTGCCCATTTCGTGGGCGATTGAGTTGGCCGGTACCAGGACAACCCGCACATCGTTGCGTTGCAGGGTTTCCGATATCAGGTCGCTGTTGAGAAACATTGTCCCTCCGGCTTTGAGCATGTTTCGGTACTTGACCATGGAGGGGTAGTTCATGGCTACGACAAACTCGGGAGACGAAGCCACAGGAGACGCGATTTCCTTGTCGGAGACCACCACCGTGCAGTTTGCCGTCCCGCCTCGGACCTCGGCACCGTAAGCGGGCAGGAATGTGACATGTTTGTCTTCCCGCATCCCTGCGACTGCCAGTACGTAGCCCATCATGAGCACGCCCTGGCCGCCAAAACCTGAAAATACCGTCTTAAGCAACATCCTTGATCACCTTGAGCGGGAAGTATTGAGTCATTTTCTCGTCAACCCATTGTACGGCGTCCTGCGGACTCATCTTCCAGTTGGTGGGGCAGGGGGAGAGTATCTCCACCATGGAGAAGCCCAGATCGTCGAGCTGCACCTGAAAGGCCTTTTTCAACGCCTTCTTGGTTCTGAGAATGAACTTGGGCCGTGAAACCGAAGTCCTCTCAATGTATACGCTTCCTGCTGCCGTGGCCAGCATCTGGCTCAGGTCCAGGGGACTGCCGTCACGCAAAGGAGCGCGCCCGCCGGGGGAGGTTGTGGTCACCTGTCCGGGAATGGTGGTTGGAGCCATCTGTCCGCCGGTCATGCCGTAGACCGCGTTGTTGACGAAGACCGCGGTGATCCGCTCCCCGCGGTTGGCCGCATGGATGGTTTCGGCGGTTCCAATGGCGGCTATGTCTCCATCCCCCTGATAGGTGAATACCACTCTGTCGGGAAGTATCCGCTTAACGCCGGTGGCCACTGCGGCTGCGCGTCCGTGGGGGGCTTCGACCATGTCGACGTCGAAGTAGTTGTAGGCCAGGACAGCGCATCCCGCCGGGGGAACGCCTATGGTGCGGTCCTGTATGCCGAGTTCGTCTATCACTTCGGCCACCAGCCGATGAATGATACTGTGGCCGCAACCCGGGCAGTAATGGAATGGAGTCTCCTTTAGAGACTTCGGCCTGGTAAAGATTTTCTTCACTTGATCCGCTCCTTCTCCGGTCCTCATCGGAGAGTGTTTCCAGACGACACGGAAGCATTCTATCGGAAGGACGGCCGGGGAGATGACGGGCCGGCAGATCCTACGCAGAACGCACGGCCTTCTCGTGCCGTTCCCGGTTCGCCCCGCAAACGGTCCGACCCGAAGAATCCATCTTGCCGTATTCGAACGTTATCACCCGCGCGATCTCTTCAGGCGTGGAAACAATGCCTCCCGGACGGCCGTAAAAGGACACGGTGCAACGACCCTCGGCGGCCAGTTTCACGTCTTCGAGCATTTGTCCCGTACTCATCTCGAATACGAGCATACTTCCCACGCGTCGACTCAATTGAGCCAGGGGAGCCGAGGGGAACGGCCAGAGAGTCTTGGGCCTGTACAGACCGACCTTGAGACCATTGTCCCGTACCCTGTGCACGCCGCCCTTGGCGATGCGTGCGGCAGTTCCGTAAGCCACCACGATCATGTCGGCATCGTCCGTGAGGTACATTTCCTGATCGGGAATTTCCCGTTCAATCGCCTGGTACTTCCTGAACAGCCGCCAATTGACCTCCTCTTCGACGGTCGGATCCAACCAGAGGGAGCGGACGATCTTACTCGGTCTCCCCTTGGCGCCGTCCAAAACCCACTTCTTCTTGGGCAGTGCGGCCGGGTCAATAGGATCCGGGAAGACAACGGGCTCCATCATCTGGCCCATCATGCCGTCACCGAGGATCATCACCGGCGTAAGGTAATGATCGCCAAGTTCAAACGCCTGCCGGACCATGTCCGCGATTTCCTGGCCGTATGCGGGTGCCAGAACAATGATGCGGTAGTCGCCGTGGCCGCCTCCTTTGGTGGCTTGGAAGTAGTCTCCCTGTGCCGGTGCGATATTCCCGAGGCCGGGACCTCCACGCATCATGTTGACGATCACCGCGGGAAGTTCCATGGCGGCGAGGTAGGAAATACCTTCCTGTTTGAGGCTTATGCCCGGGCTGGACGAGGATGTCATGACACGGGCACCGGCCACGCTCGCGCCGATGACCATATTGATCGACGCAAGCTCGCTCTCCGCCTGGAGAAACACCGCGTCGTCCATCTTGGCAAACTTCGATGCCATGTATTCGGGAAGTTCGTTTTGAGGAGTGATCGGATACCCGAAATATGCTCGACATCCTGCACGGATCGCTCCTTCTCCGAGGACATGCGTCCCGCGCATGAGGACTTTGAGACCCATGTTAACCTTCCTTTGAATCGCTTGTGGATTCCCGATATACCTCGATGGCGACGTCGGGACAGGTGACTGCGCACAGCGAGCAGGCGGTGCACTTGACGATCTCTCTGTCCGTGACGGCTTCCTCCTTGAATCTGGCAGGATAGTATCCCTTGGTGTTCAAGTCTTCGGAAATCTCGATCTGCTTCTTTGGGCAAACGGTGATGCAAAGGCCACACCCCTTACACCGCTCTCTGTCGATTTCAATTCGGCCTTTCACTGTGTTTCTCCCTGCCCGGATTAGGTAACATACGAGCATATCTTTGTGCCCTCGCCATGTCAACGGAAAACGAGGCGAGGCGGATACGGCGGTGTGAAATTCTTCGGCGGTCATATTCTCATCTTCTTTTCGCGGGTATTTACGACTAATATAGTAGTAGTTAATGTATGAGTGCTCGACCCACGAATTTGTCTTTGCCGGGACGGGTATGGAGAGTCGAGCCGGGGAATGATCCCGAAAGGAAGATAAGCAACGATGGACACGAATCCTCGGTCGAACAGGCGGCCTCTCATGACGGCACTTGTGATCGTCTGTATCGTTTCGGCGTTTGTTCTGGGCTATCATCTGTCGTCTTTGTTGAAGCCGGACGGGTTGAGCCCCCAAACCGGGGCCGTTCCCGCGGAAAATGGAGGCAAGCAGGACCGGGAGTCGCGTGAGCATGGGACGGTGATTGCCGCAACGAAACTGTGGACCTGCTCGATGCATCCCCAGGTCAGGCTGCCAAACCCGGGAAAGTGTCCCATATGCTACATGGATCTCATTCCGTTGGATACGGGGGGGCAGTCGGACCACGACGATGGAGTGCGTACCCTCACCATGTCCGAAACGGCCAAACGGCTGGCCGAGGTGACGACATCGGAGGTGAAGAGACGGCCGGCGAAAGTCACCATCAGCATGGCCGGCATGGTTTTTGAGGACGAGACCCGTCTGGCTGCACTCACTTCCCGAGTGGACGGCCGTCTGGACGAAGTCTATGTCAATTTCACGGGGGTCCCGGTGAAGAAGGGAGACCCCATGGTCAAGATATGGAGCCCAACCCTTATCAAGAGCCAGGTGGAACTCTTCGAGAGTATGAGAAGCACCGACTCGGGTCAGGCTGCGCTTGACCCGGAGGGAGTGATCAAGGGCGCGGAAGAGAAGCTGGTCCAGCAGGGACTAACCCGGGAACAGATCGAACGGATCAAGACAAACCGGAAACCCGACCTCTATGTGACGCTCAGGGCTCCCATCAGCGGCATCGTACTGAGGAAGACGGCGGTATTGGGTCAGTTCGTCAAGGAGGGGTCGGAGATGTACATGATCAATGACCTCTCCACGGTCTGGGTGAAGATGGACGCGTACGAAACGGACCTGCCCTGGATACGTTTCGGTCAGGACGTCACCTTCACCACTCCCGCCATTCCCGGGCGCTCGTTCTCGGGCAAGGTCCTGTTCGTGGATCCCACACTCGACGTCAAGACACGTTCAGTGAAAGTCCGTGTGGAAGCCGACAATCCGGACTTGTTGCTCAAACCCGGCATGTTCGTGAGCGCGGACCTGGAGGCGGAAGTAGATGCCCGGGGGACGGTAATCAAATCCGACTGGGCCGGCAAGTATATCTGTCCCGTGCATCCTTCGGAGCCGCCAAGCCCTGAGCCGGGTACGTGTCCCAAGAGCAAGATGCCGCTGAAGCCCGCTTCCGATTTCGGGTACGTGGATGAAAAGAGCCCACAACTTCCGCTCACCGTCCCTGCAACCGCTCCCCTCATTACCGGTAAGCGTGCAATCGTGTACGTCGAGGTTCCCAACAAGGACCGGCCGACGTATTCACTCCGTGAGATCGTTCCGGGGCCAAGGGCGGGCGACGTGTACGTCGTGTACAAAGGTCTCGAAGAAGGCGAACGCGTCGTGACGAACGGCAATTTCAAGATCGACAGCGCCATGCAGATCCTCGCAAGACCCAGCATGATGAAACCGCCGGCAGCCGACTCAGAAGCCGGTGCAGAACCCCGGAAGGCTGAGGAGGAGGTTTTGGAGCGGGCGAACGCTCCCGCCGCATTCCTTGAAGCCCTGAATCCCACTCTGGCGGCGTATGCGGAACTCAAGGAGAGTCTCGTGGAATCGAAAACCGGCGAGGCGGCAAAGCACGCGGCCAAACTCCTCGGCATTGTGAAGGAAATCAGTCCGGATCTGCTCGACGCCAAAGGCAAGGAAGCATGGAGCGATCTTTCAGGAACAATGATCGACGGTCTCCGTACGTTGACCGAGGGACAAGAAGCATCCGTTCAGCGGAAGGTCTTTGACCGCGTGTCGGAATCCTTTGCTCGCGTGCTCATGACATTTCGCCACTCAGCCGGGGAGCCCGTGACCGTATACTTCTGTCAGGCGGCGTTTGACGGGCAGGGTGCGTACTGGGTGGAGTCGGGTGGGGGAAAACGCAATCCCTATTTCGGCCAAACGGCCGAGGATGGGCAACGGCCGGTTGACTGCGCTGAAATAGTGGAGAAGATTCCCCCGCTCCGGAAGAAAGGTGAGGAGGCCGGGGCCCAAGGCACGGCTCCCCGGAAAATGAAAACGGAAGACCGCCCTGAGTCGAAGGGAGTGCATACACCGGGAGCCCACGCTCACTGAGCGTCCGTCTCAAAATAACTGTTACAACCATGTCGGTCACCGAACGATCGTGAGCCTACTCGCTTGGCTTGTGACCCGGCACTGAAGTACCGGGCTACTCTCAACAGCCCCTGTCGGGGCAAGAGATCGTGAACGTCCCGGAGGGACAGTATGAGAGTAGACCGGTCTTTCAAGGCCGGAGTAGTAAGCCGGAAAGATGA
>JAZDHD010000079.1:0-4378 GCA_043806215.1 Pseudomonadota bacterium | reverse complement strand
TTCCGACGAACTGGGGGTCCCATTTCTCGGGCGGATTCCTTTTGATCCTATTGTGGTCGCAGTGGGGGACGAAGGGGTGCCGATCGTGTTGAAACATCCGGACTCCAAAGTCTCCAAGGCTTTTGAACAGGTTGCCGTACGGGTTGACGAGGCAATTGCCGGTCTTACGGGAGGAGGTTGCTAAGGGCTCTATGGCATAAACGCGGTCACGTACTCAAGGCAACGACCCCGGCTTTGGTAGCGCCGGCCTCCGTGCCGGTATTCTTTAGTGGAAACAACGTACTATCTCTCGCCCGGCAGAGACGCCGGGACGCTACCGCGCGTTTGGAAATGTGCGACCGTACTTACGCCAACGAGCACTAAGTACAAGGTTGTTTCCATGCGGTCCTATATTCGGTTGCCTTGAGGCGACAAGAACCTAGGAGGTGAATCATACGCATTCGGCAGGCATGGGGGAAGTGACGAAACCCGGCAGATGCCCTCGGCAGAAAGGAGAAGACGATGTTTCTACCAAAGATTGACGTTTTCAAGGACTTGAGGCAGGAAGCGATAAACGAGATATCGGAAATTGCGGTGGAAGAGTCCTATGAAAAGGGCACGGTACTCTTCTCTGCCGGAGATCCCGCGCAGTACTTCTACATCCTCGTGGACGGCAACGTGGAGCTTGCCGTTGGAGACGGGGCATCATCCCATTACTCGGTGAGCAGAATCGGCGAGTCCTTCGGCTGGTCGAGCGTAGTCGGCCGCGCAGGCTATGCCGCACGGGCCCAATGTCAGGCTCCGAGCAAGATTCTCAAGATTAGCAGATCGGAACTGGAGAAGGTATTCGACGCCCACGCAAGAAGCGGGCGGGTTTTCTATTGCCGTCTTGCAGAGGCTCTCGGGCAAAGGTGGGTCGATCTTCATCAAACGTTTATGTCGCAATTTGCCGGCACCCAGGCCGCTTCTCAAGGATCCGGCCAGACATCAGGTACCGGAGAGGATTGATACGGGCTTGCGAGCCTCCAGGATAAACCGTCCGCCCGATTACACAAAAAATGAAACCGGCGGGGAGGATGCGTGTCACCCTCGCCCTCCGGTTTGCCGGTTGCAAGGCCCCTCCCTCCCCCGAGGTTGAGGCCGGGTCCTTCCCTACCATCTGAAGATATCCGAGTCAAGCTACTTCTGTAAGATTTCTACACAAAATTGCAGATTAAATCATGATTGGCGCGAAAAGAAGGGGTCTATGGGGAATTCTTGGCCGCGTATATAACGCGATCGATTCGCGCCGCGTCTCCAACGCGTATCATTTCACATCGGCTCAGCGTTCATTCCATCACCGGTCCAAAGCGTACAGCGCTGCACCCAAAGCCCCGGTGATCTGAGGGTGTGGCGGTATCCGTATCGGGCATTGGGTATGCTCCTTGATGATTTCCGCCAGGAACGGGTTGTGTTCGATGACCCCTCCGGTGAGCACCACCGTATCGGTCAACGTGTCCATCTCGAGGACCCTCTTGACCACGGAATGGAACAGGCCCCGGACGATCCTGTCCACCGGATGCCCCTGTTTGATCTTTTCGAGCACTTCCGTCGCGGAGAACACGGTGCAGTAGCTGCCCAAGGCTACTTCACCGTCGGCCCGGCGGGCCAATCCGTCGAGTTGATCGAGGGGTAGGCGCAGGCGGAGAGCCATCTCCTCAAGAAATGCCCCGGTACCCGCCGCGCATTTCCTGTTCATCTTGAAGCTGACACGCCGGCCGTTCTCGTCGAGTTTGATGATCTTATTGTCCTGCCCGCCGATGTCGATCACCGTGATGGGACCGGGAAAGAAGTAGAGGCACCCCCTCCCGTGACATGAAATCTCGGTGATGCCGGCGGCTGCAAACGGTACGCTGTTTCTCCCGTATCCGGTGGAAATGACCGACGTAACGGCACTCGGGTCCACCCCGGCTTTGTCCAGACATTCGGCCCAGGCCGTGTGGGACGCATCCTGAAAGTCCGTTGCGGAATAGATGACGCTGCTTCCCAGGATGTTCCGCTCGCCGTCTATGACGACCGCTTTAGTCGTTACGGAGCCTACATCGACTCCGCCTGCATATCTATGGGCCATTGGTTCTTTCTCTTATGATGGGCTGAAGAGACGACCGGGAGGGACGCCGACCCTTGAAGCCGGAGGACACGGACGCCCGTCCCACCAAGATCCGTCACCGTGAATACGGGTTATTGCCGGACAGTCCCTAAGTGCTTCGTGGAGTGAATGCGGTGACACATTTTCCGCGTTGAGATTGCTTCGTCGCTCCGTTCCTTGCAAAGACGTGTTAACTATTGATTGTCTTGCGACTCGGGGCCCGAGCCGGACGAACCATTTTCAGCGCTACAGACCGGCTGAACCGTCTTCCCGGCGTCGGCCGGGAACGAGTCTTTTTTTCCTGGACCCCGGCCTGCGCCGGGGAGACGGCGGGCAGGGACGCCGGCCCCACGTTTAGGACTCAGCTTCATGACAGTCCTTCGTAGCCCGGTCCCGCGTTCCGCGCGGGATGCCCGGATCTTGTCCTTGCCTGCACCCGAGATGCCGGCGATAGGAAAATGTGCGACCGTACTTGTACAACGAAGCCCTAAGCCTTCTCTTCGAGTTGCTCGATGAACGCCTCGATGTTGGTCTTGGTCTGTTCTTCCGAATAGCAGCGAAGGTCGTTGAGGTCGCCGTTAATCACCAGCGTGGGCACGTTGAGCCGTTTGGCCATCCTTTGGGGCATGCCGTAACGGCTGTTGGAATTATTGGGACATGTCTTGGCATCGTGGAAGATCACGCCGTCCACCGAGAACTCCTTGATCCAGGCATCCATATATGCCTCTTTGTACGACTCATCCCGCACAATGAAGAGTTCCGTGTACGCCCGTGCCATGGACTCGAACGGTTCCTCATGATCGAAAGCATCAAAGATCCAACTATTACAGTACGTTGACGCGACAATGTTGGTGTTCAACGACATGAATTGTTGGCTCAGATCCCGCAGCTTTCCCCAGATGGGCATGCCGTCCCAGTAGATGCGGTGACGCTCGTTTTCCACCGCGGCCACCTTGTGCGCGATGCGGTCATGGAGTTCTTCGAGCAGGAGTTCGTAATACTGCACTGCTTCGGGAAGGCCTCGAAGCACCACGGCCGGCGCCATGTGTATCGTCGCGTCGAAAAAGGTCAACGGCGCGGGGATTGCTGCTCCGCATGCCAAAACCTTCTTCCAGAGCACGGTGCATTCCTTTGACAGACGGACGGTCTCGCGAAGTCTATCCATATCGAAACGATTGCCGGATACTTTCTCCAGCACGGGGATCATGTCCTTTATCTGCGCCACGATGTCAGTGACATGGTAATCTTCGACGGCTTGAATTGTTCTGTGGGTGTGGATGCCCGCCAACGGCACGTCCCACTCGCGTGCGTAAAAGGCGAACCAATCCTGGACATCCCGGCATTGGTTCGTATTGTACACGAGAATATCGGCCTTGGGCACGGATTCAAGTCCGTATCCCTTGGTCAGCGGCGTCACTCCCTTGAGGTACGACCCCACGTCCGAAGTCAAGTACGAACAGATATCCGGTGAATAGCCGACTGAATTGGCGAAGGGGATCAAATCCGAGGCCATTCGGGTGGCGCCCAAGAGGGCTCCATGGTTCTCGGGATAGTAGACGAGGAATCCCATGGCATGAAGCAGTTCTGCAGGCCCCACCGAGGTGCACCAGGCCACCTTGGGGCTTCCTTCCTTTTTCGCCCGGTCGAGAGACATGAAGTGTTCCGACATGAGCGTCTTCATCTGCGAAACTGCTGCTATACCCTTCCGGCTGGTCTTCTTGTTCTCCGACATAGACATCTCCGCGAATAATCTTCTCTGTGACCGACGGAAAGAGAATAGTCAATGCGCTGCGTCCAGTCAAGCCGGTAAAGCCGGGGGCAGTACACTTCGTTGCAGGCGTTCGAATTCCCGTGTCATCTCCCTCCGCACTCATCGAACTGTACAAGCAAGATCCGAATACAACGAAGGGAGCCGGCATCATGAAAGCCTGGGCGGAAAAGAGAAGAAAAGAGATGCAGGCGTGCGGAGCCGGCGAGTTGGCCCACATGTTCGAGCTTGTTTCCAGGATCTGTGACCTGGAAGAACAGCTCGGCCGGGAGGTAAACCCCGAGGCTCAAGGCCGGCAGGAATGTGCGCTCAAGAATTGAGGAATTCCGCTCAGCGGCGATCCTGCTTCCCGGCGTCATCGAGCGATGGTATACTCGATCCGTGAGAAGTGCCGGATCCGAGGGTCGCCATGACGGAAATCACAAGACACCACGATCTATTCTTCAAAGAGGTATTCTCCCGGCCCGAAGTGGCGGAAAACTTCGTCATGAACTTCCTTCCTC
>JAZDHD010000078.1:0-12946 GCA_043806215.1 Pseudomonadota bacterium | reverse complement strand
CGCATATCGCCGACGTGGGCTTAGCATGTTCGCCCGACGAGCTGCGGGCCCAATACGCGGGCAAGGTTAAACACGATCAAGCTATGGGATCGGGTTACCCCTGCCAAGGCGACGATCGTGCCGTTCACGTACTCGCTCTTGTACTCTGCTTTTCGCTCCAGAGCGAGATACTCTTCCGCAGTGTAGCCGGACTGTTGAGACGAGAGCGGCATAGCCGTAGTGATTTCCCACGGATTCGCCAAGGAAGATAGGGTCCCGGCAGTTGAAATAGACAAGGCCGTTGAAAGAAAGAGAAAACTTGAGAATAATCCGGAACCGCATATCTCTGTTTGGGAGAGAACCTGATGGAAGAGAAGAAATACAGTACAGACGCACTGAAATGGATGTACGACGAATTCATCGGAAATGACCCTGAGCGAATAGCCTCCTACCGCCAAGAGCTGATCAAGGCCGAAATCGCCCGACAGGTTTACGATCTCCGGGAACAGGCAGGTCTGACTCAGGAGCAACTAGCCGACCTTGTGGGAATGGATCCATCGGTCATAGATGACATGGAGGAATCGGATTACGAAGGGGATTTCCTCGCGATGGCTTCAAGAATAGCCAATGCTCTGCATCGAAGGGTGGAGGTTCGTCTCGTGCCTGTGGAAGTCCCGGAATCTACCGGTATTGCAGTATAGCACTCATTCGCCGGTAACCGTTCATGACGAGGTGTGGCCCATGAACGGAGCGTTCTACCTGATCGGCCTGTGTCACCTTCGAGACGAGATTCGAACCTTCGCCATGGACCGCATCACCAAGCTCGTAGTTCTCGACGAGAGTTTCGCCATGCCCCAGGACTTCTCCCCGGACGAATACCTCAAGAGCGCGTTCCGGGTCATGACGGGAGAGCCTGAAACGGTGCGCGTGTGGTTCAGGCGGAGCGCGGCACAGGTGGTGAAGGAACGCATCCGGCACCCGACGCAGGAGATACGGGTACAGGAAGACGGCAGCCTGGTGGTCACACTGGAGGTCACCATCAATTACGAGATCGTTTCCTGGATCCTGGGCTTCGGGTCGGCCGCGGAGGTCTTGAGCCCCGAGTCGTTGAAGCAGCGGATTGCCAAAGAGCTTGATGCGGCGCGGGCGCGGTACGGGACCGAGGATCGGTCCGAGAAAAGGGCATGAGCGATGAAAAAGTCGGGGAGGTTTGTCCTGGGATGACAGAGGGGTTGAGTATACTGGGGGCACTGCCCGGAAAGGAGTCTGTCATGGATGCTCCAGAGATTGCATCGTTTGGAGAGGCAATCATGAGAGGACGATCCAGGAGCACGGCTACGGAGACGTTGGGAACGCCACGCACCGCCGTCATTCAGCTCAGGAAGTCAGTGGGCAGAGGTGAGGATGTTTGGCTGGAGGCCGATGATGCAGTTGGAGCCGGGGTTGATTTTGAAGGGAGTGTGCTTGAGGTGAACGCTTTCTTGAGAGGATATGTCACTGGACCGAGTCGACGACTATCAAGGCTAGAGAAAGATCCGATCCGGAGAAATACAGTCAAAGGGGATTAGCCATGTCCCGAGGGCCCAGACGGACCGACAGAGACGGCGTTGACCACAAGTTAATGCTGACAACCATCACGCAGATCCTTGAGTCCTACGCTGCGACAGCCGCATTGGTGGAACCTTATCACGAAAAGCTTGAAGAGTGCGAACGGGATCGACTTAGAAGAGGAAGATAGTCAGGACTACCCAAGCGGTTATGAGGAGCCAGTCTAATAGCGGTCTCCTTTCGATTAGGACCAATTGAAGCCCCGTGAGTGGGACTTACGGCGCATCGGGGCAACAGGGGCGAGAAAACAGCCGTCGTTACGGCTTTGTGAAAGAGGGCCCGCTGATACCTACCCGATAGGTAGAGGGCCTTTCGTTTACGCCCGGGAAGCCACTGGTCCAACACAGTGACCATGAGATCTCGGAGAAAGGCGTTTCCGGACTCGAAGGTCATTTACATCTTGCCAGTTGGAGTCCTGAAGACGAAGTAAGACCCGCTTTCAGGGTTTCCGATAGCGAGAAGAGCGATCTTGGGAACTGCCGCCAAATCATAGTGGAATAGTGAGAGACGGGCCGCCACAGGGAAGGATCGCAATGGAAGCACGGAGATCTCAGAGTAGGCCGGAGATCGATGTCAGCAAGTGGGCTAACGTAGTAAATCGTTTTCTCGCAGACCTCGAGAAAGCGGACTCAACAGATCTGATCGACGTATCCCAAACCTTCGGAGAGGCCCCCACAATATTGATGGTTGGACCTACGGGTAGCGGAAAGACCGCGCTACTCAATGCCATGATCGGTTTCTCTCTATTTCCCGAAGGGACCGACCATACTACTCCTGTACCCACACTGATCCGGCACGGTAATGAGTTTCGGCTGAAGCCGTTGGGGAGAGGGGGTGAAGTTGTTCCACACCTTCCCCAACTGAGCCTTGATGAGAGTCTTCTTGAAAACGCTCTACGTTCTGACGAGATGTCCATGTTGAAACGACTCTATCGGCAAGACGATTTCGAGACAATCAGGGAACGCTGGAGCTATTTCTGGGAACCGGTTTTCGAAGCTGCCAAGGCCGGCGAATGTGCCTGCATCGAGGCGACGCTTCCAGTTACATGGTTGCCTGAATGCGTCCGATTGGTCGACGTACCCGGATACGAGGGGTGGTTTCCAGAAGACAGTCCCTATCTGCACAACCTTGTGATGTCCTGGATGGAAAACGCTGACTGTGCTGTTCATGTTATGGAGAAAACGAAGATCTTCCTCGGGGGAGTGCTGGAATTCGTACGTTGGCGAAGAATGCGTGGCTTTCTAGATAGCTTGTTCGTTGCCCAGATGGACACCTTTCATCCGTCTCAAGTCCCCGGACATGGTTCCAACGGTTCAGACGCGTGGACGAAATTCGAGGAGCACATCCGAACACGCATGTCAGAGGAAGGTATCAGTGGCGCTGAGACCATGTCGGTGTTCTTCGGAGCAGGGCGACTGCGCTATTCCTCGATCAAACCTCAATGGATGGAGAAGAGCCTTCTGTCGCAAATGGATCTCTTTTTCTCTGAATTTCAACATGATGTACACCTAGCCCGTGCCAAATGCGCTAAGCGCAAGCGGCAACGATCAGAGTTAGCGACAGACCGCTTCAGAAAACATGTGAATCAGGTGAAACAGGACTTAGAAAAAGCCTTTGCGCACTGCGTTTCCGAAGCTGGGAAGAAGTTCGCTGGTGTCTCTCACGTCGTACGGTTGAGGATGGCCGGTCACGAAGCGATCGATGCGGTGGATTTCAACCTGCGCGAACTCCTAAATAGAGAGAAGTTGGCGCAAAGATTTCTAAGAGCAACTGAAGAGCGGATGCTCGCAACCCTTGAGAGTATGTTTAAGGAGAGTCTGAAGTATTGCCTTGAACTCGTAGGAAAAGAATTGGAAGAGTCGCTCGAAGAGCTCTTCTCTGAACTCAAGAAGCAACGGCTGGAACCAGATCGTCGGGCACTAGCAAGGGGGTTGGCAGATACGTTGAGTAACTTCTCTGTGGCTGTCGGTGGTTCCTTACTGGCAATTCTAGCCGGTGGGGTCGTGATAGGTGCAGTTGTCGCCCTGCTACCATTATCAAAGATCCTTCTCAAAAGCCGCCTTCAGTCAAAGTTGAAGGGGACGGTGGATGACCATGTCGATCGAACGTTTCTAACGAAAGTCTGGGATCACAGCACTAAAGACTTGGACCGGGAGATTCTGATGGTCGTGTGGGATGGCCAACACAGTGACGGGGGATCGGTCATGCTTCCTAATGGAGAACGCTACTTCGGTCTGGAAGCCATTCTGACGGCCGCACACGAGGAACAGCTTGCAGGTTATGGGAATTGTTGGCGTACATGCGAGAGTGGAGCCAAATACCAACAGGATGACGTCTGAAAAGCGGTAGCCAGGCCTACCAAATGGTTCGGTCGTGGTGCCGTCAAATCCGTTACGCTATGCAGTCTTTCGAAGATTCTCTGTATCTGGGAGGTGAACATGAATCAGGAGTCATCAAATTGTCGGAATCAAGACGATCCTGAAGAAACACCCATCGAGCGGTATCACCGATTGCGGAAAGCCCTCCAGCATCAAGCACGAGAAATCTACCAGTTTGTTTGGGAAGGCAATGAAAACCATGTTCTTCTGTCGGACTTAGGCGGGGTCATTCAAGACCTGGAGGACAACACGTTCAAGATAGGCCTGTTCGGTGTTACTGCCGCCGGCAAGTCCACTCTTACAAACGCCCTTCTAAGGGATTCAGTCCTACGCGAGGGTATGGGTGAAACCACGCGAACCTTGACCCGGATCTGTGCATCAGATGAAAACCATCCTCATGGTACTGTCCTTATTCGATACAAAGACCTCCACACCATACATCGGGAACTCGATGAGCACCTGAGAGTATCCGGATTCGGTTTCAAGGAAGGTTTGAGTATCAACCTGAGTGACCCTGAGTTCCGAGCAGATCTGCGAGCGATTCTGAGGAATAACAGGGACTGTGACTCGGAAATCGATATTACGTGCCGATATATTCGGCACCTTCTCGATGGTTGGGATAAATCCGAAACACACCTCGGCTCAGAATTGACCCTCTCCATGGAGGAGAGTGATGAGCTGGTCCATGGCCAGGAAGACGTGGCAACATACATAAGTGAGCGCATTGTCTATCATGATAACGAGATCACTCGGGACGGTTTCACTTTCTTTGACGCGCCAGGAATTGGGTCATCATACGCCCGACATACGCAGGAAGCCCTTAATCTTGCTCGTAGAGTAGACGCTGCTGTTCTCGTGACCAAGGTGGATTATAAATTTATGCCACCTGACCGCCGGTTCGTTCGTGATGCTTTAGACTTTCAGAGGATGCAAGATAGGCATAACCTTGTGTTCGCGTTGAATCAGATCAGTAGAATCAACCCACTCCAATCGAATCCGCCGAGGCCTCCAGACCAGTTCGAGGCTTGTGTTGCTGAAGAAGTGGAAAGACTCCGTGAGCGCCTTGCCGAGGTCGGTATTGATGACGCGACCATATATCCTGTAGACGCTGCTGCCGGCCGGTGGTCTCGGCGTCATCTGGATGACCCAACGGACGACGCAACAGAATATAACTTCAGACACTACGCGTTTGTTCATTGCAAAGACGATCCTCAAGCCAATTTAAGAGCATCCGGGCTCACGGATTTCGAAGAGGGCCTCGTAAAGCACCTCACATCGCTACGCTATTACAGTTTCTTGGCCAACAGACTGGATCGACTCAAGACCGCTAATGGATCTTACGAGAAAGAATGTAGCCTAGCCCTTTCTGACCTTACTCGGACTCTGGAGGATTTGCAGGATAAATTGGCTGAGCACAGGAGCCATAGCGATGAGGTCAAAGAATCGCTTAGCGAATACTTGCATCATACCATGCCGCACAAGGTCGAAGCACAGTATCTGGACTTGTCAGGTGAGGTGGACTCGGCCGTGGACCAAGCTCTCCAAGTTCTTGTCGAAACCTATGCCAACCATTACCGAAAAAAGTTCACCAAGGAGCATGAAACATATTGGCGTTGGGTGATTGACCAGAGTGATCGCGACATAGTGAAGCTCATTGCAGATGTCAGAAATGAATACGAAAGAAGGTACAATAAGATAAGACAGGATGCAGTGGAGAAAGGAATTCCCTATATAGTAGGCGGTTATGGTCAAGATATCGACTGGACTCTTAATCAAAAGGATTTTTTTGATGAAATCAAAAACACTATCCAAGGCCTTTATGGGATCAAGCTGAGGGTGTGGCAAAAAGTAGTCACAAACGTAGTCTCATTCGTGGGTCTTGCGAAAACGATTCACAGGCGAAAAGTTCTTGAATATCTCAAAGCAAATTACAGGAAGGAGTTTGCCGATAATTTTGCCAAAGATATCACACGGTGGGTAAGTAGCGATCAAAATTACTTCAGGGAACAGGTTCTGAATAAATTTGATGACCTGATGCGACAGGTAGAGGATAGAATCAATGCTTCCATGTCACGGATCCGAGATACGGAGCCGCAACGAGAGGCCGCTGACGAGAAGTTGAGATCTTTCATCACTAAATGTGAGGAGGTTGGAGAATCGCTCAAAGAGCTTGAGATGGAGATCGAGAAGGCTAGACCGACAAATGCTGCCAATGGAAGCTGTAACAACTATCAGGAGGGACTATGACACAGCAACGAGCCGTGAACAACCATAGGCCTCTTCTTGCACGTGAGTCTCTCCATTGGCTTGTTGCGCTGGCACTTGCCGGCCTTGCCGCTGTTCTTGCAAACCGGCTCGGAACGGATTGGTTCGAGGCGTCACTCATGGTGGCAACGGGAGCCTTGGCCGGTTACCTGACAAGCGACATGGCGATCACGATTCTACTCTGGCCGACTGAGCCGAAACTGGGTGGCATGCTGCAGGGGGTCTTCTTCAAACGCCGTGACGTGTTCGGAAACACCCTCATTGACCGCTCGTGTGAAAAGTTCCTCAACCCCGAATTGTTCACCAAGCTCATTCAGGACCCGGCAGTAGAAGATGCGTTGCATTCGAGTGTTCGCAGTGCAATCATCGATCTGACTTCACGAGAGCTGGGCACCCCCAGGAGTTTCTTGTCCAGTGTTCTCCCTGAGCGGGAGCATAGGGAGGACCTCTTTGACCGAATTGCAGCGGCTCTTGGAAACCATGCGGCCCAAGTCGTGTTTGACAACAGCTCCGAAGAGAGAATCTTCAGTTTGCTTCGGGTTGGTTTGGACAATATCGGTGATACCAAGATAACGTGGTTTGCTGATCGCGAGAGAATTGCCACCCTTATCGAGCAAACATTGGCCGGGTGTTTGACCGAACAAGAGGCCCGTTCTTTTGAGGAATGGGCCACTAAGAGACTATCAGACCTACTGAATTCCGGTAATTCGCTTGGGGAATGGGTTCCTGGTTACCTCCAAGCACAAATAGAGGACATCGCTCGAACCTATGCTGTGACCGTCATCTTGAGAGAGATTAGTTCAGCCCTTTCGGATGAGACTTTTCGGGCGAAGATTGTACCTGTGATCCAAAAAGAGGTGGAGGAGTTACTCCGGTCAAGAATTGCTGGGATTGACGGTCTTAAGGGATGGCTATTGCAAGCCTTTGGAAAGAGGACCGTGAACGAATTTCTGGCAACGCTTCCGAGTGACCTTGATCGTGCTCTTACTAAAATACCGGAGTTTGTTGGACGCCAGGAGTTCAAAGAATATCTCGGCTACGCAATTGAGAGACTCATTGCCGGGATTTGGGGCTTGCGTTTGAGAGATCTGCATGCCCTAATCCCGCCTGACTTTGTACGGTATCTCGTGAATTCTGCCACGAGGCTTCTTCAATCTGAACCCGTGAGAAAAGAGCTTTCAATGGAATTAGCCCAGTTCCTATCGAGATTTGAGGGACGGGAGTTGAACACTCTCGCCCCGGCACTGTTTCGTTCTGGAGAAATGAGAGACAGAGCCCTAAAGTTCGTATCGGCCAGAATCGCTCAGATTCTGGCTGACCCTGTGACCAGAAGCCGAATTTACCCTCAAAGTCGGATCTTAATGCGAAGGTGGGTCGTGAGCTTCTTGGACGCTCCGCTTCCCAAAATAATTGATTTGCCCTTTGTGAAGTCACAGGGTGTTGAGAGTCTCGCAGGAGCAGCCGGGGATATCGTCATTGAAAGACTTCGCGAATATGGGCCGCGTCTAGTAGAGAGATTTCCTATTCGGGAACGGCTCCAAGATCTGTGGAGTGCCATGACCAATGAACAGATGCAGGAATCAATACTAGGCGTCATGGAAGATCAGTTCAAGATCTTGATCAATCTGGGAATCAGTTATGGGGCTGCAGTGGGCTTTCTCTCATTGGTACTTCAAGGTGTCTCCGGCACATTTGGGACTATAGTGGTCTGGGGTGTACTGATTACTATCTACCGGCTTTTCAAGTACAAGGAAGTGGAGAGAAAATGGTAGACTTCTTAGCGCACTCCGGGAGAGGAGGGGTCAAGTCTGGTGTTGAGTCTTTTTCAGTTGTCGCTCCAACCTTTCCGAGCGCTCTCGGGACCTCCCGGGGACTTCCGGGCACAACCATACATAATTCGTGATTTCGACGAGAACCCCTGATATTGTCGGATCATGGCTCGGTTGGCACGCGTAGGATCTCCGGGAGCACCGCACCAGGTAACACAACGAGGAAATCGTCGTCAGCGGGCTTCTCGTTCGATCGACTATGCAGACACCCAGTCCGAAGCGTTTCGACGGCACGAGCGCACCGGCATACCGTTGGGCGATGATGACTTCATCGCGAGGTTGGAGTCTGCCCCGGGCAGGTCGATGCGGCGCCAAAAACGTGGCCCAAAAGGCTCATCGCGCGTTCCACCAAAATACGTATGGTGTCCCCGGAATTCCAGTGACCACCGGGGCTGTCGCTGGCGGAGTTGATCGTTGATTGGCCACGCGCACTTGACAACTGTCCTTCAATCTCGTGTGCAACCGCCAAGATTCTCAAGAAATCTGTCCTCAGATTGCACAGATGAGCTGAGATCAAACATGGAAGCAGGAACTCGGTGTCATGTCGGATGCCTATATCCTTTACTTAAACCCGATTATCCAGAAAAGATCTGTCAGCAACTTCTTGATCCTCCCAAGCTCGTGCCTCTTGAACTCGGGAAAATCGTACTCCACCGGACAACTTATGTTTCCATCATGGCGGCTCCATGGATACTCAGGATTCACGTCGGAAAAGCCTCCGCCGGCTGGAGCAAGTCTCTCAATCTTGTAAGCGGTTGGGATTAGACTATCAACATATGCTGAATAGGCCTGTTTCTTTTGTGCGAAACCGAGCCTCTTTTTCCCCAGAGGGTGAGATTTTGTATACCGGAGGAACCTCACAAAAGCGAAATGTGTCTTTTGCGGAGGTGAATTGCCCGTAATCTCACACAGACAGCCTTTGGCCAATTTTTCGGTCGCCATCTGAAGGTAATGCAGCTTATGACAAACAGGATACCGACTTTCGTTCATTGCTTGAAATATCTGATAGTCACTCCAGGCCTGGACAAGAAAGGCATCCTGCCAATTCATCGCCTATTCTCCAACCACTAACTCTTGCCCATCCTTCCAATCCCCCCATCCATTGGGCATCTCCAATTTGCCGAACTCATCTGCCCGAATAATGGCAATCCCGGACGGTACCGGTACTTCAGCGGTCGAATCAAAGTAGAAAGGTTCAACACAACCGCATAGGGATTCCACTGTGTTCTCATCAATTTCGATGAGACGCACTTCCTCTTCGTGAGGAAACCAATATATCTTGCTAATATTGGAATCCGTTTCCTTGGCTTCCAAGGCTATCTTCTTGGCCTGCTCCAGGATCCGGTCAATATTACCCGTTAACCCCATGGCGGCAGATATCTTCTTTGCCTGCTCTCGGATCTCCCTTATGACATCAGACTGGGTGGACTTGAAATCCATAGCCCTTAATTGTCCGTGCCCAGACCTCTTCTTCTGCCCTAGCTTTTTCTTCTTCCCGTTCATAACGCATTTCCCGTCGGCCAACCTGAATCGAGATTTCATTAAGGCCCGAGACGTTCTCGTCCTCTGTTGTTTCCCACTTCCCACAGTTGCCCGCAGGATAGGTCGTGTCTTCTTATGTGTCAACATTTTTGGGGATAATGGCAATGTCTCCACGATCGATTCTTTGGAGGGGGCCGTCGGGATTCCCGTTCGATTCTTTCCAACAATTCCCGAGCGAGTTGATCATGGATAAGGCGGCCCTCACTTCTCACCCTTGACCTTTCCCTCAAAATCACTGATAAAGCAGGTGAGGAGTGAACGGATGCCGGAGGTACGAGTCGTTATTTTACAAGGAGAGGGATGAAGAGACGGCACCGATGAAGAAGTTCCTCGACGCACTTCAGAAGAAGCACCGGATCAAGTGTATCAAGTGGCTAAAGTTACTCGGAGATCAAGGACACGAGCTGCGAAGACCGAAAGCAGATTACCTCAGAGACGGCATCTACGAAATCCGGGTGAGGTTTAGCTTCGAGAACTACCGGATGCTGTACTTCTTCCATGCAGGAGACAGCGTGGTAATCACTCATGGGATTACCAAGCATTCCGGTAAGGTACCCCCGGAAGAGATCGAGAAGGCTTTGATCCTGAAAAGAATGTATGAAGAGGACCCGGAATCGCACACGTATTATTGGGAGCCGGACAATGAGTGAGAAGAAGCGCAGTTACGATGCGGTGGAATGGGCGTACAACCATTACGTCAAGGGTGACCCGGAGATGGAGAGGTACTTCGAGGAACTTGGGATCCAAGCCGAAATCTCCCAACAGATTTACGATATCCGTGAAAAACTCAACATGAGCCGGGAACAACTGGCTGAATTCTCAGGACTGAGCGCCGAGGTCATCGAGGATTTGGAAGAGACCGATTATGACGGCGACTGGGGGGAAGCCATAGATAAGATCAACACGGGGTTCCACAACTGGTTCAGGGATGTCGTCCTCCCCGCCGCTCGGATGAAACCGGAGGAATACTCGGTGAAAGTCGTGGGTCTCTGAGGAGCAGGGCAGCAAAACGGAATGAATTGCCGAGTGCGGCGTTTCATACGTTCGGTCACGTTCTTTGGGAATTCGGCACGGCAATTCCGGGTAAACCTTTCTCAATACCTCATTGGGCCGCATCTTCGAGTTTGGTCTGCGCCCCTGTTGGCAACTGCGTGACGCCGACCCTTGACCTTTCCCTCAAAATCACTGATAAACTAGGTGAGGAGTGAACGGATGCCGGCGGTTCGGGCCGAATTTTGCAATGCGAGGGGTAAAGAGACTACGGCACCTCATGGGGTTGCGAGAGTGACGCGGTCCCGGATGGAGAATCGCACGTTTGGAGTCCGGGTCGATCAGTAGGAGGACCGTGCAATGTTGGCAAGGACGATTGATATCCGCAACGAACGAACGGATTTGGACAATTTGTTGGCACTCGTTGCCGAGGGAACCGAAGTCCTTCTTACTGACGGAAATACCCCCGTAGCGCGGCTGATCCCCATTGGGAAGAGAGTTGCCGGACTGCATGCGGGAGCTATTTGGACGAGTGAGGATTTCGGTGAGCCACTTCCGGAGGAGTTCTGGATGGGAAACCAATGAAGCTGCTTCTGGATACACATGCTTTCATTTGGTGGGACAGCGAACCGGCCAGACTCTCCCCACTTGCCTTGGCCCTGTGCCGGGATTCCGAAAACACCTTGTTGCTCAGTGTGGCTAGTACTTGGGAAATGCAGATCAAGATTCAACTCGGCAAATTGAAACTCGGACTGCCGTTGGCAGAGTTGATCGAGAACCAGCAGAGGGTCAACAGTCTTGGGATATTGCGTATTGGACTTGAACACGTTCTGGCATTGGATCAGATGCCTTCCCTCCACAAAGACCCCTTTGATCGATTGCTGGTTGCTCAGGCAAGAGTAGAGGGCGCGAATCTCGTTACCAGCGATCCTATCATGGCGAATTACCCGGTCAACGTGATTTGGTAGGACCAGTCCGTCATTCCAGGGACACCATACATAATTTGGGATTATGACGAGGACCTCCGGTATTCTCGGATGATGGCCAGGTTGGCATGCGTAGTAGCTCCGGGAGCACCACACCATGTAACGCAACGAGGAAATCGTCGTCAGCGCACCTCTCGTTCGATCGACTATACAGACACAGAGACCGAAGCGCTTCCACGGCACGAGGGCGCCGGCAGACCGTTGGGAGATGATGACTTCATCGCGACGTCGGAGTCTGCCCCGGGCGGGTCGATACCGCGCCAAAAAACCCGGCCCAAAAGGCTCATCGAACACTCCAACCAAAATACGTGTGGTGTCCCCCGAATTCGCGGACTTCGGCTGAGCATACTCTCTTGACAATACCCCGCCAATGGCGTACTATTCTCTTACGGAAAGGTGATGGTCTTTGTCGAAACACCCATTTTCACCCGGCACGTCCAGGATCTCCTGCCGGACGACCACTATCGGGATCTGCAAGATGAACTGAGAAAACGTCCGGATGCCGGGTCAAAGATCAGAGGGTCGGGAGGTCTTCGGAAACTGCGCTGGGCCATAAAAGGACAGGGGAGGAGTGGCGGAGTCAGGGTAATCTATTACCGGATAACCGCCCGGGATCAAATTTTCATGCTCTATATATACCCGAAGAGCAAACAGGCCGACCTCTCTCCCGAACAACTCAAGGTACTCAAGAGGGCCGTAGAAGAGGAATTGTCATGAAGGAAGAAATGTTCAATGATCTCCTCGAAAGCGTCCGGCAAGCCGGAGCCATCATGAGAGGCGAAATGGAACCTTCCAGGGTTTTTGTTTTCGAAGCGCCGGATGTCAAGGCCATAAGAGCCAAGCTTGGAGTTTCTCAAGACGAGTTTGCTTCCCTGCTTGGCATCAGCGTAAGAACCCTCGAGAACTGGGAGCAAAAGCGCCGGATACCGAAAGGGCCGGCCCGTGTACTGCTGGAGGTCGCGGCCGCGCATCCCGAGGCTGTGTGGGATGTGGTGCGACATGCAAGGCAAGACCGAAAGCGGACTATGGCCGCAGAAGTGACCCTGCCGCTGGAGGAGAATCGACCATGAATCGTCTCGTGGAGGAGAAGTTGCACGATCTCGCCTCGGTATGCATGCGGCACAAAGTCCGGAGGCTTGAACTCTTCGGCTCCGCAGCTTCCGGCGGCGGCTTCAAGCCTCAGAGCAGCGATCTGGATTTCCTCGTGGAGTTCGGCGAATTGTCGAGAGGTGAGCACGCAGATGCCTACTTTGGTCTCTTGGAGGATCTCGAAAACCTTTTTCAACGTCCAATTGACTTGGTCATGACGAGAGCGATCAAGAATCCGTATTTCAAGGAAGGCATCTCATCATCGAGGGTACTTGTCTAT
>JAZDHD010000077.1:0-7383 GCA_043806215.1 Pseudomonadota bacterium | reverse complement strand
AAATACGGTCACGGATTTTTCGCGCTGAGATTGCTTCGTCGCTGCGCTCCTCGCAATGACAAACGTGAAGGCGTCCGAAGTATTCAAGGAGCGACACTATAGCATCCAGGTACAAGTTCATGGTACGCTTCATTGTCCAACCTCCTGATGACCCTCCGGTGTCCGGCGACATAGGATATGGGTGATGCTCGGCAGGAGCTTGGGAACGAGAAGGAACACCACATCGACGTGGTGAGAGAAATTTTTTCAGGAGGCCGACATGGGAACACGACACAAGACCGGTTGCATTTGTTGCGCTCAGAACTGCGGCCTTGAGGTGGAGGTTGAAAACAACCGAATCGTCAAGGTGAGGCCCGATAAGGACAACCCGAAAAGCGAGGGCTACGTTTGCCGCAAGGGACTCAAGATAGCCCACTATCAGCACCATGCGGACAGGCTCAAACGGCCGCTCAAACGTGATGGAAACGGTTTCCGGGGTATATCCTGGGATCAGGCACTCGATGAGATTGGGGATACGCTTCGAAGGCTCGTGGATGAGCACGGGCCACGGTCGTTTGCGTATATGGGCGGCGGCGGCCAGGGGTGCCATTTTGAACCCGCGTTTGGAGTGCGTCTCCTTCGGGGGCTCGGGTCACGCTACCATTACAGCGCCCTTGCCCAGGAACTCACCGGGATGTTCTGGGTTCACGGCCGGGCCTTCGGCAGGCAGTACGTTCTCTGTCTCCCGGACGAACACGAAACGGACGTCCTCGTCGCGCTTGGGTGGAACGGCTGGATGAGCCACCAAATGGCACAGGCACGGCGACACCTCAAGAGGATCTCCGAAGACCCGGACAAGCTCTTGGTGGTAATCGACCCGCGTAACTCGGAGACCGCCCGCCGTGCCGACATCCATCTGCCTATCCGGCCGGGGACGGATTCGCTTCTGCTCAAGGCGATCATCGCATTGATCGTTCAGGAAGGTCGGCAGGACACGAGCTATATCTCGGAGCACGTGAGAGGGTTTCAGGAGGTGCTTCCTTGGTTCGAGCGCTTTGACGCAAAGAGAGCCATTCAAGTCTGCGAGCTGGACTTTGACCGGGTTAAGGACTTCAGCCGTATCCTGACTACCCGCAAGTGGTCGATGCATTCCGATCTCGGAATCCTCATGAATCGCCACAGTACCGCGACTTCATACCTGGAAGTCATTCTCATGGCAATATGCGGACGGCTGGGCCGTCGAGGGGGAAACATATTTCCGGGGCATCTCATGCCCTTGGGATCCCACTCCGACGAACGGGATGAACGGACCTGGCGCACCGTAGTCACGAATTTCCCGGCGATTATGGGCACCTTCCCGCCCAATGTGATGCCCGAAGAAATCATGGCCGAGGGACCGGACAGACTCAGGGCGGTCCTCGTGAGCGGCGCCAACCCCCTCAGATCGTACGCGGATACCACTGCGTATGAGAAGGCATTCGGGAAGCTCGACCTCTCGGTCACCATCGACACGGCAATGAGCGAGACCGCGGCGCTCTCTCATTACGTGCTCCCTGCGAAATCGGCGTACGAGAAATGGGACGGGACCTTCTTCACATGGACATATCCCGGCGTATACTTCCAGATGCGCCGTCCCGTGGTCGAAGCCGAAGAGGATCTCCGTGAAGAAAGCGAGATCATGACGGGGCTTGCGGATCGACTCGGACTGTTGCCGCAGATCCCTGAATCCCTGTACGAAGCGGCTCGAGGCGACCGCATGCAGTACGGCATGGCGCTCATGCAGTACGCCCGGTCCGAGCCGAAGGCGCCGAAGGTGCTGCCCTTTGTTCTTGCCAAGACGCTGGGGCCTGTACTGGGATCCCATAACCTCGCCGCCTTCTGGGGACTCCTGCAAACCGCTCCCGGAGATTTCAGAAAAATGGCCGCCCGTGCGGGCTTTGATCCGGGTATGGGCATGGGAGAGCAGATCTTCCAGGCGGTCCTGGAAAAGCCGGAAGGGCTGTGGATAGGCCAATGCGATCCCGAAGACGGCTTCGCCGAGATCAAGACCGAAGACAAGAGGATCAACCTTCTCATACCCGAGCTCGCCGACTGGATCGAAAGTATTGACCCGGAGAGTGAGGAAAAGGACCTGGCTCCCAATAAGCAGTATCCATTAATTCTCACCGCGGGCCGACACTTTGACTACAACGCCAATACCATTATGCGGAACCCTGAATGGAATGACGGGAAAGAGGGCTGCACGCTGCTGATCCATCCGGCCGACGCGGAACAATGCGGCCTAACGGACCGCGGTATGGCAAAGGTCATAACCGAAGCCGGGGAGGAGGTCATACTCGTTGAGATCACCGATGATGCCCGCGCCGGACACGTGGTAATCGCGCACGGCTTCGGCCTGGTCTACCAGGGAAGGAAGCACGGCGCGAACGTGAACCGCCTTACCAAGAACACTCACCGGGATCGATTGGCTGCAACGCCCTATCACCGATACGTGCCCTGCCGGGTGGAGCCTTTGTAGGATTTGGCACGCCACGGGTAAATGAGGACCGAGGTAAGGACCCACGCTTTGTCGCGTACCTATAGTCTCGCTCCTTGAATACTGCGGACGCCTTCACGTTTGTCATTGCGAGCCCGAGGCTTTGGGAGGGCGTGGCAATCTCAGCCTTTCACGAGGCCTTGAGATTGCTTTCCCGCGTTTTGCGCGGGACTCCGCTCCTTGCAATGACGGCAACGACCGGAGGGATCCTTGAGTAACTGGATTAGAATTACCGCGTAATTCAAAGAGCGACACCACGATACGGCTTCTTCTGGGGCTTTCGTCCCGACTTTGTCTCGCGGAGTATGCGTCTGGAGAGTCCCTCCAATTGTCGAAGTGCTTCTTAATGGGTGACCCCATAACGTTGGCCCCGAAGAAGACGACCCCCTATCAATAGTGGTATCCGAGCTGGGCTATCAACAGAGAATCGGATTCAACCTTGTAGACGATACGGTGTTCATCATCGATGCGGCGAGACCAGTAGCCGGATAAGCCATGCTTTAACGGTTCCGGCTTAGTAGTCCGCCTTGAAAGACCGGTCTACTCTCATACGGTCCCTCCGGGACGTGCATGATCGCTTGCCCCGACATGGGGCTACTGAGAGTAGCCCGGTACTTCAGTGCCGGGTCAAGAGCCAAGCGAGTAGTCTCACGATCGTTCGGTGACCGACATGGTTGTAACAGTTGTTTTGGGACAGACGCTTAGTGCTCCTTGGCCTGATTACGGTCGCACAACCTGAGCCGCGGAAGATGACGGGCAGGGACGCCCGTCCCACGGTGTACGACCGGCTTGGTCTCTGTTCTTCGTAGCCTGGGCCTCCGTGCCCGGATCTTGTTCTTGCCGGCACCCGAGACGGCTGCGAGACGAAAATGTGCGACCGTATTTAGGAAACGGCGCACTAAGGGATAGTCCCCCCCCCCCCTTCATTCAGTAAAGGGGGGCAGGGTGGATTCCGGCCCCAGGCAGCCGGGCCTCTCAATATCCGCTCAAAGGCGCGCTGCGGTCTGTCATGTTGGGCCCGGGGCTTCATGGTACTGGTTCCCATCGTTATCCCGAGTGACGGCATCCGTCACGGCCAATTGTTGCGCTACATGTCCTTAGCCTGCACCCAGATTACTGCGTCGAGGGAAAGGCTCTTTCCTTCGTGCTTCAAGTCTCCTCCGGCCCCGAGGGCACAAAAGCCCCACCAACCGGCCTTGGGAATGCCATAGGCGAATTCGCCGTTTTCGTTTGCCAGAATGGTCTGGGTGACAAAGGCATCCTGCGGAGCTTCCACGGCAGCCTTCTTTTCAAAAGCATATCCCTTGACCGCGTGGTTCAGATACTCGACTTCAATCTCGGCATTGGGAACCGGGACATACTTTTCACCCTCTTTGCGCACGACCTTGCCTCGGAAAACATTGCCCTTCCACAGGGCATACGGCTTATCCAGCGGCAGGATCTCCACCGGAAGGCCGGCAGGCTTTTCCCAATCCGTGGGTGCTCCGCCGCGGTTTACGATCATCTTGGTGCACTGCTGAATGTAAGAGTCTTCGGATTTCTCGAAGTAAGGCCCGGGATCCAAGTAGAATACAAAATCGCCCATCCCCTTCAGCCGAAAGCCCTTGAGTTGATACCCTTGGCCCTTGTTCGTCAGACTGGTGAATTCAATGGGCTTCAGCTTGCCCAGAAGGTCTGTCTTGTTCCCCTTCTCCAGCACGCCGAACATCTTCGGCGGGTTAATCTTTCCCGCCGCGTCCATCCCCATACTCATGGTGTGGCCCGCTTCGAATGGATGCGTGAACACCAGCAGCACATCCACCTTGCTCGGATCTTCCGCTGTGAGGGCCGATTTCGGGGCATACACCATCTGGAAATGTGCAAATGCCGGAACCACGGCAAATAGGGTCAATACAGCCAGGAAAACTACAACGCGGGTTAGCGCGGTTGAAAGCATAAGAATCTCCTTTTTCTGTTAACCTCCGGCAGCCTAGGGTTGAACTGCCGGGAGAGAAGAGCTAGACTATCAATAGTGAGGGAAACGATCCGCTCATCTTTTTGTGGAAAGGGAAGCGGGTGTTTCTTGTTCCGGGCAGGCCGACATGGACTCCCTCCGGAGTAACTCATTCAGGCGGACGACTCGTAACAGCGGGCCGCCGCCGTCGGCCTGTTTGTCCTGTAATGAACAGGTTATGGTACTCGTTGCGGCTTACACCTCCTTTCTCCTTGTTACGGCAATCGAGTTTCTCCCCATTCTGTAGCCTACGTAATAAGCTGCTATAACGACGAGGAAGATCAATACCACGGCGGTCACAACCTGCGTGACCATCATCATTTTGAAAGCCATGACGACTCCCGGGCTCATTGCCGCCTGCATGACCGGGGCACTCGGGGCACCACCGGTCGTCGCCTCCGGGGGCTTCGCCGCAGGAGCGGGAGCAGACGGAGGGAGGGAGGGCTTCCGTTCGGCGCCGGAAGATTCCGTCTGCTTTGTGGCCGGAGGAGGAGCCGTTGCCGACTTTTCATCCTTCGGAGCATCGGCCTCGGTGGGTCCTCCCCCGGGTGGCGGCCCGTCCTGGGAAACAATATGCCCTTCGCCCGCATCCAGAGTAACGGTGTACTTGACAGAAGGCTTCCGGAGTTCCAGTGTGCCGTCTTCTCCGACACGGTGCTCGGACAGCAGTTTCCCGCCCGCCGCATCCTTGATCAGAATCTTGTGGCCCGCAGCGGAGGAACCGTCGGAAAAAGCGGCCTCTATGTGGATGGTTCCGTCCATGTTGTCTTCCACTGCAAGCAATGGCTTATGTGCGTACGCAGCAGCGACGAACACCAAGAGCATGGTTGCCGCCGCGGCCGTTATCAGTGTTTGTAATCGTGACATGAGAGACTCCTTTTCCCTTGAAGTTGCATCTCTTTTCATAGTGAGAAGAAATCGTTGCGCAATCCCCGCAACGTCTTGGTAGTGTTTCGTAAGTGCTCGGTTTCCTAAGTACAGTCGCACATTTTCGTCTCCCAGGCGGCTCGGGTGCCGCCAAGAGCAAGATCCGGGCACGGAGGCCCGGGCTACGAAGGACTGTCATGAAGCCTTAGACCTGTTTCGTGGGACGGGCCTCCGTGCCCGTCATCTTCAAGGGCGGGAGACGGCGGGCATCCCGCGTTCACTGCGGGATTCATTTCGCTCCGACAGTTCTGAGACAGTTTCCAGGGGCCTGCCCCTAGGGTTCAGCGGGACGAAAAAGTGTGACCCCAACTATGAAATGCGCATAGAGCCCGGCGGCATGTTTCACCGCCCGGTGTGCTGCGCGAATCGGTATTCGACTGGTGTTACGCCACCATACGCATATCATCTTCATATAACGGCTGTTTTTTCATGAAGTCTTGTCCGGTGTAAAGGACCTTCTTCTCCCGTTCGGTTCGGAAGGTCCAGAAGTCATGCCATAGGTCGCATAAGTGCACCGAGCGAAGCTGGAGGACTGCCTCCGCACCTTCAGGAGACCACCGCATACCCGAGCGTTCCATCCGGTCATTGATGAGATTCTTGCAGGTGCCTTCGATGACGCCGCTGCCTATGGGCAGTCCCATCGCCATGAACTTATCGTACCGCATGCGCTCCCGGTTGTTGACAAAATATCCAAGAACCTTGCGCCTGAGGGTATCGGCTTTTTTGGGGGATAGAAGCCCATCTTCTATGGCAATACGAAAATCTTCAATGACCATGTCGACTTCTCCCGTCAGCAGGGCGACAAGTCTTTCTTTTTCGTACTCTTTTGCGCAAGGGCTTTCCTGCTTGTAGTAAAGATGGGCTGCGAGCCGCAATTTGTCCCGTACATGAATGATGTCCAGGACCTGCACCCAGCCGGGAAACAGATTATCGGCAAACTTCCAGATCGCCTTCTCTCCGTCGCCAAGCACGGCCGTGAGTTCGGTATGGGGGTGAATCCTCTTCATAGCAGCCGCTTTCCCTTTGTCCATTACATCGCCTCTCTTGGTAAGAGAGGCGATGATTCTCTTATGATACGGCTTGGCACGCCGGCTCTTTTTCGAGGGCCGGTTTTTGCCCCCTTCGTTGGCCAATCTCTCCGCGATCTCTTCAGCGGGCTGGTGCTCATAGGGATCGGCGCTCATGGCGGCCGTCACCAGTGCCATCTTCTTTTTCCCCGGATGGTCAGGAGTCTTGACCTGATCAGGGTCCGGTTTGCACATCGGTATCCCTTTGCCGTCAAGGGTCTCGATGAGAATGGGACCTTCTTCTTCGGCTTTGGGCTCTTCCAGCGAGTCAATGAACTCCTCTACGACAGGCGTCAGGTCGCGAGCCACCCGCTGGATAGGTCGATGAGCAAGATCCAATCCCAGGAAATCTTCCGCAAACTCCACAGCCCCCTCATAAGTTGTCTTCACCCCCCAAAGAGTCATCCACTTCTGAAGAAGATAGGAATACATCCGCTTGGGAAGATTAAGCTGAGCATCCAGGGGGAAGATGCCTCTACCGCCGTCTTTGAGATAATACGCTCGCTGAATCTCGACCTCACCGAAAATCGAAAGATATTTCCTCGGAGACGTTCGCCGATAACGAAGAACCGACCCATCCTCCGTGGTGAGGGTCGGGCCAACGTGTCCTGTACCGACGCTGCGAAGAAACAGCATCAGAAGAACCAGTCCCATTTTCAGCAACCTCCGAAAGAGTTCCCCTTCGACGCTATGAAGCTCCCACGTGAGGGCCTCTCTCGTAACGAAGTCAATAATCTGGTTGAATTCTTCCTTCGCATCCAGTACCATCTCTTCCATCCGGGGCCTCCTTGCTCAATGAATTCCTCTTCAACCCATTAAGCATAAAACGGTCCCGGAGAACACTCTTTTCTTCCTACCGAGAACCGAAAAGCGCGACACAC
>JAZDHD010000076.1:0-15346 GCA_043806215.1 Pseudomonadota bacterium | reverse complement strand
GTAAAACCCGCCCCTACAGAGGTCTGCAGCAAACGTCCGCGACGAGCAGGCAACCCGTCGTGCATTGCGTGACGAAAATGAATCCGCATCGTGCTACGATTTGTCTCCGTGCCGGAGTTTTGAGACAGTTTCCCCGTGCCTTCCCGGGCGGCCATCCCGCGTTCTGCGCGGGACCCCTACGGCCTGGGAATGCCTATCCTCGGGGCTCTGCCCGGTCTTCCTCATGTGACGAATGCCCGTTTCCAGCGGGCGATGTCCTCGATTGCCGTTCCACACCCTCTGACCACGGAAGCAAGCGGGTCGTCGGCCATTTTCGCTTCAATTCCGATCATCTTGGCAACCAACCGGTCCAATCCGGACAGGAGGGCGCCTCCACCGGTGAGGATTAATCCCCGCTCCCTGACGTCGGCCAACAGGCTCGGTGGAATGTCCTCCATCGCCCGCCGTATGGTGTCAAGTATCTCGTCCACCGGTTCTTCAAGCGCTTCGCTGATCTGGGAGGAGGTCAGTTCCACAGTCTTGACCGCGCCGCGCCCCAATTCCTTTCCGGTTATATGCATGGATTTCTCTTTGTCGGGGATATCCGCACACCCTATGCGGACCTTGATGTCCGCCGCGAGCCTTGGGCTGATCTCCAGATGCATGGTGCGTTGGAGGTATCGGACAATGGCTTCGTCCATCTCATCTCCCGCCGTGCGGATGGATTCGGAATAGGCGGTTGAACAGAGGCTGATGACTGCAACTTCCGTGGTTCCGCCGCCAACGTCCACGACCATGTTCCCTGTGGGCATGTCTACGTCCAGCCCCGCACCGATGGCCGCCGCCATGGGTTCTTCCATGAGATGGATCCGGCGGGCCCCCGCTTCATATGCGGCATCCGTCACGGCACGCTTTTCCACGGGAGTAATGCCTGATGGAATGCCGATCACGATTCGCGGATTCGTCCAGAAATGAAGTGTGAACGCCTTGGAGAGCAGGCCTCGTATCATGGCTCTCGCCGCGTCAAAGTCGGCGATAACCCCGTCCTTAAGAGGCCTTGAAACCTCTATATGCTTGGGGGAGCGCCCCAGAAGACGGTCTGCCTGCCTTCCAAGTGCCATGGTCCGACCGGTGCGGGTGTCGATGGCCACCACCGAGGGTTCGTTGACCACGATCCCCCTCCCCTTTGCATACACAAGCGTATTGGCCGTGCCGAGGTCCATGGCCAGGTCTACACGGAAACTGCTCCCTATTCGTCTCAAAATGTCTCTCATAGGGTCTGCCGTCTCTGGGATCGGTCGGTTGGGGCTTTGCAGGCAACCTTAGTGTTTCTTTGCTCAAATACGGTCGCGTATTCTTCTCCCGTTCGCTAGTCGAAGAACCGAAAAAAGACTTTTCCGGGCACGGAGGCCCGGGCTACGGCCTTCGTAGGGGCGGACCTATGTGTCCGCCCTGGGCGCACACGCAGTTGCGCCCCTACACGGTAGGACGGGCGTCCCTCCCCGTCATCTTCAAGGACGGGCGTCCCTGCCCGCCGTCTCCCCGGCGCAGGCCGGGGTCCAGGAAAAAGAGACTGGTTCCCGGCCTACGCCGGGAAGACGGTTCAGCTTGTGCGACGGCATTTACGCCAAGGAGCACTAGTTCGTCTCCAAGCCGACGGAGACCTGAAGCGGCTCTATTGAGTCTATATCCAGGCCGTCGGGTTTCACCAGCACGGGTGCGGTAACCGTACGACGCGAGGCGAGGTCGGAAATCTTGACGGGTTCCGTGGTCACGGACTTGACTTTCTTCAATTCCGCCTGAGAGGCCCTGATGCGCACTTCCGAAGGAGTCACCGAGATCTTGGAATTCTCGGGAATCGTCCCCTCCAGTGTCGGAACGACTGGGATCTTCTTGACAGAGGCCGCCTCGATCTTGAGTTGTAGATCGGAAGGCCTGATCTGGGAGATTGCCGTCCCGGGCGGGACCGAGATGTCCTTTTCCGTTATCCGGAAAAAGTTAAGTCCCGTCACCACCTTACTCAGGTCCACTACGGCCCTGATGGAGCCCGGCTTGAGACTTGCCAGCCCCGATTCGGAACCGCGCACACGCACATCGATCCGATCCATCCACGTCCCGGTGATCTCCATTCCGGCAGGCAGGCTGGTATACTGTATGGGGACCGACATTCCCACCTCCGAGCGTTGAGGACCAATGATCACGAACCAGAGCAGAACCGCGGTGGCCATTGCCAAGATCTTCAGAAGCCAATTGGATTTCAGAAATGTCAGCAGACTGGGGCCCCCTGCCTCCCGGATAGTCTTGCCTCGGGCAAGAGCCGCTTCCAATGCCTCCCGAAAGTCGCCCTTCTTCTTGTACGTGTGGATCACCTTGTCTTCAACCAAGGAAACCTCGCCCCGTTCTTCAGAAACCACCACGCAAAACGCATCGGACCTTTCAGTCAGCCCGAGTGCCGCCCTGTGGCGAGTTCCGTAGTGCACGCTCAATGCCTCGTCCCGAGAAAGAGGAAGAATGCAGCCGGCCGCCTTGATGCGTTCGTTATGGATCAGCACGGCACCGTCATGGATAGGTGATTGCTTCTGGAAGATCATGACAAGAGCTTCGGCCGACAATAGACTGTCGAGCAGCTTTCCCTTGAGAATCAGGCTATCCGGCCGGTCCATCCTGCGAAACACGATCAGCGCCCCAATCCTCAGTCTCGCCAGTTCGGACACGGCCTTGACCATCTCTTCGATCAAGTCCGGATTCAGGTCGTTGGGCCGTTGACCGCTCAAATAGCGGATGGGTGATGCCCGGTCGAGAATGTCGCGTATCTCCGGCTGAAACACGATGACCAGGACAATGATGATCGCGGCCCACAAGTACTGAAAAAGTAACGATGTCAGGATCAGACCGAGCTTGGAAGCAACGAAGTAGAACAGGCCTATGGCGATCATGCTCGCGAGGATCTGAAAAGCCCGGGTTGCCTGAATCCATGCCAGCACGAAGTACAGTAAGCAGGCAATTATCCCGATATCCACAAAATTGGCCAGGCTGATTGAATCGAGAAGGTCCTTGAGGAACTGCATGCACGCCCCTATACCATGCGGTCGGACCGCAGGAGGTCTCCTGGAAAACTACCACCGAACATGACTCTTATGCAAACCACTTCCGCCCTCTCTCTGATGTTTCCGGAAGACCGGCGGCCGAGTTGTTCACGACTTCTCATGATATCATCTCCGTCCGAAACTGGAAAGATTGCGGCTCAACCTATGAAAACGGACGCTTGGAAGACGGCTCCATCGAGGAATCCGACGTATCCGAGATATCCACACGGCCTGTGGATAACATGCCCGTAACCCTGTGGACAACTGTGAACGATTGGCTTCGGGCAAGGCGCGGCTGCAAAGTGCCACATTTTGGAGCAACGCTGGTTCTGGTGTAATATCAGCAAGTTACCAACCATGCGAAATCTCGACACCAACGCATGGATGCCGCTTCCACAGCATCCGAAGATATAAACACCTGTGGATAAATCAATATTCCCCACTGGCCTGAAATGGGTCGCTTTTTCGATCAACTCAACGGCTCGAATGTATCCACAAGTCGGTATTCCAGGTAGTTACGATGAATCCGATGTAACTTCTCAATAAGTTCGGGCCATTTCCCCCCTCTTATCCCCCCGCAAGCGGGGGGAAGCGCTCCCTCCCTGCTTGCGGGGAGGGTCGGGGAGGGGAAATCTTCGATCTCGCCCGGGGTTTTTGAGAAGTTACGAATCCGATTGACTCCGACGACGTTCGTGTGGTTATCTCTTTCCATGGCCTGCGTGATCATCTTTCCTGACCGAGATTCTTTCCAACGTGCCGTCGAAATGGCGGGAGCCGTTGGAATCCATGTGGTCCCTCTGGAAATTCCGACCTTTTGCCGCGGGATTGCCCCGCCCTGCCTGATGACTACGGCCGGTCTTAAACGGGTCGTCCATGAGTTGGAGTCACGCGGCATCCAACTGACCGGTGCCATCCCATACAAGCCTTTCCGGAGAGAGATTCCTGAAGCGCCTCCGCCCGATCCCCAGTGGAATCTGATTGTGGGCGGTATCAGTTTCCGCACGGTGCGGCCGAGCTTCACCGACCCGCAGAGACTGAGGATCGAGGCCGCCCCGGGCAACAGCCTCGCCGATCTCATACCCATTATGGCACGCCTGATACGCGGAGGATCGTTCCGACCGCACACAAGCACCTTTGCCTTTGAAGAAGAACATCGGCTCATTGTGTTTTCGCCGGATTCTTTCGTGATCTCCCGTGCGGATGATCTCCTGGATGCATGGATTCAGCTCCGTTGCGGCGTGGACCTGATCCGTGCCGCATGGAACAAGCGGAACGCACTGGAACCGGAGCGCGATCCACGTCTGGGAATCGGAGCCATTGAAATTTTCAGGAGACTCCCTGGAGACAATTGCGGCAAATGCAGATGCGGAAACTGCATGGAGTTCGCCCAAGAGGTTTTCACCGGGCGACGACGCTTCTTCGACTGCGGACCGTTACTCGAGCCTCGGAACTCGCAAAACCTGAAATCCATGCATTGGCTGGGAACCGTCATCGGAATTCAAATGGACGGGCCGAAGTCTCGGAAGTCTCCGGCGGGGGACGACCGCGGCGTGTGAAGGACCGGTTAGTGATCGGGCAATCGGGGGACATGATACCGTTTTTGCCCTGAGATCCGAGGGGCAAAACACGGTTTCGTGTCCCCCGATTGCAGGCCCGAATAACCGTTGTGGCGAAACGGCGGTTGGTTTTCCGGTGGCGCAGGCCTCTGCCTGCGGTCAACGACGGGCATCCCGCGTTCCGCGGGACCCCACGAAGATCTGTCACCGTTTCTACGCTTATTGCAGGACAGTCACTAACTGTTTCTACCGCATGAATACCGTCACATATTCAAGGCAACGATCCCGGCTTTGGTAGCGCCGGCCTCCCCGCGTTCCGCGGGGTATTCTTTAGTGGAAACAACGTACTAACCCTCGCCCGGCAGGGACGCCGGGACGCTACCGCGTGTCCACTGAATGTGCGACCGTATTTGGGAAACCGAGCACTAAGTTGTCGGTCGACGCGCCTCGGCCACCCACCGCATCAAGAGGCTGGAGCCCTAACGTGGCATGCCGCCATATGCCCGTCCCCGACATCGTGCAATTGCGGCACGGTCTCCCCGCAGATCGGTATCTTCAACCAACATCTCGGGTGGAAGCGGCATCCGGAGGGTGGATTCATTGGGCTGGGGACATCACCCTCCAGGATTCTGCGGCTACGGTTCACCGTAGGGTCGGGAATGGGAACCGCGCTCATGAGCGCCTCGGTGTACGGATGGAGAGTGGCGTCAAAAATTGCCTTCCTGGAGCCAATTTCAACGATCCTGCCCAGGTACATCACTGCGACCCGGTCCGCTATGTGCTCCACCACCGACAGATCGTGGGACACGAAGAGATAGGTGAGCCCGTACCGTTCCTGGAGATCTTCCATCAGGTTGAGAACCTGGGACCGGATTGACACGTCCAGAGCGGAAACCGGTTCATCCGCGATGATCAGGCTCGGGTTCAACGCCAATGCCCTGGCGATACCCACCCGCTGACGTTGCCCCCCGGAAAACTCGTGAGGATAACGTTTGGCATATTCGGGTCTTAATCCAACCTCTTGCATGAGCGCCGCGGTCTTCTCGATCCGTTGGCGCTTGGTGCCGATTCCGTGAATGACAAGCGGCTCCATGATGATGCTCTGCACGGTGCGCCTGGGATTGAGTGATGAATAGGGGTCTTGAAAGATGATTTGCATCTTTCTCCTCACCTGCTTCATTTCCGCCGCGTTCAATCGGCTGATATCCGCTCCCTCGAAGAGCACTCTACCCGAGGTGGGTTCCTCAAGCCTCAGAATGACTTTTGCCAGAGTGGATTTCCCACAACCCGATTCTCCGACCAGGCCGAGCGTTTCCCTTCTGAATATCTGCAAGTCCACACCGTCCACGGCATGGATCTCCCCCTCTTCTCGTTGAAAGAAACCTTGTTGCACGCGGAAGTACTTCACGAGTTCTTCCAGGCGTACAAGTTCCTCCGCCGAATCGTACCGCTCCACGGTCGAACTGTCCGGTAATGACACGGGTCCACTCCAATCTACCCCGGCTCGGCCCTCGTTACGGGGTCTTGGCGAGGGCTTCTTTCCGTGTTATACGGTCGTGGTGACAATGTCAATCAAGAGGTAATCCCTTGAGTCTGCCTTACGAATTTCTTGGGCTGCTCCCAGGGCTGATTTGGCTCGCGTACTTCTACGCGAGGCGAAACACGAGTCCGCAGTCTTTCGGGAACATAGTACGTGTCTTTCTGGCAGGTTGTATAACGACCGTGCCCGCAGTGATCGCGGAGAGGCTGACCGGAGCCGAAATTGCCCAGGGTCCTGCCGCACATTCTGCGGTTGTGAGCCTTCTCCTCATCGGTCCCATCGAGGAGTTCTTCAAACTCCTTGCGGTATGGATCGCGGTGTACCGGAGTCCGGATTTCAGGCAGCCGCTCGACGGCATTATCTACTCCCTTTCGGCTGCCCTGGGATTCTCTTGTGTCGAGAATATCATCTTCATTGCGTTCATCGGCCCGGAGGCGTTTTGGTCGAGACTGCTTTACGCCACCCCCGCCCACGTGCTCTTCGCTTCCATGTGGGGATATTCATTGGGACGCGCCAGGTTCCAGCGGCAAGGGGAACTCGTGACCGTGGCCAAAGGTCTTCTCGTCGCTTCGCTGCTGCACGGGGCATATGACGCTCTCGTGGCACTCTACCCGCATGCGGCCAGACTTTCCCTGTTGCCTCTCCTGGCCTTCATGGTTTGGTTGATGAACCGGAGAGTGAGGGAATTCCGCAGCACTTCACCCTTTCTTCCCATCGGCGAGGGCGCGGTGATACCATGTCCCAGTTGTTACGCCTATACCCTCGAGAGCGAAGCCTTCTGCCCCCGTTGCGGCTCGCCCATTCCACAGATGGAAACGGACGCTCCCCGATTCTGCGGCCGATGCAGAGCGCCGTTGGACCCCTGCCGGGAAACCTGTTCGAGGTGCGGTGCTCCGGTGAATCTCCGCACCCTCTGCCCGCCGAGTTCTCTGCCCGCAGAACGGTAGTCCGGGGGCTTTGTCAAGGAGTCTTTTCTCGCGACTCGGGGCTCGAACCGGACGAACCACTTTCAGCGCTATAGACAGGCACAAGGATGTGGTGAGCGAAGCGGACCGCATCTGTCGAGAAAAGACCGCGAATCCCGCGTCCCGCGGGACGGTTCATCCCGCTGAAAGCGGGATTCACCACATCCTACGGTCTGCGGACACCTTCACGTTTGTCATTGCGAGCCGTAGGGGTAGGCCCCCGTGCCTACCCTGGCGGCCACAGGGGGCCGCCCCTACGGGAGGGCACGGCAATCTCAGCCTTTCATGAAGCATTGAGATTCCTTCCACGGATCCGGGGCAGGCTCCTAGGCCGGCGCTGTATTCCCGCCGAGGGCAATCGTTTTCATGCATCGCTCGGGTCATCCCCCATCGCGTTCTTCAGAGGCCTACGGATCAGGAGGATCGCAACACCTGCAGCGAAGCCTATTGCGGCTATGACGAGGAAGAAGACATCCTTGGGGATAACCTCCCAATAGCCGCCGAGGAAGCCGGCCCCATAGTTTCCCAGGAATGCCGCCAAGAACCACGTGCCCATCATCATGGAAACCATCCGGGCCGGCGACAGTTTGGTCACCAGGGAAAGACCGACGGGCGAAAGATACAACTCACCGAGAGTTACCAGCAAGGTGAACAGGACCAGCCACATACTGCCCACCGGCCTCCCGTCCGCCCCATGAATCATTGCGGCCGGAACCATAACTATGAAGCCGCATGCCAACAAGAAGCAGCCGATCGCCATCTTGGTGACGGCCGACGGTTCCCGGTCCTTTCTCGATTGTCTCGCCCAGAGCGAAGTTATCAGTGGAGTACACAGGAACACAAAGGCCGGATTCAGCGATTGGAACCACGATGCCGGGAACTCCCACCCGAAGATTTGTCTATCGGTATTGGAATCGGCCCAAAGTGCCATGGTGTTTCCTTGTTGCTCGTACGCCGCCCAAAACGCCACACTGATAAGCCCCACGGCAATGAGACCCGTCACTCTGGTCTTTTCGGTTCCCGACAGTCCTCTCGGGGGCATTTCCTTGGAAAACGACCGCCCTGCCATGTTGTCCGGCACGAGCCAACGCCGGCCAAAGAGGTAGATGACCAATCCGATGATCATGCCTACGCCGGCGGCGCCGAACCCGAAATGCCATCCGTAGAGTTCGCCCAACGTCCCGCACACCAATGGAGAAAAGAAAGCCCCCAGATTGATCCCTACGTAGAATATGCTGAACGCTCTGTCGCGGCGGGCATCGTTCATCGGGTAAAGGCCACCTACTTCCGTCGAGATATTCGGTTTGAATGCGCCGTTTCCCAGAATCAGAAAGACGAGGGCCGGAAAAAACAAGGATTCCGATGCCATCATAAAATGGCCTATTGCCATAAGCACGGCGCCCACAATCACGGTCTTGCGCCGGCCCCATGCACGGTCGGCAAGGATTCCTCCGAAAAACGGAGTCAAGTAGACCAAACCGGTGTACAAGCCATAAACGTGCGATGCGTAACTCTGATCGAACATGAGATGCTTGACCATGTAGTACACGAGGAGCGCTCTCATTCCGTAATAGGAGAACCGCTCCCACATCTCCGTGAGAAACAGCACGAACAGCCCTCTCGGGTGTCCCCACAAATCCCCGTTGCTTGTTTGGACCTCTTCTGGAAGCATTACATCACCAATGAAAGCCTGCGGGCGTTTTCCGGGGACATGATACCGTTCTTGCCCTGAGATCCGAGGGGCAAAACACGGTTTCACGTCCCCCAAGAACTATGTGCGATGAGCAAGAACAAGATCCGGGCACGGAGGCCCGGGCTACGAAAGACTGTCATGAAGCTCGGTCTGGAAGACGACCGGCAGGATGCCGGTCCCACTGAAGAGGGCGTCCATTGTCACCTTCGTGGGGTCCCGCGGAACGCGGGATGCCCGTCATTGACAGTCCCGCGGGGCGCCGGACTGTCCCACCAGGCCGGGGTCCGGGAGAACAAGACCGGGCGGAGCCCGGAGGCTGGGCGTTACCAGGCAGAGCCTGGGAACGAGAAGAACTGGGTTAGGATCGCCGCGAAATTCAAAGCGCGTCAATACAAAGACCGGAACCGTGAAGAAAAGACCGCGACCGATGCGGTTCATCCCGCTGAAAGCGGGATTCACCACATCCTACGGTTGCACTGGATAGGATTACCGCGAATCTCAATGCGAGTCACTATATCAACCGGTCATCAGTACCTAATGAGCAGAAACACCGTCGATATCAACAAACTGATCAGCGTAATCGGTGCAGCCTCTTTCATGTAGTCATAGAAGGTGATCTTGTGGCCGGCTCGTTCGGCCAGCCCCGTCGTTACCACGTTGGCCGATGCCCCGATGATGGTCCCGTTTCCCCCGAAGCAGGCCCCGAGAGCAAGCGCCCACCAAAGCACCCCCGATTCGGCACCCGGCAGGGTCTTGGTGAGATACGCCACGATGGGGAGCATGGTCGCGGTGAACGGAATATTGTCCACAATCGCCGAGGCTATTCCCGACACCCACAGGATAAGCAGCACGGCAATAACAAGGTCGCCCTTACAGACGCTCATGATCCAATCGGCAATGGCCTGGAGGATGCCCGTCTGCTCCGCTGCTCCCACCACGATGAACAGCATGATGAAGAAGACCAGCGCGGGCCATTCAATCTCGTGCTCGAGGATCTTGACGATATCCGCACGGTTAAGAAGAACGATCATCCCGGCCCCGAACAGGGCCGCCACACTGACTTCCATATGGAAGAAGCCGTGGAGGACAAACAGGAGAATGACCCCCAGCAGAACGGTCCCGCCCACCTTGAGTATCCGGTAATCGGTGATCTGGTATTTGTCCTTCAGGAAGGAGATCATTCCCGGAACATCCTCCACCACAGCCGCCCCGTACTTCCTTCCGTACAGAACCCTGTTGTACAGGATTTGCACTGCCGTGACCGCCACCACCACGGGGGTGAGGTTGATGACGAAGTCGTTGAACGTCAGACCCGCGTACGAACCTATCATGATGTTGGGGGGATCCCCGATGAGAGTGGCCGTGCCTCCGAAGTTGGAAGCCACGATCTCCGGAAGGAGAAAGATAAAGGGCGAGACCCCCAGCACCGCGGCTATCTCCATGGTGACGGGAGTGATCAGGAGCATGGTGGTCACATTGTCCAGAAATGCGCTTGCCACGGCCGTGACGATGCACAGTGCCGACGAAAGGATGAAGATCTTGCCTCGGGCCGCCTCAAAGGATTTGTAGGCAAGCCATTGAAACAAGCCGCACATTTTGAGGACGCCGACGATGATCATCATGCCCATGAGGAGGAAGACGACGTTCCAATCCACCGCATGGAGGGCCTGATCATAGGTGAGCACCTTGAACGCGTCGTTGAACGTACCCGCAGTGTGGGTGATGACCAGTATCACCGTTGCACCGAGGAGGGCCGCCAGGGTGCGGTGGACCACCTCGAAGGCTATGAGTACGTACACCGCCAGGAAAACCACGAGAGCAATCCAGAATGTGGTGCCACGGACCCTATCCATGGTAACTTCCACGGTGGACGTCCAGCGATGGACCCCCTTGGCGTCCACCCCCTGGTCCGTAACCCCCTTGAGCGGGATAAAGCCCGAAGAGCCGAAGCCGGCTTTGCCGACCTTGATACCCCACTTGCCGGCTTGGACCACGGCGTCATCGGATGGGATCTCCAGCATGAATAGGCCCTTCGCCCCGGTTTCCAGCGACTTCTCCGTTTCCTTATCCGTGCCATGGACGGCAAAAGGCCGCTTGTTGTAATACGGCGTGACCCGGGCTTCATCCAACGGGTTCCCACGGGAATCTTGAACTTTTCCGTGCACAACGATAACCGATTTGCCTGCGGCAGGCTCTCCGCACCATGCGCCGGACCCGTAGAGCACGAACAGCAACGGAACTGCGGCAATCAGCATTCGCTTCAGCATGAGGCCGTCTTGCTTCCAGATCTTCATTGTCCCTCCGGTACGTGTCTCGTATCGTTCGCTCTCCGGCAGTCGGGTCTCGGGCTTCGTCAGGATGCCCCTTGCACGGCTGTCCTCGGCCCACGGACCTTGCCCCGTTCCGGAGAATCATTATCCGGTTTGCGGCCCCCGGAAGCCCGTGTCGGCGAAGGCGGCCACGGCTGCCGGTGAACGGCTTGTTTCACTTCAATGAATCTCAGGGGGCTGATCGAACAGGTATTGGAGAAATGGCGGAAGTCCCTGGTCTTTCGACCCGAGAAGGTGTGACCAGGTGAATCTACGGATCGGGACGCGTGAGGTCCCGGCCATACTACGGATCGAGGACGGGGCCTTACCTCTCACGGAAAGGCCGCGGAATGCATTCGATACCATGGCGGTCACTCTGCACTGGAGATGCCGCTGCCGGCAGCGGCGAAGATGCGATGCTCAGACGTATCAGGAGAGCCTACCCCCTGTCAATCTATTTGTTTCCGGGTTGGTGGGACATCCACGTTCCTCCTCGAAGCGGAATGCTTGCCCGGCCCGGGTAATTTTTCCTTGACAAGGCGAGACAACCCGTGCGATGCTCCGTTAACAAAGTACTACATTCAAGAGTAGGAAGGCCCAAGAAGGCACGGTTGTAGGTAAGTCGTGACTCATGGAGCGGTGCTTTTTTTAGGGGCCGTATAGTCATTATCTGACTAGTCGCGTTTTGACTATCTGGGCCGCGTCAACGTGGGCCGTCCTGCGGAAAGGAATCATATCCGTGAAGGCAAAGAATCGCTCTTTTCTCATCCCCATTATTCTCTCGTTTCTTGTGCCCCTCACCGTCTCGCCGGTATTGGCCGAGGACTCCGTCGGCGATTTGGACCGGGCAGGCCAAACAATCAGGCAGTCCATGGCTCAATTGGGCGTGAACAAGAATGATCAGGGGATTCTCCTCCTTACAAATGCCTACTATGGCCAAGTCAATGGGGGGAGTGCCGAACAGTATAGGGATCTTCTTTCGGACATTACCGGATGCACGAGTGGGAAACGATCGCTTCTCGATGTGCACACGGCTTTCAATGAGGCGCTTTGGTTCGCACTCTGGCAGAAGACAACCAACAAAGTGGTCTTTTCCCGTCTGCAGGGCGGCACCTTTCAGAGCCAAACCATCGACGCCGCACCGGAGAAACTGCTCGACGTCAAGTCCTGGAAACAAGCTTCCGATGGGCTCATCGGAGCACGAACGCTGTTTCAGGTGGTGAGCATAGGTCTCGCATGGTCTGCCGGCACGGATTGGCAGATTCTCAAAGTTGCCGGCTTTCACGATTCCATCGCTCCCGGCGTGAACATGGGGTATCTGTTCCACTCATTCCTTGAGAAACGGATGCCCGGGGAAAAAGGTGAAGAATGGTTGTTCTTCGGCGCGGTGCCCAAGTGCTACATGGACACGCTCCAGATCATGTACGGCGCCACACTTGGGAACATGCGGGCTTTCGGGGTTTCCATGAGTCCGGACCAATTGAATAAGTACAAAACCAAGGGAGCAATGCCGTGCATTGTCGCCCTCAAGGTCAACAGGAGCAAGGACCTTTGCCAAGGCGTCGTCTTGGGCTTCAGTCGGAAACGGGTCATGGACGATCTGGGGGTGCGAGAGGCTGATCTCAATCCCAAGGGCGGAGACAATAATCCGGTCTTTTGCATTGCCCGTATAAGGGGGTGCATGCAGATGGCCAAACTGAAGACTGAAGATCAAGTCAAATGGATCGTGGAAATTCGCCGGTTCTCCGGGGCCGCGAGCCTCGCCGAGAGTGTCTGTAATGCCGGCGGAGACCCGTACGCAGTCGTTTGGGCCAAGTGACGCTCTAGGGACGGCCGGGTTTTCCGATTACGATATTGCGCGTGATGCCGATCATACGTTCGTGCAGAATCCGCGGCACGCCCTTCATTGACTCCTCACGGACCGTTCACGTGAGACGTGCGAAGGTCTCTTGTTGAGGCCGAAACTTCCGGGAGCAGACTGCGAATAGTCTCGCACTACGGGGACGTCATGCGACGTCCTCGAAACCGGTAGTGTGTATTTTTCCCCATTTAGTCACTGTGTGACTAGTTATTATCTGACCATTGTCGGCTCCAACGATGCGGAGGCGCTCCCGTGATGCGGTCACTGCGCCCGCACGCGTCCGAGGTGTCGGCAAATCGCCGCCGGACACTGCGTAGCCCGTGGTGCTTACGCTCAAGGTCTGCCCGGCATTACGTAATTGTTCACCGTCGTGATTCAGTGCCGATGCGGCCGTCCCGGTGAACGCTTACGACATCACTTTTGGAGGATTGGGTTGATGATTCGTTATCTGTCATGGGCAATGTTCGTCTTTGCCCTCACACTGGGTTTGGGTTCAACCGTGGATATCTCGTGTGCGTGGGAACTCAAAATGGACGGGAATTTCTCGTCCACCTACGAGTACTACTCGCAAGCGGGTCCAAATGGTTTTTTCGGAAGAGCAAACATCGACAACAGTTTAGGGACGGCCGGGGCCTTGGGGTTAAAACCGGGCGATTTCGCATCTCTGAACGGGTGGGTAGGCCATAGGGCCAGGGATCTGGTTTCGGGAACGGATTCTTCGCAACACTATCCGGTACTCGAGGTTTTCCCCGAGATCAGGATTACCCAAGCGGTCTCGTTCCGGGGCAAATACCGGCTCGGCGACTACGGCGATCCCGCGGCGTCCGATTACATTACCAATAACAGGCCGGGCGTCGATACGGCCACATCCGACGGTCAATGGACCATGTGGTGGATCACGGCCCAGACCCCCTGGGGCATCATAGCGCTGGGCAAGCGACCACAGATTTGGGGAACCGGCCTGCAATACGACGGGACGCTCAATTCTACCACTGAGGGCCTTCTCTTGGCGGTCAACTATGGCCCCCTCAGACTGGGGCTGGGATTCCAGCCTTTCTGGCAGGAACCGGCGAACAACAGGGTGGGATTGAGCGCATCTCCCTATTACAACCTGTTTGACAAGAACGGCCTGAGGCGGCTGTCCACCGGGTCATTTGTCACCTGCAGATCGGGTCCCGCGGACTTCGGGGCAAGGTGCGTAATGTTCAGATGGCATGCAGGGCCGGAATCCAAGAATACACAAGCCGCACGCGATGCGTTTGTTCCCTACGACGATTCGGTTCTCCATGGGAGCGTCTACTTGAAATATTTCAATGGAACGGTGTTTTTCAACACCGAGGCGGCGTACTGGTACGAGTATATGAACCGGATAGGCGCGGCCCCGCAATACATCGATTCGGTGCGCTTCATGCTGGAAACGGGTGCCGTAACCGGACCCGTCAGGTTCACCATGTTATACGCGTTCATGCCGGGCTCGGACCGCCGCTCAGGGAAAGCCATCGACCGGCAACCGGTCCGCCAGTCCGGTCCTTGTGGAGCAGCCGTCGTCTTCAAGCCGTACTCGTTCCTGCTGGGATACGCCTACGGGTCGGGCGTCAACGCGATCGACTTGTGCAGGAACGGCTACATTAACGAGGCATCGGTCCTGGCAGCCCGTGTGGATTACGCAGTTGCGGCAAACCTGAATTTCTTCGGCTCCTTCCTATGGGCCGAGCGAACCTCCCATGGACATACGTGGGGATACATCCGGCCCGCGCAAAAAGCCACGGTGACCAGGACGGTGAATGCCGTGGGCACGGGGACGGACCAGGCGACGTGGACCCCGTACGTCAATTATAAGGACAATCCCAATGCACCTACCATCCCGGACAACGGACTCGGGTGGGAGATCACGGCGGGAGCTCAGTGGAAGCTGCTGGAAAAGTACCGGGTCGATATCCTTGGCGCTTACTGGAATCCCGGAAAATGGTTCAACCATGCCTGTATCGACCGGGGTGTTGCAGGCTGGGACGTTCCGGCCGGCGGAAACAGTTGGGGAACCAACCCGGGGAGGACAATAGACCCCATCTTTGGGGCGCAGGTCATTCTGACGGCCGATTTTTAGCCTTGTCGGCCGGACGCTGACATAGTGACGCTCTTTGAATCTCGCGGTAATCCTAATCCAGTTCCTAAAGGGTCCCGCCGGTCGTTCCTGTCATTGCGAGGAGCGCAGTCCGGCGCAGAACGCGGGAAAGCAATCTCAATGCCTCGTGAAAGGCTGAGATTGCCACGCCCTCCCGTAGGGGCGGCCCCCTGTGGCCGCCCAGGGTAGGCACGGGGGCCTACCCCTACGGCTCGCAATGACAAACGTGAAGGCG
>JAZDHD010000075.1:0-22000 GCA_043806215.1 Pseudomonadota bacterium | reverse complement strand
GCCGGCGTGGAGCTTTTGGAGGAGTACGGTCCCAAGCTTTCGTTTCCCTACTCCAGCGGTATCAACCGGTCAAAATATGGCCGCATGCGCGAATTACGTGTCCAGTGTGCCGGCGATCCCTACCGTGTGCTTTACATATTCGACCCGCGTCGAGTCGCTCTTTTGCTGATCGGAGGAGACAAGACGGGTGATGATCGCTGGTATGAAAAGTTTGTGCCTATCGCTGACCGGCTTTATGCTGAGCATCTGGAGACATTAAAGAAAGAGGAAAAAGAAAATGGCTCGTAAGTTTGCTGAACTAAGAGCAAAGATGTCTGACGAATCAAGGGCTCGGGCTCATGCGCTATATCAAGAGATGGCTGCAGAAATGGCACTTCATGAGTTGAGACGCGCTCGGGGGATTTCCCAGGAGGAGCTTGCGAAGGTCTTGCGCATTAAGCAAAGCAACGTAGCCAAGATGGAAAAACGTGCCGATATCTATATCTCAACGCTCCGAGCGACGATTGAGGCAATGGGAGGAACACTCGACATCGTGGCTAGTTTCCCTGAAGGTAAAGTGAGGATCAAGAATTTCTCGTCTATCGGCGCGGGGGAGGCTCAAGTGGCAAAGGATAAGTGTAGGGAAGAACGATCCTCGGCAGGAATTTGTACTGCAACGGCGCTGACAACCAATTCTACTCTCCCAGATAAATGACTCTATTAAACGATGCAAAAGAAACAACGACTCAGACCTTTGTCACTCTACGGGCTTGACTTGGAGAAAGCCTTGCGTAATATGCTTTCGGTTGGTGGAATCCTGCGTTGACCTTTTGGATTGCTTCATCCCAACCACCATCGTAATCCGATTCCTCTAGTTCGTCCTCCGTGGTATTTATCAATGATTGCGAAGAAGAGGTTAAGACCGGATTTCCTATCGAATTGACCTTTAGTCCCAAAATGGTATCCTATACTCACGTAACTCCATCCACGAGCGTGCCGGACACGACGCGAAGCGCGTTTCAAAGCATGAGAAGCCCGCAAGGAGAACGCCCCGGAGCTTCTTGCCTCCCTCTCATGACCCACTAGCCACTTACGAGGGCTTCCCTGAATCCAAGCCCTCACCACCGGCCTCAACAACCCATAGGAGGGAAGACCATGGCAAAGCCACAATCGTACGACAGGGAGAAATTCTTGAAGACCGCTCGAGATCTCGAAGCAACGAGGCTGGCCAAGCAGGAGGAATGGAACGGGAAGAACCTTGATTGGATCAAGGAACACGGGCCTATTCCTTTCCAAGTAAAAAAACTGGTCTTTGGCGGGAGTTAAGATTCTTGGGACGGATCTCCGGGAAGAGCCCCGGCAGGGTACGCGCCGAGTGAGGCGGACGAACATCCGTTCGCCTCACTCACTCCCATTATTCCACATCGCGGTATTGGGCCTCATCAATCCACGTGAAGCATGGTTGTATACAACGCAGAGGGCTCGTTGAACCGGACTTCCGATCCCCGATCGCATGCGCCTGTTGCATTCAGGTCTATCCAATGGAACCGATTCCTGCGGCTCGTCATTCGATTTTCTCGCGTATCGGCGGGAACGACGCGAAGCGATTGTTCTGACATTTCAAGTACTATTCGGCACGAATATTGACATTTCGGGCGACACGGACTAAAATTCATTCTGATATAAAGCGTGTGAGACTTTGTGAGTCCGTATAGTGCCGAGCAATTAGTTTCTTGAGCCGAACACGACTCCATATTGCGGGCAGAACGTTCACATAGGCGAAAGAGTAGACATCCGTACTAGTATGCGGAGGTGTACCCCCTGACGAGTTCAACACCATGAGCGATCATGATCGAAGCCGCAAGGTGCAGTCGAATCCGGTTGGACGGTTTCCCTCAGATGCGCGTAAACAAGTTCCGAGGGCTCAGGCAACCCCGCAACGCTTCCCGGAAAATTCACTTAACGATCCCTTCAATGACGATGTCCAGTCTTTGACGGACTACCTTGAAATCGTACTGAGGTATAGCCGGCTCATCGTGGGCGCGGTTTTGTGCGCATTGGCGATTTCCATTGTATACGCGTATTTCACGACCCCAATCTTCACATCCTTCGCCAAGATAGAACTGGAGCAACAACAATCTGATCGCTCCCAGGAAAACATGTACGACAATCCCGCATACGTAGACTATCAAAGCTACTTTCTCACTCAGAAGGAAATCTTGACGTCGCATCAACTGGTCGCGGCACTTCTTGAGCGGATGGATCCGGGCGCACTCGCAGAGTTCGGTTCAGGCTCCGCCTCTTCCTTGAGCCGATGGATCCGTCGAGTGGCGTCCGCTTGGGTGTGGGCGGTCTTGGGACGAAATCTTCGGGGGGAGGAAACGTCCACGCAGGATTCCGAGACAGACGCCCTCTGTGAGGCGGTTCTCAAGCGCATATCCGTCAAACCGGTCAAGAACAGCAGTATTATGGCGGTAGAGATGGATGCCGCGGACCCGAGGGTGGCTCAAGAGATGCTCCAAAAGCTTCTCGATCTCTATCTCGAACAAGCCCTGGAAAACAGAAGAAAACAAAGCTTACAGGCTGCCGGCTGGCTGGAAGAAGAAGTGCTGAAGTCGGAGAACAAGCTTCGGGAAACTCAGACGCAATTGGTGGACTTCTCGATTGACAACGGGATCGTAGACTTGTCCGATGGCGGATTGGCACAGGTTCTCGCCGTGGTGAACCGGACTATGGACAGCCATGTCAGATCTCAGGAGGCGCGTGCCAAGATTCAAGCACTGCACGCGCGAGGGGCCGCGGACCAGGGGAGCCTGATGCCGGAGGGCGTGAAGGACGAGTATATCGGGAAACTGAAGCAGGAGCTTGCAATAATGCAGGCCGAGCACTCGCAGATGGAGGGAGTCTATTCCGCAGATTATCCGAAGATGAAGATGCTGGAGAAGAAGATCGGCTTTCTTCGGGAACGCATCACCAGCATCGAGGAGAACCTCGTCTCATCCGCATTGGACTCCGCAAGAGCGGAAGAGAAGTTTCTCCAACAGAGCTACCAATCTGCGAGAGCAGAGGCGGATAGGGTCAAGTCCTTGGAGTCCCAATACACCCTGTTGAAAAAGGATGTGGAAACCAACTCCGAGTTGCACAAGATGCTGTTACGGGAATACAAACAGGCGGAGATACGAGCGAGAACCATCAGCAATAATGTACGGATACTCGACCCGGCCGGTTTCCCGAGAACCCCCTCCAAGCCCAAGAAGAAGTTGGTCGTCCTCATAGGGGTGACCATCGGGCTCATGGTCGGCGTAGGGGCAGCATTTGTCCTCAACGCATCGGATCAGACGATCCGCAGCCCTCAGGAAATCGAAGAGGATCTCCATGTGAAGCGCCTTGGAATCCTTCCCGACGTCAAAGACCTGCCGCAGATTCGGGGCATTTGCGGGGCCGGTGAGAATATTGACTTCGTAGCCCATCGGTATCCAAAGTCCCCGATGTCTGATGCAATTAGGAATCTCGAGACGTCGATATTCCTTTCAAATGTGGACCGCTCCGTCCGTTCCATTGCCGTTTCGAGTGCCGCCCCCGGTGAAGGGAAGACGACGGTGGCCATTTCTTTGGCAACGGTTCTCGGCTCGGACCCAAAGAACAAAGTGGTCATTGTCGATGCCGATTTGAGAAGGCCCCGTATCCACAAGTCGTTCGGGCTCAACGGCAACAAGCCGGGTCTTTCGAGCCTCCTTGACGGCAGCGTCACCAATATTTCCAAGGTGTGTCGCGGCACGGACATCCCCGGGGTTTACTGTATCCCCTCCGGTCCAATTCCGAAAGACCCGGTTGCGCTGTTGAGAACCGACAAGGCCCGGCGGATCACAACCCTGCTGAAGAAGCATTTCACATACGTAGTCTTCGACACGGCGCCGGTTCTTGGTTTTGCCGATACTCCCCTCATCTATCGCGTCATAGACGGATTGATCATGGTGGTTGGTCAGGGTCTGGTCAGGCGGGATGAGTTGAAGCAAGCTCTTCAGGCGATCCGCTCGATGGACGAGAACAAACTTCTCGGAGTGGTGATGAACAAGGTGGGTGCGGGCCGCGGTTATGGTTACCGCTACCGCTACGGCGGGCACTATTACTACCGGAATTACAAGTACTATTCCGGACTGAAATGATGTAGGCCGGCCGGAAGAACTGTAGTGACGCGCATTGAAATTCGCGGTAATCCTCATCCAGTTCCTCAAGGATCCCGCCGGTCGTTCCTGTCATTGCGAGGAGCGCAATCCCGCGCAGACCGCGGAAAAGCAATCTCAATGCCTGGTGAAAGGCTGAGATCGCCGTGCCCTCTCGTAGGGGCGGCCCCCTGTGGCCGCCCAGGGTAGGCACGGGGGCCTACCCCTACGGCTCGCAATGACAAACGTGAAGGCGTCCGCAGTATTCAAGGAGCGACACTATATATGCCACGTCGTCAACTTCCTCGTTTCCTCGAAGACTCTCTCCGGCGTGATGCCCTCGAGACATCGGCGGTCGGCGCATGATCGTTTCCGGCAGGCCAGGCAGTCGAGGCCGGAATTCCTGATCACCCGGTGCCCCGTCCCATACGGCCCTACTTTGAGGGGATCCGTGGGGCCGAAGAGTGCAATCACCGGAGTGCCGACGAACGCAGCGATATGCATGGGACCCGAGTCGACCCCAACGTAGACATCGGCCGCCTCGATTAGGGCAACGGCCTCTGCAAGTCCGAGTTTCCCCGCAGCCACAAGAGGCACTCCTCGGGCCCTTTCCGCGATGGATTGAATGTGAGGCAAGTCTCCGGGGCCTCCCGAGAGAACCACGGTTGCCTGTAACCGGTCCATAAACAGGTCGGCAAGCCGGGCCCACGCGTCCACCGTCCACATCTTCGAGGCCCATCGGGCAGCGGGGTTGGCATAGACGACCTTGTCGCCCTTCCCTATTCCGTGCGCCGCAAGGAAAGCAACTGCCCTACGCCGCGCCTCCGGGGAGACGGCCACTCGAAAATCTTCCGGCTGCGGAACGCATTCCAGATGCTCGGCGAAGAGCAGATTCTTGTCCACTGCATGCGGCTTGTCCGGATCCACTGCCAAGGTCTGGTGTTGAAAGAATGTGTTGAGCTCCTTTGCCTCGCAGAAACCGATCCGTATGCCGTCCGGGTTGGTCATGCCCAGAAGTCCGCTTCTAAAGGACGCGTGAAGATCGAGCACCATGTCGTACGGATTCTCTCGAAAGAGCTTCCTCAGTCGGCCAACCGTCTGTACGGTTGCAAGGGCTGATCTTATGAATGCGCCTCGGGGGGCAAGGGGATCGCTCGTCGACGGAATGAAGATTGGAATAATCTCGTCGATTGCCGGATCGTTTTCCGGAATCGCGGTGAAGCCCTTCTGCACGATCCACCCGATGTAACACGACGGATAGGTGCGTTTGATTGCGTGCACCACCGGCAGCGTGTGTACCACATCGCCTAAGGAACTCGGCTTGACGATAAGAATTCTCTTACCCGCAGCATTCATCGCTTATCCATCAATTCCAGGAGACGATCCCCAAACGATGCCTCGTCCTCCATCCGCATGTCGATCTGCAGGGCCCATATCCGCCCGGTCCGTTTGGCCGGATCCGGGAGTTTCACCCAGTCCTTTTCCGTGACAACTACGGGGAGACGGGTGGTTCCTTTCAGGAGATCCTCCAGATCTGCGTCTGCAAGGGCGTGATGATCCGGGAATGTCCGGTGAGCCGTGACCCTCCACTGGAGCGCTTCGCAAGCGGCTCGGAAACGTGCGGGATGCGCTATGGCCGAAGCGAGCATGACATCACGGCCGGCGAAAAGCTCCGGGCCACTCAGTGAGGACGAGAAACCTTGATGCACCCCCACCGGATGTTGTCGGCATCGAAATACCGGCACCTCATCAAGGTAAGGGCGGGCAGCCGCCGGCACTGTTCCTTCACCCACGAGCACTACCGCGTCGGCCCGGCGAAGCGAACTGAGTGGTTCCCTCAGGTTTCCCAACGGAAACATGAAGTCTTCCATACCGTTGAGCAGCACCACGTCGACCGTCCGCTTCAGCGGAAGGTGCTGAAAACCGTCGTCCAAGACCACTACGGAGCAGCCGAAAAGATCATGTGCCGCACGCACCGGATGAATCCGCCTTCGCCCCACGATTACGGGGATTCCCGGCAACCTCCGGGCCATCAGAAAGGGCTCGTCTCCGCACACTTCGGGTCCCGGTAAAGAGGCGTCATGATCCGGAATGCCTGTGGACACCACAAGATAGCGCTCATGATACCGTCCCCGGTAGCCCCGGCTGACCACGGCCGGTTTCAGCCCCATCTCGGCCAATCTTTGTGCCAGAAAGATGACGAACGGCGTTTTCCCGCTGCCGCCCAGCAGGATGTTTCCCACCGAGACGACGGGAACCGGCCCTTGCTCGCCCTTGAAGAGTCCGAGCGAATACGCCTTCTCCCTGAGTTTTTGAACCCCGTAATACCCTGCGGCCGGCAGGAGCAGCAAGGCTTTTCGAAGTGGCGTGGTTTTCCGTCTCATAGGACTCGATTGCCAAGGGGACTGGTGATTTGTTCGGTGACCGATCCTAGTTGCCTCGTTTCCCCAACCCCCAGGATTCGGGGATCACAACTGACCACGAAAGCCGCCCGGGTAGGCACGGGGAAATTGTCTCAAAACTCAAATATGCGCCCAAGTAGCGGCACGTCGCGGTGTAGGGGCGGGTTTCATACCCGCCCGATTCTGGGTACTCGATTGCGGGCGGGTGTAAAACCCGCCCCTACAGAGGTCTGCAGCAAACGTCCGCGACGAGCAGGCAACCCGTCGTGCATTGCGTGACGAAAATGAATCCGCATCGTGCTACGATTTGTCTCCGTGCCGGAGTTTTGAGACACTTTCTTGACGCCTGTCATTCACCCTTCATGAGAGCGTGCATCTCGGTAGTGACCACTCGCGCGAACTCCTCGTCATTGATGTGCGCGTCGATCTCGATCACTTCGATGCCGTTGTTCAGCTTTGATTTCAGTCCTGCAATGAACGTCCGGTTTGTCTCGGGATCGAAGAGCGGCCCGTCGGCAGCGTCGGCTTCCGACCAGCCGCGCAGGGGAATCATAAACTTTACGGGACCTTTGGCGCGGTTCAATTTCTCCGAAATGGTGTCGGCCAAGGCGAGCATATCGTCGGCGCTGGTGCGGACCCCCGAGCGGAAATCATACCAGAAAACCTTTCTGTCCTTGAGATGCGGGGGCTTCGTTTCCTCAGAGTCGAACTCCAAGACGATACAGTCCAGGCCGCCCGGAACGATCACCTGAGGGATGCCCCGGGCCCCTGCCGATTCCAGCCTCCCCGGTCCGATTCCTCCGCAATAGCCGCCGTACATGGAGTCGGCGAATTCGTGGAGCGCAAAGTCGAGCACGCCGCTGATAAGTCCCTGATCTATCAGGTCCTCCATAGCCATTCCTCCCGTACCGTTTGCATGGAAGGGAGCCACGTCGTACCCGGATTCTTCGAGAAGCTTCTTGACCCGCATTGCACCCTGCGTGATGAATCCGAACGAGGTGAGGCCGATGATCGGTTTCCCGGGTCGGATCTTCTCCGCTTGACGCGCCATTCCCGCTACTGCGGCGGCCGCGTTGGCAAGGATTCGCCTGGTGACTGCATTGAGGCCCAGAATATCCGTGACCGAATGCATCAAGGTAATGTCTTTGGTTCCAATGAGTTGGCTCATGTCCCGGGAAGCGACGGTAGATACCATGAGTTTCGGGACCCCCAGGGGAAGCCTCCTCATTATCCCCATGCCGATGTGGGTGCCGGTTCCTCCACCCAGTGAAATGATCGCCGACAGCTTTCCGTCTTCATACAGATCCTGTACGATGGAAGCCCCTCCCCGAATTACCGTCTCTACGGCCAATCTTCGATCCTTCACTTCGAGGAGTTGCTCAATGGACGAACCGGCCCGTTCCGCAACCGCCTCCCGCGGCACGTCCGGCGTTACGGTAGGCAGGTTGAGTGTTCCCACATCGATGAGTACGGTTGCGCAGTTCTCCTTTTCGATAAGGTGCTTCAAGTAACCGACTTCTTCGCCTTTGGTGTCGAGAGTAGCGACAACGGCTATGGTAGGAACCATTACTTGACCTCCAGGGTAGTATGGACATTCATGGCTTTTGGTACGATTCCGACATGTAGGGGCACCCCCCCCGTAGGTGCCCAGGGCGGGCTCCTTCGCAGTGAACGTCTACCGAATCAGATATCCGCAGCCAATTCAGGGACTTGTTCCTGCGTCCGGAATCTCGGACGCTTCTGTTTTGCGATCTTGACGAAATACCGCATCGGTATCGACATGGGTTCGCCTCGACGGGTTACGATGTCTGCTTCAAAGGAAATGTCGCCTTCGATGAGATCGATCTTCTTCACGGTTCCCTTTTCGATCTCGTTCTCGATGTCGTGCGACATGATGAAGGAGATACCCATTTTCCGTTCAATGTACGCCAGGATGAAACTGAGGCTTTCGCATTCTATCACCACGGAGGGGGTCACGCCATACTTCAGCAGCTTCTTGAGAATAGCGTTTCGTGATCCCGACCCTTGCTCTCTTAGGATCAGAGGTTCCCCGTCGAGGGATGCTATGTGGACGGACTCGGACCGGGCCAGAGCGTGGTCCGGACCGGCTATGAGAACAAATTCCGCCCTGGCGAACGGCACGGCCCTTAGGGTGGAATCATACTCGGTCCGGGCCACGACCACGACGTCCTCTTTCCTGGCACGCAGTCTGTTCAGAAGATCGGCCGAGTTTCCTTCACTCAGGCGGACCTGGACGCGTGGAAATTTCCTCTGAAAATGCGCGATGAGATCGGGCATGATAATCCGTGCGTATGCCTTGGTGGAGCCCACCCACAGACGGTCGGCGGATGCCTTCCGGGCCTTGTGCAGAAGGGTGTCTATCTGTTCGATTCGGCTGAACACCCGCTTGCTTACGAGAAAGATCGCTTCACCGGTCTCGGTCAACCGGTACTGATTGGATTCACGGTAGTACAGCTTGACCCCGCACTCCTCTTCAAAACTCCTCAGTTGCTGCGACACGGCAGGTTGAGAGATGTGAAGAAGGCCGGCAGCCCTCGTCATACTCATAAACATGCAGAAGCAGTAGAAGGTCTCCAAGTGCTTGAGGTTCATGGCAATTCCATGAGGCTAAGGATCCGGCCGCGTTGTGCGCACATCATTATAGTATAAGCGAGCCTAATAGACATATAACTTTTTATGATTTGACTTCTTTTGCCCGGTGCAAGAGAATTGCACTATGGATAAGCCGTTGGGAAGTCCGCAGTCCTCGACGCTGCATTCCGGAAGGCTTTATCTCATTATACTCCGCGTCTTCATTCTCGGCGGATCAAGGTGCCATACCGATCTCCGAGAATAGGCAAATACATGATCCGGGCGTGAATCAGCCTCGGTGGTGCGGCAACCTTCCCGTGCGTCGGTGTGACGGTGGACAGCGATCCGCCGCAGAGGGTTGTCGGCGCAACTGAGAGCGTTTCTAACCAGAGTCAACGAAGACGGTCTCTTCTCTGCTGTTTCTCAATGAGACCCGATCTTGGCAACCGAGTCGGACGTGCACGACGACTCCTGCGGAACCGAAGACCGGCACACGCGTGCCTTCGGATCGGCAAGTCCGCCAAGCGTGCGTTGATTTTGCCATGCCCCGAGAGCCGTGATTAATGGGGAACGGATTGCGCGTAAAGATGCTTTCCCCCCATCGGTCACCGTCCTTGTGGGCCGTCCGGCAGAGGGTTCCAGTGAAACGGATCGTTGTAGGAATCAGCGGAGCAAGCGGCACCGTTTACGGTGTCCGAATTTTGGAAGTCCTCAGCAAGATGGAGGATGTTGAAGTTCACCTCATTGTCAGCCGGGGGGCCAGGGTGACAATGGAGTACGAGAACTCCATCGATTGCGATTCCGTGGAAAAACTTGCCGACTGCGTTCATTCGCCCACCGACCTGGCAGCCTCCATTTCGAGCGGCTCATTTCGGACGGCGGGAATGATTGTGGCTCCCTGTTCCATGAAGAGCCTCTCGATGATCGCAAACTCCATCGACGAAAACCTGCTCATACGGGCGGCCGACGTCACTCTCAAAGAACGACGCAAACTTGTGCTGATAACGAGGGAAACCCCGCTGCACCTGGGGCATCTCCGGCACATGACGGCAGTCACGGAAATGGGCGGCGTAATTCTTCCTCCTGTACCATCCTTTTATCATCGGCCTCACACGATTGCAGATATAGTCGATCAGACCGTCGGTAAGGCATTGGATCAATTCGAGATTCCTCATGAGCTGTTCAACCGCTGGGGAGGTGGATGACCAAGGACCAGTTTGAACAGACGGTGATACCGTTCATGGACGGCATCACGACCATGACCTTGGCGATATGTAGGCAGGAAATGCCGTGGGCGGCTGCGGTCTATTACGCAAGGCAGGGGTTTGACCTGATCTTCTTCTCATCCCCGGGATCCAGGCATTGTGAGATCCTCGCAACGAATCCCCGTGCTGCGGCGACGATTCACGGGGAGTACAGTAGATGGCAGGATATCAGAGGGCTGCAGACGGAAGGCACCATCGGACGGATCACCTCTGCGTGGGCCCAGGCCCGGGCCGCGGCCGTCTACATTAAGCGGTATCCGTTTGTCCGGACATTCTTGTCGGACCCCGGTTCCATATCCGCACAGACTGCCGCCAAGATGACCAAAGTGTCTCTCTATATATTCAGGCCGGAACGCATTTTCTATCTCAGCAATGCGGACGGATTCGGCAACAGATGGAAGCTCGAAATTCGAGACGGAAAATCTGTTGGCGACCCGGAACGAGCGTGACCAGGACCGGATCGGTCCGCCCCCTCAATTCAAAGATTTGACTAGGAGCGAACTCCGGGCACCGCACGGGAGAACTGCGTGCGGAGAGTCTGGGCAAAGCCGGGAGTGCGTGCGCCGTGATCCGGCGCACTGAAGGAGATTCCAATCACGTTTACATGCCACGTACTGTTCAGTGGCCCTCATGTCAGGTCTAAAACGAACGCTAAGGAGGTGGAGAGATGGCCGATTTGAAGTTTCCGAGTCCGCACGAGGCTGAGATTATCCCCGGGACCGAGGGATGGGAGCGCATGTACCCGTATCAGTACATGTTCAGCACGGACGATCCTGAACGCAAGAAGTACGAAGAGGGGATGTTCTGGTTCTATGACGGACTGCACTATCCCGAACCCATGTATCCGTTTGACATCATTTGGGATGAAGCGTGGTTTCTGGCTCTGTCGCAGTTCAACAATCGGATTTTCATCGTTCCGCCTGCCCGCGGAATAGACCACCGTATTCACAACGGTTACATCTACATCACGCCCGTACCGGTGACGGACCCGGAAGAAATCGGTACCAGGGCGGGCTTCTTCACCAAGCGTGCCGGGTACTATTACGAGAACTGGGCCAAGCTCCATGATAACTGGGAAGCCAAGATCAAGGAAGTCATAAACAAGCTTGCCGAACTCGATATTCCGGTGCCGCCCGAGATGGAAGACGAAGCGGTCGTCACGGACGGCATCGGCGTGTCCACCGGTTACCATCTTCTCGAATCGTACGACAAACTGATCAATCTCGGAATCCTCGCCTGGCAGTACCACTTTGAATTCCTGAATCTGGGATATGCCGCCTATGTCTTCTTCGTGGATTTCTGCCAGAAGGCGTTTCCCGACATTCCCCTGCAGAAGATAACTCAGATGGTGGGCGGGATTGAGGTCATCATCTACCAGCCTGACGAAGAGCTGAAGAAACTGGCCAAGCTGTCGATAGATCTCGGTGTCGACGGGATTGCGATGAACGGCGACGCCAAGACGGTGTTGGCGGCTATGGCGGGATCGGAAGGGGGCAAGAAGTGGCTCGAAGCTTTCAACAAGGCACGGGAACCGTGGTTCCACATATCCACGGGAACCGGCTGGTATCACCACGACCGCTCTTGGAACGACGACCTGGACATTCCCATTTCCTCCATGCGGATCTACATCGAGAAACTCCGTAAGGGAGAGAACGTCGACCGGCCCACACAAGCAATTATCAAGGAGCGCGACAAACTTAGCGAAGGATATCGAAATCTTCTCCGGAACGATCAAGACAGGGCCACGTTCGATCAGATGCTCGGCACGGCCCGGACGGTATTCCCCTATGTGGAGAATCACCTATTCTATGTCGAGCATTGGTTCCACAGCCTTTTTTGGAACAAGATGAGAGAAGTGGCCGCAATCCTGAAGGAGCACAAGTTTATCAACGATGTGGAAGATGTGTGGTACCTCAGGCGGCAGGAGATCAAAGACGCTCTGTGGGATCTCGTGACTGCCTGGGCTACCGGCAGCAAAGGACGCGGACCGCTGGTATGGCCCAAGGAAATAGAATGGCGCAAGGGCGTGATGCAGAAGTTCCGCGAATGGACCCCGCCGGATGGGATGGGGACGGTGCCGGAAACAATCACCGAACCGTTCACCATAGTGCTCTGGGGGATCACGTCCGAGTCCATGAGCCAGTGGGCCAAACTCAAGGCGGTTGCCGCAGGAGATTTGTCCAAGATAGTCGGATTTCCCGGATCTCCCGGCGAAGTTGAAGGAATTGTGCGTGTTTGCCGCACAGTGCAGGAGATCAATCAACTTCAGGAAGGAGAAGTTCTCGTTGCTCCCACCACTTCCCCCAGTTGGGCGCCGGCTTTTCAGCGAATCAGAGCCGCGGTCACGGACGTGGGAGGAGTCATGTGTCATGCGGCCATTGTGTGCCGAGAATACGGACTCCCCGCGGTGGTGGGTACCGGATCCGCGACCTCGCGGTTGAAGACCGGGCAGCGGGTACGGGTGAATGGTGCCAACGGTGAGATCGATATCCTCGATTAACCACGAGTAGTAACCGGGCTTGGGGCAGACTCTCGGCGGGCGGCATACGAGAACTGAGAGGGGGGCATCTCCCCCTCCGGGTCTCGTCGGGGCGATTCCGGACTGTTGTGCCGTCTCAATGAAAGCATGCCCGAGCTCCGGAGAAGGTGAGGGTTTAACAATGCAAATATCCCGGTACGTGCTCCCGTTCGAGGAGTGCGACCTCAGCATGGTGAATCGAGTCGGCGGAAAGTGCGCAAGCCTCGGCGAGCTGCTCAGGGCACGCATTTCGGTGCCGCCTGGTTTTGCCGTAACCACCGCAGCGTACGATCTGTTCATGGAAGAGAACGGCCTTGCCGAAAAGGTGATCGGCCGGTTGCAGGGGCTGGAAGAAAGTATGATCGAGGAGGCGGAAAAGGCTTCCCAAGACGTCCGGGCCTGGATCGAAGCCGGCACCATATCCGAATCGTTGGAGGACATGATCGCCGAGAGCTATCGTCTCCTCTGCCGTAGGACACGCACGCCGGCACAACCCGTTGCCGTGAGATCTTCGGCTACCGCCGAGGACCTTCCCGACGCAAGCTTCGCCGGACAACAGGATACGTTCTTGTGGGTCCGCGGCGTCGACGATCTGCTCGCCAAGACGAAGAAGTGCTGGTCCAGCCTCTTCACGCCCCGGGCAATTTCTTACCGGGCCCGCATGGGTTTCGATCACTCGCAGGTGAAGTTGAGCGTGGCCGTGCAAAAGATGGTGCGCTCCTTCACGGCGGGCGTGATGTTTACGTTGAATCCCTCGACCGGAGATCCCGCGACGGTGGTAATAGACTCCAACTGGGGATACGGGGAAAGCGTCGTGTCCGGAGAAGTCACTCCGGATCAGTTCCACGTCAACAAGATTACGATGGAAGTGACCAAGAAAACCGTATCGGACAAGGCAATCTACTACACCACCGATCCGGAGACCGACGAAGTGATACGGATCGCGGTTGATGCCGAGCGAAGGGAACAACAGAGTCTTCTGGAAGCCGAAATACTTATGCTCGGGGAACTGGCGAATCGAATTGAGAAGCATTACGGCAAGCATATGGACATCGAATGGGCCGTGGAGAAATCCTTGCCGTTCAAGGGTGAGATATTCATTGTGCAAAGCCGTCCGGAAACCGTCTGGAGCCGCAAGAGGCAGGAACCAATTGAAGCGCCGATGACCAGTGCCGTCGATTACATCGTGGCCGGACTCATAAAGGGAAAGAAGGTCGGATAAGGAATACGCACTCCCCATAAGGAGTGCCCATGGTCGCGGGTTGGCCCGGCACCGCCGGATTCCGGCGGGCCGTCATGCGCCGGAGCGCAAGGACGCTCCACCGCGACAACCCTCGAGGTGTGTCCGGGGATCGGTGAGGGGCAACGGAACGCGCCATTGTCCCCGTGCCGTGCAGTGGATTGCCCTACACGCACGGCATGCCGGGACTGGGTCCCCAACCGCCGACGAACAAGGAACAGAAGGAGAATTCTACATGAAGGACATGAGAGATTTTGTCAAAGAAGCCGAAGAGAAAGGCTTGTGCAAAAGGATTACCGCGGAAGTCGACTGGAACCTGGAACTGTCGCATATCGCCAAGTTAAACGAGGAGACGGGCGGCCCGGCGCTGCTGTTTGAAAATGTGAAGGATTACAAGACGCCGGTCATCACCAGCGTGTGCACCACCACGGAACGTCTCTCGCTCATCATGGGACAACCTCTCGATTCAAGCCTCGTGGATCTCTACGCCGCCTGGGCCAGGCTGGGAGAAAACCTCACCCCGCCGAAGTATGTCGACAAGGCCGACGCGCCCTGCAAGGAAAACATTCTGACCGGAGACGACATCGACCTCTACAAATTCCCTGTTCCCCAGTGGTACCCGTTGGACGGCGGACGCTATATCGGCACGGCCCACTATTTCATAACCAAGGATCCCGACACGGGCTGGATAAACCTGGGCACCTACCGGGCCCAACTGTTGGGTAAGGACAAGATCGGGACCCAGTTCATCAAGGGAAAGCACGCGGATATCATGCTGAAAAGATACCAGGCAATGGGTAAGCCCATGCCTGTGGCTTCGATCATCGGATGCGATCCCCTGCTTTTCATCCTGGGCGCGGCGCGCGTATCCGCGTCGGTATCGGAATATGACGTGGCGGGTGCGCTCAGGGGACGCCCAATTGAAGTCGTCAAGGGAGAAACGGTAGACCTGCCAATTCCGGCGCACGCGGAAATCGTGCTGGAAGGCGAGGTTGACGCCGGGAAATTCATGGAAGAAGGTCCCTTTGGCGAGTACACCGGCTATTACTCGGGCGTAGGCACCGACCCGAGAAATTTCATGGATGTGAAATGCGTGACCCATCGCAACAATCCGATTCTGTGGGGCACTACCGTGGGGCGCGCGGTAACCGACACCCACATGACCATGGCGCTTTCATACGGCGCGACGCTGTGGCAGCAACTCCTGGCAATGAAGATTCCGGGCCTGAGAGCGGTCTATTGTCCTCCTGAAGGTGCGGGGAGATTCCTCGCCATCATCTCCATGAAACAGATGTACCCGGGACACGTAGACCAGGTGCTGACCGCAAGCATCTCCACGGAGATGGGCGCCTACGGTTTGAAGACGGTCATCGTTGTGGACGAAGATATCGATCCTTGGGATATTCCACGGGTAATGTACGCATTGAGCTTCAGGTTTCAGCCCAACCGCAGCCAGGTTATCAAACGGGGCCGGTCCACGCCGTTGGATCCGTCGCTGCCCATCGAGTCCAGAGACATAACAGGCAGACTGCTCCTGGACGCCACCATACCCTACGACTGGAAACACAAGCCGATTCCCATCGAACTCGATCCGGAAACGGTGAAGAAGGTCCGGGCGAGGTGGTCCGAACTGGGGTTCTAGGACTCCGTGTCATAAACTTGGTGACACATTCCTGGAAACGCTCGGAGGCCCGAAGAATACCGGCACGGAGGCCGGCGCTACCAAGATAGGGTGTGTTATCGTCAATATGTCACCTTACTTCCCGCGTCTCCCCGGTGGGAGTTGAATGAATAACCGCCTGCATTTTCGCAACCGTGAACTAAGTGCTCCGGTTCCTAAATACGGTCGCACATTTTCGTCTCGCAGCCGGCTCGGGTGCCGGCAAGAACAAGATCCGGGCATCCCGCGCGGAACGCGGGACCGGGCTACGAAGGATTACGGAAAGGCTCGTTCATCTTCGTGGGACGGGCGTCCCTGCCCGTCATCTTCCGGGGCAGCTTGTGCGACCGAATTTACGCCACTGGGCACTAAGCGTTCCAAGATTTCGGACCGTGAAGGAGGCCTAGTTGAAACCGATTCGATATAAAGAAGAAATGGTGAATGAGTTCGTCAAAAACGGATACTGGACCCAGGATACCTTCTACGATTTCTGGGACCGAAACGCCCGAGAGTACGGCGACAGGGAAGCCTTGGTCGACTCGAAGTACCGGTTGACTTGGGCCGAGGCAAAGCACCTGGTCGACGCAATGGCGATTTCATGGGTTGAGATGGGAATTCCGAAGCATTCCCGCATCATCATCCAAGCTCCCAACAGCGTATACGGCTTTTTGTCCAGGATCGCCTGTGAACGGGCCGGCCTCATCTCGCTAACAGTATATCCGTACCTTCGGCAGAGGGAACTGGAATACATGGTTGAGCGGACAGAGGCATCGGCCGTTATCATCCTCAACGTGTACAACAAATTCAACTACCTGGAAATGTATCAGGAACTCCAGAAGCAGTTCCCACATTTGAAGAACATCTTCCTGTTCGACGACGAAGTCCCGGCTTCCGCATCCGAAGGCACTTTCTCGCTTACCCGCATGGTCGACGAGCGTGCCGGACGGCCCATTGACGAGTCGATCCTAGCCCGGAGAAGACTGGATCCCATGTGGGATATCGCACTGCTCACCACCACATCGGGAACCACGGGGATCCCCAAGCTCGTGGAATGGCCCACTGCGCCCCGTCTCTGCACATCGAAGGGCCGGGTGGACATCTGGAACTTGACCAAGGACGATATTACCATGGCCATAGCGCCTCATGCAGGGGGCGCTGCCGGCACGTTGACCTATTTCGCCGCTCCGCTGGCCGGGGCGAAAACCGTTATGCTCGAGGAATTTTCACCGGAAGGGGCCCTTGCCCTCATCGAAAAGGAAAAGGCCACCGCCATCGGTGTTGTTCCCACCCACCTGGTGAGAATGCTTGACGTGGACGCGTCCAAGTACGATCTAAGCTCGCTGCGTTTCATACGTTCCGCCGGCGGCTATCTTTCCCCCCAGATTGCCGAGGAAGCCGAGAAGGCCTTCGGCGCGTCCATCACCAGCGATCTCGGTACCCAGGACATGGGGTCCGTGTCCGGTTGCCGCGTCGAGGATTCCAAAGATTTGCGCCGCAGGACGGTAGGCCGAATGCTTCCGGGCAACCAGGTGCGTCTCATGCAGCAGGATGGAGACAAGGAAGTTCCCGACGGAGAACCCGGTGTTCTCTTCTTCCGGGGGCCCCATGCACCGGCCGGCTATTACCGCGACGAGGAGCTTACGTCGACGGTCTTCGATCCGGCCGGCTGGACCACCACCGGGGACATCGTCAAGTTCGACCAGGGGTGCCTGTGGATTCTGGGACGGGCCAAGGACATGATCATCCGCGGGGGGCAGAACATCTATCCTGCCGAAATAGAAGGTCTTTTAAATGACCATCCCAAAGTTGCATCGGTCGCGGTGGTCGGGTACCCGGATCGGGAAATGGGCGAACGCGCGGCGGCCTACGTGATTCCGAAGGGCGGCGCGGATTTCACGTTCAAGGAAATGGTGGACTATCTGAAATCCAGGAATATCGCCATGTTCAAGCTCCCGGAACGGCTGGAGGTCGTCCCCGAGTTCCCCGCGGTGGGCGATTCCGGCAAGGTCAACAAAGAGACCTTGAAGAAGGACATCAGGGAACGGCTGGCCGCGGAGGGCAAATCCTGATGGAACATGTGATCCTGCTTGTGTCCACACTCGATACCAAGGGTCCGGAAACCCTGTTCTTGCGGGATCGCATCCGGGAGAGGGGGGGCACCCCCCTCGTCCTGGACCTCAGCATGTCCGCCGAGTGTGAAGGGGCCGATATTACCCCCGCAGAGGTCGCCCGGGCCGCGGGAACGGACATCGGCGAGATCCGGGCATCCCGGGAACGTAAGAAGATTACGCGCCAAATGATAGAGGGCGCTCAGAAACTGGCCAAAGAACTCCTTCAGCCGGCCGTCTGGCTGCGGTGATCGGCTTGGGAGGCTCGACGGGCAGCCTGATGGCCACGGATGTGATGAGGTCCCTGCCGTTCGGCGTTCCCAAGTTGATGGTGTCCTCCACTGCCGCCTTGCCCGGCTTGTCGACCCGTTACATCGGCACGGGGGACATTGCGGTCTTCCACACCGTGATAGAGATAACGGGACTTTCCTCGCCGTTGTGCAACGTCCTGGATCGTGCCGCAGCCGCTGTGGCCGGTATGGCAAAGGTCGTTCCCCTTACCGTGGAATCGGCGCGAACGGATGGACGGCCTTTGGTGGCCATGTCCATGTTCGGCCCCACCGAGAGATGTGCACATCATGTCCACACAGCGCTGGACCGGCTCGGCTACCAGACCATAGGGTTTTCCGCGGCCGGTGTGTGTGACCGCGCCATGGAAGACATGATCGGAATGGGATTTTTCGATGGAGTCGTGGAACTGGCTCCGGGAGGAGTGGGTGAGGAGGTGCTGGGCGGGATGCGTGCCGCAGGTCCGGACCGCCTTACCGCTGCGGCAAGACTGGGGATTCCTCAAGTTGTGGGGCCGGGCGGAGTGAACCTCATGAATCCGAGAAAATCCCGATACAAGCCCGAGTACCATGAACGGAGAAAATACGAACTGGATGAGTTGCGCACGTTTCTCAGAATTTCCGACGACGAGATGAAGCAAATCGCGGAGGTATACGCGGAGAAACTCGGCAAATCGGCCGGTCCCGTGATATTCTTATTTCCGGTAAAGGGGTGGTCTGCGGTGGATCCTCCTTCAGGGCACATGTTCGACCCGGACCAGGATAGAATCTTCCTCGATATTCTGAAGGCGAGACTGGGATCGAAGATCCAAATCCGCGAGGTTGACGCGAATCTCGATGATGAAGTATATGCAGAAGAGATGGAAAAGGCATGTGTGGAAATCTTTCCTCAACCGTGACGGAGCCCCGGGAACGGCAAGCCCGGCTCTTGACAAAAAGAGTGGGGCTTGCGGTTTCCCACACCACCGGAGGTGATTATGATCATTAAGAACTGGATGCTGCCTCAGCAATTCTCCATCACGAGTGATGCACTCGCAGTTGAAGCCGTCATGCTGATCCGGGAACATAACCTCAAGATGCTCCCCGTGGTGGACAACAATCGTCTGCGGGGCGTGGTTCATCGCCGCGACTTGAGCGAAGCCGCTCAATGCGTTACGGGAAGCGGCGACGCGTGCGAGATGAACTACTTCTGTAACAAGCTCAAGGTCAAGGATATCATGGTCCGGATGCCCATCACGATCAACGTGAACGACTCGGTCGAGGAAACCCTGACAAAGGGACGGGACCTCATGATGAGCACGTTTCCCGTGATGGACGGAGAACAGGTCGTCGGCGTGGTTTCCGACCGCGAAATCTTTGTCACGCTCTTCAAGCTGCTCGAGGCCGGTAAGCGGCATACGCGGATCACGCTGACCGGCGTGAATTTGGAAGGCGGCACCTTGTCGAAAATCCTTGAAGTGGTTGATCGTTGTAAGTGTACGGCGCGCGCGATCTTCACCGTATCGGACAAAGATAACGGCGAAGTGCGTGTGGTTCTGAGGGCGGACTGCGAGGATCCGGCGGCTCTCAGGAAGTCTTTGGAAGATCAAGGCTACCGTGTCATGGAGTTTGTAAACTGATTTCGTGACCAACCGGTGAGCCGGCCGATACCTGGTGGAGGCACGACTATTCCTGACCCATGACCCGTTTCAGACGGTCCGCCTCCATCAGTTGAAAAGTTCCTGAAGCCTTACTGCAGATTTCCCCCGACTCGTTCCTGATTTCAGCGGACAAGGCCGCCTTGGAGTTCAACCTGGATTCCATCCGGCAGCGGACCTCGATCTCCTGCTCCACGAGAACGGGCTTGAGAAACTCCACGCTGAGCGAGGCCGTGATTGCCGCCAGGCCGGTACGGTGATAGGCGGTCCAGCCCATGGTTTCGTCGAAAATGCCGCTCTGAATGCCGCCGTGAAGCACATTTCCATAACCGCTGAATACGGGAGGGGGAGTCCATCGGCAAATCAATTCATCGGGATTGGTTTCTGCGACCTGGAATATCAGTCTCGGTCCCACGGGATTGAGGTTTCCGCCGAAGAAACACCCGGGGGGATCGTAAGGGTTTATGATCTTCTTCATCGTCATCGTCTCCGTAAGAATCCAAGGGTGCGGCAGTGGTCTTCCCCGCCGAGCCTTCCCATCGGAATTGCGCCGTGTTGCGGCCGTTTCTGCGGACCCGTGCAACCGGTCAACACGAGGCGCGGCAAGGGCGGACGGCCTGCCCGGAAAACCGGATCAGTCTCCGAAAGTCAACGATCTCACCAGTTGTCCCAAACGTTCCCGGTCTCTTTCCGAAATGAAGGTAATTTCGAATCCGGCATAGCTCCCTTCGGGCTCCCTGACAATCCACCGGCAGGCGGCGTCGAATGCAATGGGTTGAATTTCCACGAACTTCTCCGGGTACACCACGAACGATCTTTCTTCATCGATAGCGGCTTCTATGCCGATCAGGCCTACCATGCCCTCCCCAACGGTACGGAGGCGCCCGACGACCGCCGGATCCATCGCGTCGGAGACGGGAATGGGAAACGCGAGATAGTGTTCCGATTCATCAGGGACGGAATCCACGGTAACCGTATCGAGGAAGAGGGACGACCGGCCGTAAAGTTCACCGCGCGTAATGGCGTTTGATTCGAGCAGCTTACGGAAGACCTGATCAAGCTTCTCGTAGGGAATCTTGTGTTTCACCATGAGTTCGGAATCGGTGAGTCCTGCACGCACATCCTTCAGCACCTGAGCCGTGTTGACGGGAGTCTCATCCTTCCTGGCGTTTGCCGGGGTTTTGGGTGCGGCCTTTTTCGCAGCCGCCCCGTGCCCGCACGCCGGACATACCGCGGATTTTCCGCTATTGGATATCCCGCAAGACGGGCATTTCCAGACCGGAACGGTCTCCACCTCGGGCTCCTTCAAGATCTCGTCCAGATTCAGTCCGTTCAAGAAGCCGCGCAGGTCGACGGTCTTGTCGACTGTCGGCATGCGCCTCTCGACCTCGGTAGGTGCGACGAGTCCTGTTTTAACGAGTTGCTCGAGGAGATCCTGCAGTCCTTTGGAGGAAAGTCGGTATTTCCCCATGAGTTCGGAGTCGGTCATGCCTGCCTTGATGTCGGCAATCGCGTCCGCGGCGCGAACGACTTGTCCGGGTCTTTCACCGGGTTTCTCACCGGGTCGTGTGCGGCGGATCTTCCAGTCGGTCCCTCCGGCACGGCCCGATTCTTCGGACAGGAACGCGGACTGCATGAATCCAGGCAAGTGCCGTTCGAGTTCCTCCCGGGTCATCAGTCCCGAAGCCACCAGTTTTGTAAGGAGGCTCTGAAGCCCTTTGGCCGCCAGTTGGTACTTATCCATAAGCTCGGTTTCGCTCAGTCCCGACCTCACATCGGCGAGAGCCGCTCTAATCCTGATCTGGCGCTTAGCCATGGGAAGTCTCCACATGCCGAACAAGTACGGGTTGACCAAGAATGCCTTCCGACCCGCGGAGCAGTGCAACTCTATGACTTCTTACCGTGTTGTCGCTTCCGGTTGTGAGTCGGAAAGGCTTGTTGCCGGGACCGGGAAATCTCGAAACCACCGGCCCGGGATCTTACCAATACGATAACAGTTCATCCGGATGCTATCAAGAATTTGGTTAAACTGAAGCGGAGAGAAGTGCACGACATCGGGGCGAGGACGTTACGATTCATCCTCGACACCGCAGCCCTTTGTTTCGCTGCAAGTATTGCGCAGATCCCGAGTTTCGAATGGCGAAATTCC
>JAZDHD010000074.1:0-42487 GCA_043806215.1 Pseudomonadota bacterium | reverse complement strand
AGCAATCTCAATGCCTCATGAAAGGGTGAGATTGCCACGCCCTCCCGTAGGGGCGGCCCCCTGTGGCCGCCCAGGGTAGGCACGGGGGCCTACCCCTACGGCTCGCAATGACAAACGTGAAGGTGTCCGCAGTATTCAAGGAGCGAGACTATATAGTGCCGGTCATTTGTTCGGCCTCCGCCCGGCGACGGGCAAGATGCCCGTCCCACTGGTACGCCGCCGGCTGGGAAGAGACGCCGGGACCCTCCCACGTTCCGTGCCGGGGACGCGTTCCTACGGTCAGAATCCCACCAATACCCCCAACGAAGCCCCGGTGAGGCTGTAGGTCCATTCATTGTTCAACACTTGATTGTCCTCGACGTACTGCACCAGACGGCTGTAGAAGCCTGCGGAAATCGCGATGTTGGGATACGTCTCCCAGGTCGCACCTATCTTAAACATGGTAAGAAAACCCCGCGTGATCAGGTGAATCCCTTCCGCTTCCATACAAAAGTCGAGGCCGTGAGGCATCAGGAAACGGCCCTCCAACCCCAGTACGGGATACGTCCCGTCAAGTCTTCTGGTGTTGGATAGAACCCCGGCTTCCTCGGAGTCACCGTTTATCGTTGCCGCACAGTTGACGTAGTGGAGGCCGATGCGGGGGCCCAGATGGAAAGACGATACTTTCAGAATCTTGTAACCGTACGAAAACCTGAGCCAGTTGAATTCGATGCGGGTTTCCAGAACAGTGCCGGCCGGGTACGTCTTGTTCTGGAAACGAAACGGCTGCACGATCCGTTTTACGCCCGTGGGCATCGCCATGAGGTAGTCGAAGTCGACTATGTGGTTTTCAACAATCAGCCCACGGAGAACAACGGACGAGGATTCTCCGGATTCGACGCCGAGCCCGGAGGCCACGTCGATCCTGGTCCCCGAGCCGGGCCGTCCGCCGGCGGGGATAAGCGTTTCCCCGCCCAGGATCATCGCGCCCCTCTCCATGCCGGTGAAGAACCTCGCCTGAGGTATCAATTGAAAGGGCTCTTGGGCCGGCGCAGCCTGCAATACGCCGATCATGATACTGATGACGAGTATGCCCCGAAAACGTGCGGGCCCTTTGATCTTCATGGCGGTTTCTCCTCGACCGTGGAGATCTTTGCGATTGGTCCGCTTTATATACCGTTAGCTCGGGCGGGGCAACCAAGAAATCTCGCAACCGGCATTGCACCGGTCTTACGGGTGGGCAGTCTCTGCGGACAGGCCGCGCCGCATGCCGAGAGGTAAGTGTCTGTCCGGCAATGAGCGTATCAACGGTGACAGATCTTCGTGGGACGGGCCTCCGTGCCCGTCGTTGACCGCAGGCAGGGGCCTGCGGCCACCGGAAAATTAACCGCCGTTTCGCCGCAACGGTTATTCGCGGACGGACCCCTAAGCTCCTCTCTTACACAGCGGGATCCCTTCCTGTGGGTTCGAGTCCCGAGTCGTCACGACATGTGAGAGTTCGCCGGCAATTTTAAACAATTACCATTCCGAATACGATAGAGGCAGGAGATGAATATCGAGGCTTGGTGGAGGAAAGCCTTCCCGGTTGGCCCGGGGTCGGCTTTCCTGTTGGATGTGTATGATTGTGCGGAGGGGATGGTGGTGACTGAGAGAAGCGTTCCTATCCTGCCGGACTGATTCTCATGCCGCAACCACATCGTCCTCGATCGGCCAACGTCCCTCGTTCAGCCAACGGACCAGGGATGCATCGATTGCGTCTTCAAAGACGTCGCAGCGTGCAGCTATTTCCTTAAAGGAAAGACCCTGCTTCAACATATTGTGAATGTTTTCGGGAGTCATTCGGACTCGAGAGCCTTCCATCTTTAGCATAAGTCACTCCTTCTCGGCCTATTATCTTTATAAGATATCTTACTTGGCCGAAGGTTCCCCCTCTTGATCAAAAAAAATCTTCGTCTGTTCACTGCAGGTCAACCATTAGTCTCTTTGACCAAGTCCAGGGTCGGTATCCGGGTCAAGGCGTCCTCCCGATCCGGCAGGGACGGTTCGGTCGAACGCAGGATTCTCACTGCTTGAGATGAAACGAAGCTTCCAGACCCAAGGAGTCTCCCGGAAATACGGTCTGTTCAATGTCGGCAAAGACTATTCCGAGTACTTCATCCATGTGATCCACCGGGACAATCTCGAGCCCCTTTCGGATTCTCCCGGGAACTTCTTTCAGATCCTTCTCGTTTTCCCGTGGGATTATCACCCGTGAGATCAACCCCCGCTTGGCAGCCAAGAGTTTCTCCTTCAGGCCTCCAATGGGCAATACCCGGCCGCGTAGGGTGATTTCTCCCGTCATGGCGAGGTCTTTTGGAAAGGGCTTCTTGGTAAGGGCCGAGACAAGAGCGCAGGTCATGGTGATACCCGCAGACGGTCCGTCTTTGGGAGTCGCGCCCTCGGGCACGTGAATATGTATGTCGATCTTGTTGTAGAAATCACCTCTCAGATTGAGACCCCAGGCTCGTGACCGGACGTAGCTCATGGCGGCCCGGGCGGATTCCTGCATCACCTCTCCCAATTTCCCCGTTACGGTCAACTTTCCCGATCCGGGCATGAGAGCCACTTCCACTATAAGCAGTTCGCCGCCGAATTCAGTCCAGGCCAGGCCGACGGCCACTCCGACCTTTTCCTCTTCCTCCCTGGTGCCGTGGCGGAATTTGGGAACCCCCAAATACTTTCCCATGTCTTTGGGCTCTAAGGTCGGTTCTCCCTGAATATCGCCGCCCACGACTCTGCGTACGATCTTGCGGCACACCTTGGAAATCTGCCGTTCGAGGTTGCGGACGCCCGCTTCCCGTGTGTAACGTCGAATGATGCGGATGATGGTACTGTTGGAGAAGTTGATCGTTTTCTTGGAAAGGCCGTTTGCCTCCAACTGTTTCGGTACGAGAAACTGCTGCGCGATTCTGAGTTTCTCCAGCTCCGTATATCCGGCCAGGCGTATGATCTCCATGCGGTCCTGAAGTGGGGCCGGTATGCCGTGGAGCGTATTGGCGGTGGTTATGAACATGACCTGTGACAGGTCATAATCAACATCCAGATAGTGGTCGTTAAATGTGTGGTTTTGTTCCGGATCCAACGCTTCCAGCAGGGCGGCTGAAGGATCGCCGCGAAAATCCATGCTCATCTTGTCAACTTCGTCCAGAAGCATGACCGGGTTGATCGTAGCCACCTTCTTCATGCTCTGGATGATTTTTCCGGGAAGTGCACCTATATAGGTGCGACGATGGCCCCTGATCTCCGCTTCGTCCCTAACCCCGCCCAGGGAAATCCGGACAAACTCTCTTCCCGTGGCCCTTGCCACCGACTTCGCCAAAGAGGTCTTCCCCACACCGGGCGGGCCTACGAGGCACAGAATGGGTCCTTTGGTCTTCTCCACGATCTTCTGGACCGCCAGATATTCGATGATCCTTTCCTTAACCTCTTTCAATCCATAGTGGTCCTCATCCAGAACCCGTTGCGCATCGTCAATGGCGAGATCCGATATGGAAGCTTCGGTCCAGGGAAGAACCAGGAACCAGTCTATGTAGTTGCGGACAACGGTAGCCTCGGCAGACATCGGGGACATGAGTTTGAGTTTCCGGATCTCCTTGCGGACCCGGGCATCAGCCTCCGGCGGTAGATGCTTGTTGGCGAGTTGCTCTTCCAAGTCCGCTATCTCGTTCTTAAAATCGTCCTTTTCTCCCATCTCCTTCTGGATGGCGCGCATTTGCTCGTTCAGATAGTATTCTTTCTGACTCTTCTCCATCTGCTTCTTGACGCGTTCCCGGATCTTCTTCTCGATCTCCGCAATCTCGACTTCACTCTGCATGAGTTCGAGAAGCTTCTCTATGCGTTTCTTAACCGATGAGCGCTCAAGGAGATCCTGCTTGTCCTCCATCTTGAGGTTCAGCTGTCCTGCGATAACGTCCGAGAGTCTGGCCGGGTCGGTTATTGACCGTACCGAGGCTATGAACTCCTGGGCTATCTTCTTGTTGTGAGTCAGGTAGTTTTCAAAGACGGTCTTCAGGCCCCGCACCAAAGCCTGCAGTTCGACTTCCCGTTCGGAGACCACATCTTCCCGGAACTCCACCTCGACTTTGAAGAAGCGGTCGTTCCCGACGAAGTTCCGGATTGCACCCCGCTTACGTCCCTCGACAAAGACCTTGATGGTGTTGTCCGGCAGTTTCAGCATCTGAATGATCTGGCCCATGGTACCAATTTCAAAGATGTCTTCTTCCTTGGGGTTGGTCTGTTGAGCCGTTCTCTGCGATGCCAGGAAAATCATCTTGTCCGCCTTCATCGCAGACTCGAGCGCCCTAATCGACCGTTCCCTTCCAACAAACAGCGGGACCACCATGTGCGGAAACACCACAATGTCTCTGAGAGGCAGAAGTGGCAATATCACGGTTTCTGCTGAAGGACTGTCTTCCTTCTTTGCGAAAAACATCGCTGGATTTCCTCGTCAATTTGATTGTGGCCCGTAACCCGGACGACGCTCTTGCGAGGGATGAACGGATTACGAGCCGATGTTGATCGAAAGGTCATTTCGGATGGGCCATGCCTGTTCCCGGCCCCCATACAAGCCCGAACCGGTTCCGGCAGAAGGCATCCGCCGCCGATTGCCGCTTCCATGCCGGTGCGGGAGTTTAACGCTCATCAGGACAGTGAAGCGGATTCCGCCTCTTTCTCAAAAACCAGTATGCATTCTTCACTGTTCAGAATGACCTCTTCGTTTACGATAACCTCTTGAAGATCCTTGTATTCGGGCAGTTCGTACATGATTTCCAACATGGCCGATTCCAATATGGACCTGAGGCCCCGTGCACCGGTCTTGCGTTTCAGCGCCTGGCTTGCCACCGCTCGTAGTGATTCATCCGTGAACCGCAACTTCACGTGCTCAAACCCAAAGAGCTTCTTGTACTGTTTAACCAGAGCATTCTTAGGTTCAAGGAGGATTCTCACCAGCGCATCCTCATCCAATTCGTGCAAGTTGGCCGCAACGGGAAGACGCCCGACAAATTCGGGAATCAGGCCGTAATGAATAAGATCCTCCGGTTGGACGAACTCCATGATATTGGACTGCACTTCTCCCTTGGATCCGCCGATTTCCGCATTGAAGCCCATGGACTTCATGTTCATTCGCTGCTGAACGACCTTGTCGAGCCCCACGAAGGCCCCGCCGCACAGGAACAATATGTTGGTGGTATCGACCTGCAGAAACTCCTGTTGAGGATGCTTTCGACCGCCTTTGGGGGGCACGTTTGCCATGGTGCCCTCGACGATCTTCAACAGAGCCTGTTGCACTCCTTCTCCGGATACGTCCCTGGTAATACTGGGATTCTCCGTCTTTCGAGAAATCTTGTCGATCTCATCGATATATACTATACCGCGACAGGCCCGGGAGATATCGTAATCCGCGTTCTGAAGCAGCGTCAGGATGATGTTTTCCACATCCTCTCCCACGTACCCCGCTTCAGTGAGGGTTGTAGCATCTGCGATGGCAAACGGTACGTTGAGAATCCTCGCCAGCGTCTGCGCCAACAGAGTCTTTCCCGAACCGGTCGGTCCGATCAACAGAATGTTGCTCTTCTGAAGCTCCACGCCGTCGAGATCCGGTTTGGACTCGATCCGCTTGTAATGATTGTGCACGGCCACGGAGAGGATCTTCTTAGCCCTCTCTTGACCGATGACATATTCGTCGAGCGCCTTCTTGATTTCCGACGGTTTGGGCACCTTTGACCGTGCCCTCCCCAACTCTTCTTTCTCGTATTCTTCCGCTATAATTTCGTTGCACAGTTCAATGCACTCGTCGCAGATGTAGACCGTCGGTCCTGCAATGAGCTTACGCACCTCATCCTGGCTTTTTCCGCAAAAGGAACAATAAAGAGATGAAAAATTTCCCTTTCTGCCCGCCATGAATTCCTCCTTGAGCCTCGGTCTTCGCAGGCAGACCGCTGATATCCCATGCCGGCCCACCGGGAAAATTCCCGGCGGGAGTCTTACTCTTTCGACTCCGACGAGAGATCCCGTCGGGAGATCACCGTGTCCACTATGCCGTAGGAGGCCGCTTCCATACCGCTCATGAAATAATCCCGCTCGGTGTCCGCTTCGATCCTCTCCTGCGGTTGCCCGGTGTGATCCACGAGTATCCGGTTCAACTCCGACCGCATTCTCAGGATCTCTTTGGCGTGTATCTCTATGTCCGTGGCCTGGCCCTGAAAACCGCCCATGGGCTGATGAATTAGTACGCGGGCATGGGGTAAGACATAGCGCTTCCCTTTGGCTCCGGCCGCCAACAACAGTGCTCCCATGCTTGCCGCCTGCCCTATGCAGATTGTCTGCACGTCCGGTTTGATGTACTGCATCGTGTCATATATCGCCAAGCCCGAAGTAACGACCCCTCCCGGTGAATTGATGTAAAAATTGATGTCCTTCTCCGGCTCTTCGCTCTCGAGGAAAAGAAGCTGAGCGATCACCAAGTTTGCCACGGTGTCATCTATTGCGGTTCCCAGAAAGATGATCCGTTCCCTGAGAAGCCTCGAATAGATGTCGTACGATCGTTCACCGCGGCTCGTCTGTTCAACTACTATCGGTACCAGCATGTGGTTCACTCTCTCCCTGATTCTTCTTCGGTTCGTACTGAGTCGTCATTCTCCGGAGCACCCTGCTCCGTTATCTCCGCATGCGTCTCGATCATTGCGTAAATCTTGTCCTCAAAGAGCGACGCGCGAAACTCTTCCAACATATTGCCCTCCGTCCAACGATCTTTCAAGAGGTCGGGCGACAAACCTATTGATTCTGCACGCTCTTTTATACCATCATCCAGTTCCTGGTCGGAAACCTCAATCTGTTCCTGTTCGCCTACGGCATGAAGTATCAGGCCCGCCTTTACCATCTTCAATGCCTGGGGACGCATTTGATCCCGGTGCGCCTCGGTCGGCGGAGGAAGCTTCTTCGTATCGATACCCTGGGCTGCGAGATTCCTCATTGATTGATCGAAATAGGCTTGTATCTGATTCTGGACCATTGACTCGGGAACCTCGAACTCGTTCAGTTCAATGAGCTGTTCGACGATTTGATTTCTCGTTTCCTTCTTCGCATCGTTTTCAAGCATTTGGAGGATATCCCGCCTGATGTCCTCCTTGAGCTGGTCAAGTGTCTGGTATTCACCCAAATCTTTCGCAAGATCGTCGTCTAGGTCCGGTAAGGCCCTGAATTTTGCTTCCTTCAGCACCACGGTGATTTCCGCGGTCTTGCCGGCAATATCTTTCCGCGGAAAGTCCTCCGGCAGATCCAACGCTATGGATCTCGTCTCATCCGGCTTCATTCCCTCGATCTTCACGTCGAAACCGGGCAGGTAGAAGTCCCTTCCCACTTCCAGGTGGTAGTCGGTCACGGTCAAAGACGGAATCGCTTCACCATCGGCGGATGCAGCGACATCCACCACCAGGTGATCGCCCTGTTGAACGCCCCTGTCTTCCGGAATGGGATTCAGGCTCGCCAGACTGTCTCTCAAACGGAGCAGACGTCCCTCTACATCCTGTTCATCCACCGTGCGAATGGTCTTCGTGAGTTTCAAGCCCTTGTAGCCCTTCGCCTCGACCGGCGGGGTCACTTCGATCTCCGCGGTGTACTTGAAAGGTTTGCCGCTTTCGACGGTTTCCGGCTCTATACTCAGTACTGAAACTGGTACGATCTTCTTCTCATCCAGTGCCGGCTCAAAGGTCTCGTCGATCACCTTGCGGGCGACGTCGGCTTCGACTTTGCTTCTGAAGTAGCTGCGAAGGATATTCAACGGCACTTTGCCTTTTCGAAATCCTTTGATCTGGACAGTCCGTTTGAGATCCCGATACTCCTCGTCCAGGAGACTCGTAACCTTTTCCTCGGGCACCTCGAACGTGATCTTCTTCTTAACGGCACTGAGATCTTCAACCAGGATGTTTGTCATAACTCCTCTTCCACAGATTCAAATATCAAGAACTGCATGAACGCCGGAATGCAACGGGCCTCCCGGCCGACGAGTCCCCCCGGCCGACTTATGAAGCAGTTCACCAACGGGAAGTGCCGACCGCAACGGACGGCCGTTTGCCGGCGCACTGTTACCCTCGACGTCCGCTCAGCGACACGGCCGAGACTCAACAATCCGGATTATCTCCGTAGTCGTTCATATTATACGTCAAGTACCCCCGAAAGGGAAGGGAATGAAAGTCCGTGCCCGGACACCGTCTCATTTTTCTTGAAGCTTCAAGGGTGTTCTGTTAGGGGTTGTCTGAGCAGGTTTATGGAGGACATTTTGACGGAAGCAAAGGCGCCGGCTTCGTCCGTGATCAGCGTTGTGGTTCCGCTGTATAACGAAAAGGACAACGTACCGGCATTTGTCGGGAGAATCGCAGAGGTCTTTTCCCGGCTGGGCTGCAGGTGGGAACTCGTCTTCGCTCTCGATCCCGGCACCGACGGCACAAGGGAGACTATTCTCCAATTCATGGACAATGGGTATCCCATACGGTTGATCACCTTTTCCCGGAGAGTTGGAAAACCGCTTTCCCTTCTTGCGGGCCTTGAATATTCCACAGGTGATGCCTGCATCGTCATGGATGTGGATCTTCAGGATCCGCCCGAGCTTATTGAGGAAATGCTGAATAGGTGGAGCGAAGGCTTCAAGGTCGTCATTGCGCAGCGCGTTTCTCGGAAGGGAGAGAGCCTTTTGTACCTGAAATGTGCGGAACTGTTTTACAAGATATTGGATTGGTTCTCTGAGGTTGACGTACCAAGAAACACAGGGGATTTTCGATTGCTCGATGCCCGTGTGGTACGGGAGGTATGTCGTTTTCGCGAACGGCACGGGTTCCTCCGGGGAATAACGGCTGCCGCGGGATTCGCCACCACGGTGATTACCTTTGATCGGGAGCCTCGATTTGCCGGAAGAACGCGTATCCCGCTTCTCGGGGCGGTCAACATCGCTCTCGATGGAATCATTCCCTTCTCAAGGGTTCCGATCCGTCTTGTTTTTCTCCTGGGATGCGCCGTTTCAGTCCTGGCGGCTGCGTCCAGCGTCATCTGGATCGTCTCGGGATTCGTCCAGGGATTCTCTTCCAACTGGCCGGTCCTTCTCGCGTCCCTTGTCTCGGTGTCGCTGTCGGCCGTTACACTGACTGCGTTGGGTGTTATTGGAGAATACGTCCTACGGACATACGAAGAAACACGGGACAGACCACGGTACATTGTCGACGAGGTTGTCGAGGCACCAACCGTGCCTCGGCAGATCTTGGCACCGGAGCGCGGGCGGGAAATGCCATAGTCCCGGGCGGCGTTTTGCAGAGGGCGAACCTAAGTGCTTCGTTTCCCAATTACGGTCGCATATTTTCGTCTCGCAGCCGGCTCGAGTGCCGGCAAGAACAAGATCCGGGCACGGAGGCCCGGGCTACGAAGGACTGTCATGAAGCCTTAGACCTGTTTCGTGGGGTCCCGCGGAACGCGGGATGCCCGTCGTCTTCAAGGGCGGGCGCTGCCCGCCGTCTCTCCGGCGCAGGCCGGGGTCCAGGAGGAGGAAACTGGTTCCCGGCCTACGCCGGGAAGACGGTTCAGCTTGTGCGACCGCATTTGTGCCACAGAGCACCAAGGGAAAAGAGATTGAGTATGAGAGCATTTGTAACTGGAGGAGCCGGGTTCATCGGCAGTCACATTGTGGATGAACTGCTGCTCCGAGATTATGAAGTCACGGTCTATGACAATCTGTCCACAGGATTCGTGCGCCATCTTGAACCTGCACTGAGCCGGGGCGAGGTTGAGCTTGTGCAGGGAGACATCCTCGACGGCGAGGGGCTGACTCGTGCCATGGACGGAGCCTCTACCGTCTTTCACTTGGCTGCCAACGCGGATGTGCGGGGCGGTCGTGCAGATACCCATATCGATCTCGAGCAAAACCTCGTGGGAACTCACCGCGTACTGGAAGCGATGAGAACGTTGGGAGTAAAGGAGATCATATTCACCAGCTCGGCCGCGGTTTACGGAGAGCCCGACAGATTCCCCACCTCCGAGGAGTTTGCGCCCAAGCAGACATCGCTGTACGGGGCGTCCAAATTGGCCGCAGAAGCCATGATACAGGCATATGGCGAATATTTCGGCATCCGGAGCTACGTTTTCCGTTTTGTATCCTGGATTGGCGAACGCTATTCCCACGGAGTCGTGTATGATTTCGTCAAGAAATTGCAGGCCGATCAAGAGCGACTCGAAATATTGGGCGACGGAAATCAAGAGAAGTCGTACCTGTACGTTAGGGACGGTATACGAGGGATCTTCCAGGCAAGAGAGCATATCGGCGGACTCAAGAACGTACTCAACCTCGGCCATCTGGAGTATATGAACGTGCGGGACCTCGCCGCTATTGTCTGTGATGAGATGGGTCTGAAAAACGTATCGTTCCATTTCGCCGGAGGCCTGCGCGGTTGGCCGGGGGACAGTCCGTTCGTCCATCTCGACGTTTCACGGGTCCGGGAGGCGGGTTTCGACCCGCAGGTGTCCATAGAACAAGGAATTCGCCTGACGGTTCAGTACTTGTTGAACAACCCGTGGCTGCCGGCGGCACGGAACCGGCACCACCGCCATGGAGCCCGGTAAAGGGAGAGCATCTCACCAGCAGTGAAAATCATTGACCGATACATTGCCGTGGAGTTCCTCAAGGTTTTTTCCGTCTGCATCTTGGGATTGATCCTCATTTTCCTTCTGGTGGAGTTGACGGATAAGATCAAGTTGTATTTCCGGTACAACCCGGGTGCTTGGAAGATGGCCGAGTACTTCCTGGTCAAGATTCCGAGTTACTTGTTCTTTGCACTTCCGCTCGCAATACTGCTTGGAGGCATGCTCTCGCTCCTCATGCTGGCGCGTCGCTCGGAGATCGTCGCGATGCAGGCGAACGGAATCGACGCCCTGAACATTGCTCGGCCGGTCTTGATCATAGGCTTAAGCGCAGCGATCATCATGTTCGTTGCAAATGAGTCGATCATCCCCTGGTCCAACGCGAGAAGCGAGGAGATTCAGCGGGAAATAGAGGGAGAAACGGACACCACGTTGTTCAAGAGGAATCAGATTTGGCTCCGATCCTCCAATTCCATCACCCATATCGGGCAGTTCGACCCGGCGACCAACACCATGGACCATATCTCCATCGTGATTTGGAACAGGGATTACGGCTTTCTTCAGAGGCTTTACGCGGACAAGGCCAAATGGTGGACCGATCACTGGGTCCTTTATGGAGTGAATCGGACGGTGCAGACCGGAGAAGGTCAATTCATCGTAGACACGGTACCTTCAATGGCAGCGCCGTTGAAAAAGAGCCCTGCGGATTTCGGCAAAGGTGAACGGCCCGCGAAGGAAATGAACCTCACCCGGCTGGGAGAGCACATCAATGAGCTTGAGCGGGAAGGCCGACGGCCGGATCGATATCTTGTCGATTGGCACGAAAAGATCGCCTTTCCATTCGTTTGCGTGATTATGTCGGCTCTGAGCGTGCCCTTTGCCGTCAAGGTAAGCCCCAGGGGCGGAGGCATTGCCGTAGGAATGGCTTTTTCGCTGGCTATTGCCTTCAGTTACTATGTGGTACACACCGCGTTCATGGCCTTGGGCCATGGGGGCTACATTCCGGCTTTCACCGCGGCTTGGGCCGCTAATGTTATTTTCGGTCTCACCGCTACGACTTTCCTGCTTCAGGCGGGAACTTAGTGCTTCGTTTCCTAATTGCGGTCGCACATTTTCGTAGGATGTGGTGAATCCCGCTTTCAGCGGGATGAACCGTCCCGCGGGACGCGGGATTCGCGGTTGAGATTGCCACGCCCTCCCAAAGCCTCGGGCTCGCAATGACAAACGTGAAGGCGTCCGCAGTATTCGTGGAGCGACCCTATCACAGCCTTCGACTTCACCCCGCGGTTCAGGGAACGAACCAACCGAAGAGAATCACTTGACCCTGCTGAACTGAGCGAAGAGGCCGGGGTCCGGCGTGTCTTCGTAGACTTCGATGGACGTGTACTGGTTGGGTTTGTCGAACCGGATGTATATTACCTCATGCGAGGCAGACCCGGTCCTTTGGTGCCGCAGCTCATGTCCCGACAGCTGCCAGCGGCCTTGCTGCACGTCTTCCGTGCCGCCTATGCGGCTGACTCTGCGAAAGGTTCCGTCGTCGCGGTACTCCATGATGAGTGTAAAGGCATTGGCTCCCAAGGCAACAAACGGCCTTCCCTTATATCCGGTTCTGTAAGGTTTTCCCGGCTCTTTGGTCTTGACTATTTCCCAGACCCCCAAAAGGTTCTTCGCGTCCTTATCGAGGGCGGGTTTGGTCTTCGCCGAATCGTCCAACGCGTAGATCGGCGGCAGGAACAAGCTTACCAGGAAGCCTGCGGAAAGTAGGACGATAGCGCGCCTGGTGCTCACTGGACACTCCTTCCAAGATCAAAGCATCTTCCGGGAGGTTCTCGTAATTCTGGAACGGGATAGGTTCGAGAATGCGGCTCTTCACGACGGCGCATAAGGTATCACAATCGGCTGAATGACGCAACCCGAAGTTCTTTTCGCTTGACACACATGCGGATCTACGGGCAAGACATTAAGCATGCACAACTCAAAGCCGATTTGGCAGAGAATTTCTTTCTTGACCAATGCGGAGGTCCTCGTCGGCTGCGCGTTCCTGTCGGCCGGAATCATCCTGGTATGGAACGGCTGGTGGGCGCTTCAGCGACTATACCAAGAGTTTTCCGCCTATTTTCCGTTAAAACTTTCGGACAATACGGCCCAGATTCTCCTCCATTCGTTTCCCCTGATTTTCAAGACTTTTGTCAATACGGTCGGTGCAATTTGCGCCGTTCTCATGGGGACCCTGTGGGCGGTGACCGGAATCGGCGAAGCGCTGGAAGGCCGCAGGAAGTGGGCTCAGGCACCGGATCTGGAGAGCCCGGAAGTGGCGGCGGAATCGCTGCGGTCGGGACAGTCGCTCTATTGGCAAACAATGGGCCTTCCCGTCAGAATCTTGGCCCGGCTTGTTCCCCGGGCACGCTACATCAGCCCCATAACGTATGAGATGATTCACCATGTTTTTGTCTGTGTTTTCCGGATGGCGGTGTTGGGTGCCGTCATTGCTCTGATACTCTACGTGCTGGGACTTGTGCCCGTATCGGCACACAAATACCTCCACCGTGAGATCCGATTGGCCGTCCCTTCCGGCGCTCCACTTTATTGGATCTTGGCCCTTCTTATCATCGGCAACGGACTCATAGCACTGAGTCTCCTTCCCTTCAGGAAGCCGCAGTACTCACGTGCCGGCGAGACCGTGCCGGTATGCGGCAAGGGCGATCCTCATTTGTTTTTTGCCTTGTTGGAGGAAGGCTGTCGGCTCCTGAGCCCTCAAGGTCAGGCACCCAAGAGTCCAAACAGACTCGAACGCAGTGATAATCCCGTCATCAAAGGAACGTTGATCGAAAGCAGGCCAAAGGAGATGCGCCCGCTCGCCAGGCCTGCGGGGTATGTTTGCCTGCCTCTGATCCCGGTGTTGTTGTCTTCCGGTTTCGGACGGTTGACCGATTTCAGCCCTGAGTTGTCGTCCATATACTTCCTCGATTTCCTATCGCTCAATCTGCTCTCCTATACCATGGACGCGGGTCTCGGGCCGGCACTGATTCTGGCCGGCGTCCATTGCGGCGAATGGGCGAGGAAGCTCCTCGGCGTGCGGCGATTTCAGTCCTCTGTTGTGTTTTGCAACGTCGCGGGGGGGGACAGTGCAGGCGCTCTTGCCCATTCGACCGGCGGGGAGACCGGAAGCCCGCGCCCGCCTCAATGGCGGCCGGTCGAAGGAATCGACGAGGCCTTCGCCGAGTGGGCCAAGAATCCTAGTATGGAGAGGGATTTTCTCGTAGAGATTTTCTGGGCCGACGCCATATCGGAATCGGCAAATGAAGACGGTCCGCGATATATGACCGACATGCGGGAATCCGAGGTCTTGCAGGATTCCATGCGCCGGTTGACCAAACTCCCGTTCCACGTGGATCTCGCGCCGGCCGTGCGGGAGACCGAGTGACCGGGCCATGCATCAGCGTCTGTCCCAAAACAACTGTTACGACTATGTCGGTCACCGAACGATCGTGAGACTACTCGCTTGGCTTTTGACCCGGCACTGAAGAAAGTCTCAAAAGTCGGTTGGTGATGCTAATCGTGGCACGATTCCCCGTGCGCTGAGAGTTTTGAGACTGTTTCTGAAGTACCGGGCTACTCTCAGTAGCCCCTGTCGGGGCAAGAGATCGTCCACGTCCCGGAGGGACCGTATGAGAGTGGACCGGTTTTTCAAGCCGGACTAGTAAGCCGGAACGATGAAAGATTTATTCCGCGACAGTCCCTAAGAGCATTTGCTCGAAGCCGAGGCATTCGGGGTCATCTTGATTCCCGGCAGCCGTGACGGCCCCCCCTACACTTGCAACCGTGAGATGTGTGACTTATCCAAGAGCGGCCCGGGGAATAGGACGGAGGAGGCCGGTGCCTCCTTCCGTCTTCCCCTGTGTTCACCGGTTCCGCGGCCGGATAACGGGTTCCGGCTCGTGGAATCAGACCTCGAGCCAGGAGTGGGAGTAAAGAGAGTGGCCAAGAAGAAGCTTCGAGGTCTTCACGTAATCCACCGCTTTCTTATCCATTCCCGAGGTGTCGACTTCCTCACCGTCCATGACGCGGCCGACCAGCGTCTCAAGTTCCATGGCCTGGTCATGTGCAATCTTTACGATCTCTTCATCGAAGCCGTCGAGGATGGCCGAGGTGATGCCGCACTTCTTCAGCATGCACAGATACACCTGGTTGAGAATGTCCCTCAAATCATCCGGCGACCCGTTGGAGACGTTGGAGAGACCGCATGTGGATTGACATCCGGGAGCGAGGTCCGGCAGCCACTGCATGAAGGTCGTGCATCCCTGCAGCTCCTGTTGTTGAGACGAAACAGGAACCACAATCGGGTCGAACCAGATCTTTTCCAATGGGATTCCATGTTCCGCGGCTTGGGACATCATGCTGTCCAAAAGCATGGCCCGCTCGTTTTCATCTCTCGGAATTCCGTCGGGTCCCCACATCAGTCCCACCATATTGCAGTTGTACTTCGGAACCAGCGGCAACTGCAGAGCCATACGCTCGGGCGTCGCCATAATCGAGTTAATGACCGCGGGCCCCCCTTTCACCTGATAGACTTGCAGTCCGGCCTCTACGGCTTCGCTATTGGTCGAATCCAGGAAAAGAGGAAGATCGGTCACTTCCTGAACCGACTTTACTAGCCACTGCATCATCTCCGGTCCGCCTTTGCGTGCCGGCCCCAAGTTGAGATCAAGCAAGTCCGCACCTTTTTCCGTAAGCTTCTCCGCCCATTCCTGAATTGGCTTCGGGTCTTTCTCCCTCATCGCGGTGCCGGTGTACTTGGACATGATATTTATGTTCTCAGCCACCACGTTTATCATTGACTGTACCTCCTGATTAGGCTCCCGTTCCGACGCGGAACGCAACCATATAAAACGGCAAGATATCATAGTCCTGCCATGGATTAAAGTTACGCGGTCAAATACGGATGCGCTCACTTAAGAACAGCATACGGTAGACCTGTGTCGGCTGCTTGCGGTGGAACTCTCCTTTGAACCGCATTCCGCGGCAGCGCGGGACTGAGAATGGTCTCCGGGGAACGGCTCCACACTACGTCACGGCGCAGCGACGTAAGCCGATGTCCAATGGGAATCAAGACTCCGGGGAAGAGCAGATGCTCTTCCCCGATGAGTGGCTTCACTGTGGAACACGGCAATCAGTTACGCGTAGTTCTGACGAAGGTAGGCGGGAATGTGCGCGCCTTCCCGGGGGCCGATTGCAACTTCCCAACCCGGAAGCTCCTCTTCCAAATCGCCGCTGATGATCGCAGCTGCGCCCGGTATGATGAGTTTTCTCGTTTTGGTCTTGTCTTCTATCCCACACTTCTTCACAAACGGCCCGATGAGATCGCCCACGAACTTTCCGGCCGCCCATGCGGTAAGGACGGATAGGCCGTCGGTGTTGAGTACCAGAAGCCATGACGGAACACGGCTCGACTCGACTTCCCCCGATACGATGAAGTAGGTGAGAGAGAAGTTGCTGGTAATGAGAACCGGCGAATCCTCCCCCGGCGTCCCGATGGGATAGATGCCCTGCTCGGTGGTCATCGGCCTTTGGGGATCCGTAAAGATGTTCAGCCGTTGCAGAAGCAGCGGAAACAACACCTCGCCCCTCAAATCACTCAGTATGGCGATGCCCCCATACTTGGAGATAAAAGTCCCCGCCGTTATCGCCTCGTCGACCGGGTTATCCGCCATCTCGCAGGGAAACACGATTGTCGGGAATCCCAGAGGACGGTAGAGCTTCTCGAGAGCCAGCCGTCGAATCAAGACCTGGTCCCGAAGAAGCTCGGCCGGCTTGCGTGTGCCTGAGTCGAGAACTATGTCCTTATGGCCCTTTTCGACCAGCTTCTTGCTGAGTCGGGCCACATCGCCCACTTTGCCGGCCTTCACGGTCACCGGGCAATCGAACTCTTTCCCTAGGGCGGAAACCGCGTCAAGATTCGCTTCCGTTGCGGCATAGAGCAACGGCTTCTGAGTACCAACCTGAGCTAATGCGGCTTTGAGGGCGTCGAGGTTCTCGCTCATCAAGATAACCGCGGCACCCGCATCGGATGCCTTCTTGGCAACTTGAGCGAAACGTGCGGGATCTCCGCCGTCCTTAACCGCTATCAACTCGGCCTTGAGGGTCAACCCGACCCGCTCGTAGCGGAGTTCCTTAAAGGCCTTTATCTTCCCGTCAATGGTTGCATCGTCTTCCGACGTCGCAACCAGGCAGCCCAATGCGGTGGGATTGTTGAAGGTTTTCTCGTGCCTAAAAAGAACGTTTTCTCCGCCTGCCTTCACCGCGTTGTCTCCGACTCCAATCTGAACGGTCCGGATGGGGGGTGCGGAAGCGGAAGCCAGTTTTTCACGCGCCTCATCGGACACGTACGGGCATTGATCGAGCTCAGCCTTCCCTGCAGCTAAGTTCATTGCGAAAGCAAGACATGTGGGCACACCACATTCCGCGCAATTCTTCTTGGGCATCATCTTGAAAATCTGAATTCCAGAAAGCGCCATAGATCACAACCTCCTTGTCGAGGCAAAATCCCCAACGAGTCTGTCTGGTAAGGTCCACTGAATTAGGTTATCGAGGGGGCCCCGGGGAATGGACCCCCTCGATACGGGAGAATGTAGCACGATAGCTTGGAGCGTGCTATATTAACCGACGATCGGGTCCATTGTCAACGCCGGATGACCTTTCTCCTGGAGGAACGGATAGATTTCATCTTCCGTTACGCCAACGGTCTCATCCGCGATCATGTCGGTGAGGTTCGACACACCCAGATCCTCACCCCTCTCGTTGATCTTGTCCCGGAGCATCTCTTTGAGAGCTTTCGGCAGCCATACAAGCCTCTTGATACCGCCTTCAGCCGAGACGAACTTCTTCGAGCCGATGTAGAGCTTGCTGTGCCCTACAAAACCGGGGGTTATATTACCGCCGCCCGCGCTTCCGGCCAGTGTCGTGAACTTCATGCCGCACGGCGTGGGGCCCTTATAGTCGCGGTCGACGCTCATTACGCCGTTCGCAACGGGCAGCACCGCTGCGATGCACTCGAAGCACCCGCACGAGGTCATGGGGTCTTCCATGATGGAATACGCGTTGTACTTCTGAACCTTGCCGCGGGACGCCTGCTGCACGAAGTTGTTGACGCCCTCCCATTGGCCGAGCCGCTCATCGAGGATTTTTCCCTTCTCGATGGGCTGGTTGGGGCCAGTGGGGTTGATCTCATTCGACGCCTTACAGTCGAGCCAATTGTACGCGCCGCAGAGGCCGGTACGCTCGGGAGTCACCACGCACACGTGAGACGGTGCAAAGCTCTGGCAAAGCGTGCACGAGAAGAAGGTCGCTTCGTCCTCATCGGTCATGCCTTCCACGCGGGCGTCTCTTATCTTGTAGACTTCCTTGGCCTGTGCCAGAAGCTTCTCGACGTCCTCCTTGGCGGTAAAGATCTTAACCTGCACCTTGTCGAGCACCGATCCGAAGTCCTGATGGAATTTCGCATGCAGGATCGAGCCGATATGGTTGAGGCTGAAGCCCTTGTCGACCGCGCCCTTTCCGATACGGACCCAGGCTATGTCCCTTTGGCCGATGTGCATCAGCCCCTGGGCATAGTTGATGAGATGGTGGATCTGACGCTCGAGAATGGGTTCGAAGTCGCTCTGCATCTTGCGGCCCGCCACCTCGACGAGAATTCCCAGCGGGACCCGGGTGCCGGCTGCAATGTCCTTAATGTCCGGTCCGACGACTTCGATCTTCCCGTCTTCGACCTCGTTCATGTCTTTCATAACGGTAAGCTCGACCGCCAGGGTCTTGCCGCCGCCGGCTTCCATGTAGATATCATCGCCGCGGATGCGCTCGCCCTCGAACGCGGGACCGTAGGCCACGGGCACGGGCACCTCGGTGACGGTGACCTTGAGGCCGCGGACTTCAATGGCCTTTGCCACGATCTCACTGTGAGGAATGTTGGAGACAACGTGCTCGTAGGTGCACACGCCGGTTGGGAGAATCTGCGGAATCGGAGTGTCCGCTATGGTCGGGAAGCCGTAGTTGATAACGCCTGCCGCGGCCGCATACCACTCGTCCGAAACGTCTCCCATGGCGAGCACGAACGCGAACACACGGTCCTTGTTGTAGATCAGGACCTTGCGGAAGTCGCCGGGCTCGATGCCGCCGAAGCTGAGCGCGGCGCGGGTGGCGAATCCAACGGCAAATATCGCCGCTGAGATATCGGGGCCGAATGGAACGAGACGGGTAGGCCAGCCGATCTGGACTCCGGCCTCACGGAGTTGTTGTGAAAAAGTCGTGCCGTTGTGTTGCGCGGCCATGAACACATAGAGATTCTTCTTCTGAAGCTCCAACGCCATTTCGGCCGCTATTTCCTTGGTCGGGGCGGAACCGACTATGGCTGCGAAACCGGGTGCGGTTCCGTCCACGAACTCGACGCCCCTCTTCCTGAGGATTACGTCGTCCGCGGCACCCAACCAGAGTTTCTCGTCCGTGGGGTCCTCGGCGGGAAGGTAAAAATCCGGGTCGTCGAGATAGCGGATCGCTTCGATGATTTCATAGTTGAACAAACTGGCCATACCCGCGTCCAGTACCGGGCCGAGGTAGGGCAGGGGAGCCTTTTCTCTTACCGGAGGCGGAATGAGCTGCTCGGAGCGGTCCAGCACCAGTCCCACGTCTCCGAGGTTTTTCACGGGGAAGCCCAGGATCCCGTAGATTACCGGCAAATAGTAACCGGTATTGGGGAACGACACTTCCTTCTTTTTTCCGTACTTCTTTACGGCTTGCTCGTATTTTGTCCGGGCCTTTTCGTAGACCTTGTGAGCGCCGGCTATAACGTTTGCTGCTACGATCTTGGACACTTTCTATCCTCCTATGGAAGCCTTGTTGCAGGTCGGTGGGGAAAGGCGACGGTCCCTCTCCCCGGGTTAATGCCGATACTCACGTCCTATCCGGCTATTTCTCTTCTCATGGCCATATCCATGAGGACTCTTTCCCTTGCCTTGTCGATACCCAGTGCCGAACGGGCGGCATCAATCCGGGCCAGGCACCGTTTGGCCATCTCGTACGGGTCCTTCTCCACGAAGTCCCACCGGCCGCCGTAGGTCTTCTCTATGTCCTTGAACAGATAGTTGGTGCAGACGTCTTCATTGATGGTGGGGAATCCGACGCCGAAGAGGACATATACGCCCGATGCCACGAAGTACTGTCCGATGGACACGGCCTTTTCACTCATCCACTCGGGTGCCACACCGACGGCCGGGATGTCGCAAAGGTCATCGCCCAGGCCGCCGTCACGTACGACAGCCGTAGCGGCCATGAGAATGCGCGTATTATCGACGCATGAACCCATGTGAAGCACCGGCGGTATGCCGACGGTCTCGCACACTTCCGCCAGCCCCGGTCCTCCGTACTTGGCGGCGGCTTCAGGGGTGAGCAGACCCGCCTTACCGAGGGCAATGGCCGAGCAACCGGTGGTCAGTATGAGCACGTCGTTCTTCATCAGTTCTTTGGCCAGCTCGACGTGGAGGTAATCGTGGTGAGCACGAGCATTGTTGCATCCTACGATTCCGGCGAGGCCTCGGATACGGCCGTTTTTGATGTTGTCGTTCAGCGGCCGATAGCTTGCCCGGCACATGCCGCCGAGCATGTAGTTGATGGTTTCGTGGCTGAACCCGACGACCATGTCTTGCTGTTCGCTGGGAATCGAGACCTTGCTCTTGTCGCGGTTCGGGAAGTTGTCGATCGCGTCGCGGACAATGGCCTTGGCGGTTTCGAGTCCGTACCGCTCGTCGTAGGAGTAATGCTTGTGGGCTCCCTGCATCTTCGCGATGGGGCTGGTGGTGACGATTTGCGTGTGGAAGCACTTGGCCATTTCGGCCACACCCTGCATGATGCATTGGACGTCCACCACCATGCTCTCGAGGGCTCCGGTGATGATCGCAAGCTCTTGCTGGAGATAATTACCGGCAATGGGAATGCCGTGACGCATCAGGATCTCGTTGGAGGTACAGCAGATGCCTCCGAGGCTGATTCCGCCGGTTGCTCCCTTGCTCTTGGCATATGCGATCATCTCGGGATCTTGAACCGCTTGGACGATAATCTCCGACAACGACGGCTCATGTCCGTGAACAATGATGTTGACCGTGTCTTCCTTCATACATCCCAGGTTGACCTTGCCCAGGATGGGCACGGGCGTTCCGTAGAGTATGTCGGAAAGGTCCGTGGCGATCATGGAGCCGCCCCATCCATCGGCGAGGGAGCATTTTGTGGCCAGACGGATGATGTGTTCCATCTCCTGGTTCACGCCCATGTGGGTCATGTGCATGACCTCGACCACCGGCCGGTCGATTCCGGTGGGGACTACGCCTTCTTTTCGCCAGATCTCCTGACGTTTCAGAGGCGCGCGGTTGACGTATTGAATTTCGCCGTGTTGCTGGCCGTATTGGGCGAGACATCTCTCACCGACTTCGATTGCGATATCCTTGATTTCCCTGCCTTCGGTCTCGATGCCGAAATCCATGGCTACGGCGAGAAGCTTGGGAATATCCTTGATCTGGTAATCAGGCAGCTCGCCCTTGGCCGCATGGAGGAACGTGTGGGCCACATGGCGTCCATGATCGCTGTGGGCCGCCGCACCGGCCGCCACCATTCGTGCGAAGTTTCGGGCGGCGATGGTCTCGGGGGTCGCGCCGCAGAGACCACATCTCTTCCTGCGCTCTTCCGGGGTTTCGCTCTTGCCTTTAGGCGGAAGAACCCGGCAGGGACCCATGTTGCAGATCTTGCAACAGGTACCGCCTTTGCCGATGGGGCATGCGGTCATTGTCCTTGCGCGGTGGAATGCGGTGGTGTAACCGAATTCGTCCGCTCTCTTGAGGCCTTCCAGTGTAACGGGATCGATGGTGTGCTGGGTCCAATCCGCAGGAGCGAGTTCTTTCTTCTTTGGCGGAGGAGCGGCCACGGCCGGCACGCCGGGTGCGGCCGCAGGAGCGGGAGCCCCGCCGGAGACGAGGGAGCCGAGACCGGTAGCCAGGTTCTTCACGGCTCTGAACACGCCCACCATTTCCTTCAAACCTTGGATATCATCTTTGGTCAATTGTCCCATAAGTTCTTCCTCTTCGAATGCTGCTTCAGCAGCGGGTTTTGCTGCCGGTGGAGCCTTCTCTTCCTTGGGTGCAGGCTTGGGGACCTCCGAGGGCTTGGGCTCTTCAGCTTTCACCGGCTTGGGTTCTTCTTTCTTGGGGGCAGGCTTCGGAGGTTCCGCGGCCTTCTTTTCGGCCGGCTTGGGGGCCGCCGCGGCTTTGGCAGGGGCAGGAGCCGGTGCGGCCTCGGCCGCGAGGGAAAGATCCACGTCCATTGCTTGAAGGTCGGTTTCGACCATGACGTCCGAGAGATACTTGCGGATATGCGCGAGAGTCTTGGGGTGTCTGAGGATCAGGATGTCCGACCCGGCCTGAAGGGCACTAAGTGCCGTGATGGCCTCCAGGTTGACTCCTCGGACGCTTGCATCTCCCAGCTTGGGATCTTCAGCGGTGCTCAGCTTGGCTTCCTTGGTCTTCCATACCTCTTCAGCTATATTGTTGATGATCGGATACTGTAGTTTTTCGTCGTTCTGCGTCAAAGCGGCCTGGCGTATTCTCTCCATGATCGAGTAGCAGTACTCCATCCCGTACCCGACACTGCCGGTGGTGGGATCGATCAGGATCCTGTCGTTGGGGACGCCGAGGTTCTCGAGAAGAATATTGAGCTGCTTGGCAAGGTTGATGTCGATGGGGGAGTTTGCCGCCACTGCATGTTTGTATGCAATGGCCGCCGCACCGATCTGTTTGAAGGTCCCTTCGGTGACGGGCCCCAGCACGACGTTCAGTCCCGAGCACGACTCGGCCACCGCCTTGAGCACCTCGGTGTTCTTCTCGTCGCTGGAAACGCCCCAGACGATCAACGGAACATTGATGGCCTCTGCAACTTTCTTGGCCGTTTCAGCTGCTTGGGCGGCAGGGAGATTCTTGCCGTTGGGGTCTGTTCCGGCAAGCCAGAGACAGACTATGTCGGCCTTATATTCATCGACGCATTTCTTCGCCCATGCCACCGGGTCTTTCAGCACGTCCTTAAAGGGTTCTAGGGCTTCCGGGGCCCATTCTTCCGGCTCGATATCCAGAACCTGAAGGGCAAGCTTGGGGATGTTCGGCGTCTTGCCCTCGAAGGAATAGAAACTGTATGCCGTCTCGCCGCCCACGACAACTTCGGACCCGGGCTTGCCCAGTTTGATTTCACGGATTTTGCCTGAATACTTCACTTTTGGCAGTTCAGCCATTTGCCACCTTCCTTCACACAATCTATATCGGTAGGGTCGTCTTGATCCGTCGTCGCAATAGTCTTAGGCGGGGGTCTTTCTCTTTTCGCTGCCAAACCAGTCTTTTGAATAGAAATATCGTTCGGCCGTGGTAAGGTATTTCTGAACCGGCTTGCTGCCTTCGCCGATGTTCACCGCGGTGATATTTGAACGCCACTGGTAACGGTCTTCGTCCGTTCCCTGGGCATATTGGGGTATGAGAATCTTGACCTTCTTTCCGTCAAACCTGTCCTTCTCCTCGAACTTGTCGGCCATAAGTAGTCTCCTCTCTTTATTTGAGATGCTCGATCTAAATCGGCAATTTCCAGCTCAGATCTTACTTTCCCCTGGGGATGGGCGTGCGACGGGTGAGGCATTATTATGACGGAGAGAACCTTAGTGTGCAATATTTTTTTCGAATTCTGCAAGGGATAGCACGATTAAATGAAACGTACTCCCGTAGCGCTTCCCGGCGGTTTTCCACCCCCCCAATTCCGCACCCCGCGTCTTCATACTCAACCTTCAAGAACGTCAAGGATACTACTACTATTACTTCGCTGTCGCTTCGGGGGTGGAATCCGGACCGCAGCATACCCACCGTGCCGGGACGTACCGGAAATCATGGGTTGGAATTCGATTCCAACGGGGCAACATCGGAACCGGACACGAGAGAATCCGTCTCCTTCTCGGCCTTTCGCTTCCTGCTCCTGTGGTACAGCATGACCGTAAGGACCGGACCTGAAATTACGTAGCCTGCGCAAAGGAAGAAGGGTACGACAAAGGGCGACGATGCAATAAGTGCCAGGAGGAGTACAAAGGCAACCGTGGAGCTGAAGGGCTTCTGTTTCACCACGGTGAGATCTTTGAACGCGTGGAATTTCACGGCACTTACCATGAAAAAGGAAAGAACATATGAGAGAACGAGCACGGCGCTGGGGAAGTCGCCGGGATCCAATCCCGCTTTGTGGTAGAAGAGAACCGTGGTGCCTACCATGACCGCGGCGGCCGGTATGGGTAAGCCGTTGAAGCGCTTTGGGTCTATATACCCGGTCTGGACGTTGAACCGGGCCAATCGGAGAGCTCCACATGCCACAAACACAAAACAGGTTACCCACCCGACTCTCCCGTAGGGCGCCAAGGCCCACATATAGAGCAGTATGGCGGGTGCGACTCCAAAGGATATGACGTCCGCGAGAGAATCCAGTTCTACGCCGAAGCGCGTCGTAGTCTTCGTAAGTCGGGCTACCTTTCCGTCGACGCCGTCGAAAAAGCCCGCGATGAGTATCAAGACCGCGGCGAGGACAAAGTCGCCGTTAATCGCCGACACGATCCCAAAGAAACTGAAGAATATGCTGGTCAGGGTGAGAAGTGAGGGTAGGATGAATATCCCCCGTTTCATCTTGTTGATACGGTTCTCCTTTTTCAGGGCCCGCCGCCGGAGTTCCTCGGGATCCGGAATCCGTTTGTTCTTTCCAAAGAAATGCCTCTTTTTCCGTATTCGTGTCGCCATAACCCGTCGCCCGATGACCTTCAGAAAGTCTCTTCCCGTGACGCTTGAGCTCGGAAGCGGAAACCAACCGGAGATTATTATAGAACTCTTGTCAAGTAATTGCAATCAATTCGCAGGACGCCGACCGGGCCGTCAATGCGTAACTTCTCCGGGCGGAATCTTCGCAATTACGGTCTCACCCGCCCGTACCTTGTCGCCGACGCTCACTTCAACGGTGAAGTTACTCGGAATGTAAACGTCAAGCCGGGACCCGAATCTGATAAGACCGAATCTCCGGCCTCTTTGAACCGGTTCCCCTTCGGAGACCCACCAGGCTATTCTGCGGGCCACTTTTCCCGCAATTTGCACGACTTCCAGATTAAAGCCGGCACCCCGCACGACCAACGAGTTGTGCTCGTTCACAATGGACGCATCAGGTTCTCTGGCATCGAGGAATCTGCCGGGACAATGGTCGATTTTCCGAACGATGCCGTCGACGGGCCATCGGTTCACATGGGTGTTGAATATGGACATGAAGATGCTGATGCGTTTCAGCGGATAGCCGTCCAGATGCCGGGAGCTTGCATTATCAACGATCTCCACCGTGCGGCCGTCCGCGGGAGAAAGCACCAGATGGTCTCCCTCGGGCGGGGTCCTTTCGGGATTCCGAAAGAAAAGAGCGACGGCGGCCGAAGCCAATATGAAGAACAACGACGTCCAAGGCCGGCCGTACCCCCAACACACGAAGGCGATGACGGCAAGAGGCAGAATGAAGACGAGCCCTTCCCGTGCAATGGGTTCATAATGACCGGCGCGGCAAATCATTCGGGGGTCCCCGCGGCTTTCGGGCTTTTCTTGCCCCTGGCTATGGCAACCGTGCCTGCGCGGATAAGCTCCAAAATGCCTATTGAGTAGAGAAGCTCAAGAATCGCCTCGATCTTGCTCCGGGTCCCCGTAACCTCGATGGTTATGGTATCGGGAGTTACGTCGACCACTTTGCCCCGGAAGATGTCGGTTATTCTCAGCACCTCTTCCCGCTTGTTTTCGGTCGCCTTTACCCTGACGAGGATCAGTTCCCTGTCGACATACTCATCTCCGGTGAGATCTTGGACTTTGACCACGTTAATGAGCTTTCTCAGCTGCTTGATGATCTGCTCGATGAGATGCTCCGTGCCTTCGGTAACTATGGTCATCCTGGAGAGGGCGGTGTCCAGGGTTGGGGCAACCGCTAGAGAATGAATATTGAAACCTCGTCCCGAGAACATGCCCGATATCCTGGCGAGAACGCCGGGCTTGTTTTCGACCAGTACGGCGATAACGTGTCTATTTCCCATTTATGCTAAAATCACATCCGTGACGGACTTGCCGGCAGGGATCATGGGATAGACCCCCTCTTCGCGCTCCACGGCGAAGTCCATGATTACGGGCCCATTCGTCTCGAGGGCCCTTTTGATTACCGGCACGACTTCTTCGGTGGTCTCCGCCCGAAGCCCGAGGGCTCCATATGCTTCGGCCAGTTTGACGAAATCCGGTGCGCACATGATATCCGTATGAGCGTAGACGTTATCGTAGAACCGCTCCTGCCATTGTCTCACCATACCCAGATAGCCGTTGTTGAGAATGGCTATCTTTACGGGCAGCTTGTATTGGGCCGTGGTTGCAAGCTCTTGAATGTTCATTTGAATCGAGCCGTCTCCCGCAATATCGATCACCAGTTTGTCGGGAAACGCGACCTGAGCTCCTATGGCTGCGGGGAATCCGTAACCCATCGTTCCCAGGCCTCCGGATGAGAGAAAGGTCCGGGGCTCGTCAAAAAGGTAATACTGAGCCGCCCACATTTGGTTTTGACCGACTTCCGTGGTTATTATGGCCCGGCCCGCAGTCATCTCGTAGAGTTTCTCCACCACGTATTGCGGTTTTATGGTCGTTGTGGTCCTGTCGAACCTGAGTCGTTGTTCATTTCTCCACGCGGTGATCTGCGCGTGCCAATCCTTGAGTTTCTCTTTGTCAACGGCCTCGGGACCACGCTCGCTCAAGACTTCGATGAGGCGGGCAAGAGCGTCTCGGGCATCTCCGACCACCGGAATGTCCACCGGTATGTTCTTCTGGATGGACGTCGGGTCGATGTCCACGTGGATAATCTTGGCTCCTCGGGCGAATTCCGAAACCGGTCCCGTAACCCTGTCGTCAAACCGCGCGCCTACGGCAAGAAGGAGATCCGATTCATTCACGGCCATGTTGGCCCGGTAGGTGCCGTGCATCCCGAGCATTCCAAGCGACAATGGATGAGTTCCCGGGAAGCAGCCAAGTCCCATGAGGGTCATGGTTACGGGAAAGCCGGTCATTTCCGCAAGTGTCGACAACTCCGCATGAGCACCTGCCGTAATAACGCCCCCTCCGGCATAGATGACGGGTTTCCGGGCTTCACAGATGAGATCCGCGGCTCGCTTGATCGATGGAATATGCACTTTGACGGTGGGCTTGTACGTGGGAATATCGAGCGACGCCGGATAGTTCCATTCGGCCGTAGACTGGGTGACGTCCTTTGGAAGATCTACGAGAACCGGACCGGGACGGCCGCCGGAAGCAATGGCAAAGGCTTCTTTAACGGTCCGCGCGAGGTCGTCGGTGGACATCACCAAGTAGTTGTGTTTCGTGCAAGGCCGCGTAATGCCCACTATGTCGGCTTCCTGAAACGCGTCGTTTCCGATGAGCCACGTAGGCACCTGTCCGGTGAAGACCACCACGGGAATCGAATCCATGTGGGCGGTGGCCAAACCGGTGACCGTGTTGGTGCCTCCCGGTCCGGAGGTCACGATGCACACCCCGGGTTTTCCGGTGGCTCTTGCGTAACCGTCTGCGGCATGGACTGCGGCCTGTTCATGTCGAACCAACACGAATTTGAAATCCTCGGCGAAATTTCTCACCATCGCATCAAAGATGTCGATGACCATTCCTCCGGGATATCCGAAAATTGTGTCGACACCCTCTTCCTTGAGGGATCTCAAAAGGATTTCGTCTCCCCTCATTTGCACGGTTATTTCGTTCCTCACAAGTGATGATTCTCCGCCTCGGCTACGTATCGGAAACTAGCGAAGCCGTGCGAGAATGCGTTCAATCTGGTCCCGGCCTTTCAGCTTCTTCTTCTGGAGGGTCTTGCGCTCCAGTTCCTCACTGGGTGAGAGGTAGATCCGTTTGTTGAAGACCTCCAGCTGGTCCTCGAACTCGAGGTGTTCCTGCCAGAGTCTCTTCAGTTCGGGATCCTTTTCCTTACACGCTTCGATTAGATCCAGGTCCCTTTGTTCCATTCGAGCGCCCCGTTTGTTCGTATTGTGTTTCGAATCCGCTTTTTTATAGACTTACGAGTCATCTTTGTCAATGACTTGAACGGCCGGAGCGTAAGCTTTCAGGTCCGGAGGCGACCGCATGAATGAAGCCCTCTTCCCGGGGTGTAGGGTTCCGTCGTGTTGCGGGCCATGGAGGTCCGCATGCGGCTTCACGAAGGAGAGCGGCGGCGTTTCACGTGAAACACCGCCGCCGGTAACCGTATGGAGTGAATCGCCGAGGTTACTTGGTTGATTCCCGAGGAGGCGTTTCCGCGGGTTTTGCAGGGTCTGTGGGCGGTTTCGCTTCGCTCTTCTGCTCGGGCACGTCCGGTTTTGCCCCCGCGGGTTTGCCGGTGTCCCCGGCCGGCGTTGTCGCCGGTATCTTTTCCGATGCGTCTTTGCCGGGCGCATCTTGAGCCGCCCCGGGAACCGGTGTCTGCGGGACGGTGGACTCGGTTACGATGGACCGCTGAACCTGGCTCACGCCTTTGCCGGACACGTAGGTCAAAACAAACGAGGTGGTCATGAAAATCACGGCCGACACGATGGTCACCTTACTGAGAAACGTCGTCGCACCGGTGCTCCCGAAAACCGTCTGGCTGGATCCGCCCCCGAAGGCGGCTCCGATGTCGGCCCCCTTTCCCGTCTGGAGGAGAATGATGAGAATCATTGCGATGCTGACTATCACATGAACGACCAGTATAAACGTTGTAAACATACCTTTCGACCTTTCCCGGCTTCAACTTCCTTCTCTGATTATGCTCAAAAAATCCGCCGATTTCAAGGATGCGCCGCCAATCAATCCTCCGTCCACATCCTCACAACTCATGAGAGCCTTCACGTTCGACGGCTTCATGCTTCCACCATACAGGATCCGCACTTGTGCCGCAAACTCCTCTCCCAGCATGGAGGCCGTCTCCCGTCTCAGGAATGCATGCACTTCCTGAGCTTGTTCCGGTGAGGCGGTATGTCCGGTTCCTATGGCCCACACCGGCTCATAGGCCAGAACGATACGGCGTGCGTCCGGCGGCCGCAGCCCCCCCTTGAGACCTTCTTTCAATTGTCTGCGCACCACACTGAATGTCTCACCCGCCTCACGTTCCTCGATGGTCTCACCGAGGCAGAAGAAGGGAATGAGATCCCACCTCATTGCGGCCTCGATTCGCAGACGGACCGTTTCGTCGGACTCACCGAAAAGCTGCCTTCTCTCCGAATGCCCGACCAGCACGGCCGTACAGCCGGCAGCCCGGAGCATTTCGCCCGATATCTCCCCGGTGAAGGCGCCCTTATCCTCCCAATACAGGTTCTGTCCCGCCACACGGATGGCGGTCCCTGCCGCTGCGGCGACTGCGGCCTGAATCGACGTGTAGGGAGGCGCTACAACGACTTCACATTCATACGACCGGCCCGCAAGTCCCGCCGCCAACTCCGTAACGAGGTCCTTCGTCTCATCGGGAGTCTTGTGCATCTTCCAGTTGCCGGCCATGATCGGCGTTCGACGCGACATAGTATCTTCCTCTTTGAAGACGCGTGATATGAAAGCACAGAGAAACTGTCTCAAAAGTCGGTTCGTGATGCTAATCGTGGCACGATTCACTTCGCTCCGACAGTTTTGAGACACTTTCCAGGGGCCTGCCCCTACGGTTAGGGCACTCCGGGCTTAGGCTTTGTCACAAAATAGACCCGTCATCTTTCCGACTTGCTATCCCGGCCTTGAAAGACCGGTCTACTATCATACTGTCCCTCCGGGACGTGCAAGATCGCTTGCCCCGGAGGGGCTACTGAGAGTAGCCCGGTACTTCAGTGCCGGGTCGAGACGACCGTTCGGTGAACGACGTAGCTGCAAGCGTTATTCTGTGACGGACCCTAATCCTCGTTTTCTTCTCGTACAGGAAGATTTCTTTGGAAATTGGCTCCTGAATTTGGGTTTACTTGCGCCCGGCGCCAGGGAATCAGCAGCAACGTCGAGAGCATCTGCGTAGTACGATGGTACTTGCGAACCCCAAGGTCGTACATGACGCTGATGCCTGCAATCGCCATTTGGCTGCGGCTCTAGCCGCCCCGGTGCAATGCTGCACGTATGAGCGTCCAAGGCAGGGCCATCAGTTCTCGGATGTGATAATACCACCACCTGAGGGCACCATTGGCCTCCCTGCCCCCCTTCGCCGCGCTTCCGAAGGCCCTTACGCCAAATAAACGAAACAGCAACACGGATCTGAAGAGGTGATAGGAGTCCGAGACCACTACGGCACTCTTCCACTCGTTTTCACACATTATGCGAAGACACTGTCTGACGCTGGTGAGAGTCGTCGTTCCTTCTTCTTCCAGTATGATCTTGTGCTGCGGGATGCCCTCGGCAACCGCAAGACGCTTCATAACACAGGCTTCCGTGGGAGGGCATTTGCCGAGACCGCCGGTAACGACAAGAACATCCGCCATTCCCTCCTTCACCAGTGCCGTTCCATGCAATAGACGTCGCCTGAGCGCCGGGCTGGGGAGGCCTCCCGGCCATACCGCCGCCCCCAGGACGACAATCACGTCCGCACGTTCATCAGGTTTGCGGTTGCCGCCTGAGGCAGAACTATTCACGACTCGTCTTTGTACTCGCGCAACTTCCGTGCAAGGGACTCGTCCGTCTGACGAACTTTCTCCCCGGACTCGTCAAGTTTGGCACGGATCTCGGTCAATCGATCTTCATTGCCGGCCAACGCGGCAACCCACTTTGCCCTCAACTCCTCTTCCTTGGGCAAGTTTGACCGCAGCGCTTGAAGATTGGAACGCAGCCGGGTCTGTTCATCGTCGAGCCGTTTCGACTGCCTGGTCCATTCGGAGATCTGTCTTTGCAGAGCAGCCTTCTGAGCCATCACCTCACCGACTTCCTTCATGAAGGCCTTGGCGCCCGGAGACAAATACGGCTGCGACAGGTAGAAACGGATCTGCTCCTCGCTGCTGTTGGCCAAGTGGACGGCTTCCAAGACTTCCCGCATTTCCTCGACCAGGAAATTCACCGTCTCGCCCGCCTTCAACGGCACTTCGAACCGGTAATCATTCCCCACTTCCTTGAGCGGCTTCTGCGGTTTGCTGAGGCGGTAATCGGAACTCTTCGGCTGATGGAGCCACAAAGTGGTCGAATCCGTTCCGCGGTTAACGATCTTCCACGTGTTGGTCAGAGTCTCCATCGCGGCCAGAGTGAGGATGCCGTCCACAAGGCGGGCTCTGAAATGTGGCGCCCGACGGCTCTTTGTCTCGGGGGTGACGTCCACCGAGGCGTCTATGGCATAGGGGATTACCGACTGGCTGCCGGAGGGAAGAACGGAGCCCAAAATCCCTTCTCCAAGCGATGTGCTGCCGTCGAAGAAGGTCACGGCTCCGGCTTCCAGAGTCAAGTCGGTATTGTTCCGCAACACGAAAGCGTTGGCGACTCTGGGAGAGAATGAGGCCTTGTAGTAGAGGACACGCCGCCCGTTGATCCGTTTCGAAACGATGGGGACCATTGCGGCTTGCCCTCTTGGTATGGAAATCCTTTCATTGGGTTCGTAACTGAAAAGAGCACCGACCTTCGTACCTTTGGCCCCGCCTTCGTAGCCGGCCGCCAGGAGATCGCTTAAGGGGGCGGCGGGAGCACCCGGGGCATCTGCTCTCTGTGGAGGCGAAAGACCGAGGTCCCTGGCGGCATCGCTTTGCGGATCCATGCTCTGCCGCAACGCCCCCACCCCGGCCGGCAGCCTTGCGGCTCGCCGACCCCTGAACCGGGGGGACTCATCAGACCTTGCCGCAGCAAGTCCCTCCTTGACAAGGTCTGGCGGCGAGGCCTCGCCCCAGCGTACGTCAAGGTCCTGCAAGCCCGGGATGGGCACCTGAGTGCGTTTGACGTAGTAGGGCGAGTACAAGTCCATCACGTAGGACATTGGATTGCCGGCAACGAAAGAAATCTTTACGTCCTTCCAATCGTCTTCGGTGTTGTTTTCTGCAAGGGCCCAGCCCTGGAGCAACGGAGAGTCGTCCTTCTTCATTTCATCGAATATGACGCGGTACGAACATTTCCAGATCGGCATTTCGATGAGATACCCCATACGCAGATCCCGCTCGCCCTTTCCTACGGCCTTGACGGTCAGCTTCTTCCGGTTGGTGTACTTGCTTTCCAGCGAGAGATCCAGGAGTCGGCGAAGGTCACGCTGGAGCGCCTCGTCGGCCAGTGAGAACTCGGTGACAGCGAAAAGGTCCAGGGATCTGATCGGGCCTGCATCGGTCAGCAGCACCACACGGTAGCCGGTCTTGACTTCTTTGTCCTTCACCACTTGGGTAACCGGTTCGACGCCCAGGATGCGACCTTCTACGGATTCCCCGCCCGCTTTGGCGGAGAGCCGAGCCCCTTTGAGTTGCATGATGAACTTGCTGAGTGCCGCTTCCTCGGGAACCTTGATGAGGATCTCCTGAAGCTGCCTCGATACCGGATCGCCGGTCTCGTACCGCACCGAGGAGATCCTACCGCCGCCGAGATCCACTGCGAAGAAGCTGGTCAGGATATCCTTCATCTGATCGGCGCGAAATGCAAGCGAGAGCATCGCGTCACCGTCGATCCTTCCCTGCCGCTCCAGGTACCCCATGCCGTGCTTATACATAACCACCTTGGTCACGGGCGGTGCCTCGCCGGTTGCATGGGAAAATTCTCCGACGGCCGGGAATGCCGTAAGAAAAGCTGCGACCAACGCCGCAAAGTGCCTTATCATCACAATCCCCCTGTGGTGCGAGCAAATTTGATACTTCGACCGAGGATAATCGCCTCACCGAGGACTCGATCCCCAATTCTCGGCCGCAGGCCCCGGTCGCCGGCCACGTCCACCTTACGTCCGAGCAGTTGCTCAAGTTCCTCGATAAGAGCCGCATGATTCAGCAACGTAGTGTTTTCGTCCAATGTCACGAGAAAATCCACATCACTCTTGTCCTCCGCTTCGCCACGGACTGCGGAACCGGAAAGTCTTTCATTGCGAGCCCCGTGCTTCTCAGCGATTCCGACGCTTCCGTCTCGTTTCTCCTCGATGAGGTTGTCAATTCCCACAGCCGAGCACCTTGAGATTCTCTTTCATGACGCGCTCCAAACTCCTTGATTCCTCAACTAGCCTGGAAAGCTCTTCGATGAGCCGATTCATCTTCTCTCAGGAAGCGCCCGGTATGCACTTGAGGCAACTGAACTCCAGGAGACACTGTTTATGTTCACGTTCGTCCCTCCCCTTGGTCTACACTGTCTCGACGAGAAGGGAATGTCAAGCCGACAAGAGATTGGGAAGCACGTTTGCGAATACCAGTTTATTCTACCCCCTCGCCCTCTGCCGGCAAGTGGACCACCACCTGCCTATTCATACCCCACTCTCACCAGACTAATCCGAGAGACACTGAAATTGGAAACGGGCCAATAATAGACCTGAAATTCCCAATTAGGACCATCTTTGTCGACCTGAAATTCCAGAGCAATCTCGTAATTGCCTCCGACCAAATCCTTCCTGGTGATTTCTTTCTCGATCACTGCGCTATATCCTAACCTATTGATACGCAGTTTTGCGCATCGTCTTGCGCGTAAATCAACATCAGTGGCCATTCCTGAGATCTCAAACAAGTATCTCCCCTTCTCAAGGAAAATGTACGGTCCGGCAATCATGAGCCCTTCACGCCCCTGCCCCTTAGAGCACTCTGCCAAGACATTGGGGCTCTTGTCGATAGCCCCAATACGTGAATGGAGATCTCTGGTTCCAAAGTGGTAGGGCCTGGTGTACATTGAGCAAGGGGCTTCGCACCGGAAGAGATCTATGGCACCAAACTTCCCAACACGTGATGCATCGATGCCCTGTTTTATCATAGCCCACTGTCCCTCCTCGTCATCTGTCGCCATACCAATGAGATAAGCCGAACCGCGTTCTGCCGGCCACATTACTCGACTGTTCTCGCAGCGGTACGACATGCCCCAGACCGTCCTTCCAATGGCCTTTTCTCGGAGAAGGAGATTGGCATGGAATACGGAAGGCCAGACTTTCCAATAATTGCCTGCAAAGTGTGTGCAGCCGCTCTCCACAATATCGGAGGAGTATTTTCCGCAGACTAGGTCAAGGGCTTCTCGCATTGTCACCACAGAAGGGAGTCCAAAGCGTATCGTTGGGACTAAAATCAATATCGCCAATGCAAGAGCATTAATCAGATGCCGGTATCGCCTGATTTGGGGCGGAGCAAGGCCGGCCGGTGGCACCGCCGCACAGATCACCACGACCAGCATAAAGCTTGTGGACATGTAGCGACCCGCGTAGCCATTTGCCCTCACCCACGCGTTCGCTCCAGCCACAAACCATTCGGAGCAGATGGCCGCTAATACGGCTAGGAAGGCAACGGAGACTTCCCTTCCCTCATGTGTGTGACGCCGTCGTCTCCAAATCACAAAGCCGATCACCGCAACCCCGACGAAAACCATTCGGACCGTTAGGTTGGGCAGGAAGTCCGCCACAAAGTTCCGCATCAGGGTCAGCCAGCCTGCGGGCCACTGTGTCGGAGAGAGAAAGTGATACCCGGTCTGGTAGACACTCAGCTTCGCCAAGAATAGGCTGAACGCAAAGGCCACAAGCAGCAGTACAACCGTCCTCCAACATTGATTACTGATCCCGCTGAATAGTTTTAGGGCAAAACCCCTCAATCGGGCCATAACTCCCGTCTCAAGACGGATGGATCCTCCAATTGTTGAGGGCACTTGAGGAGCCCAACCAAGAACAACTACCATCGGCAGCATCGTGAGCAACAATGTTGGTGCAATCCAAAAGGATAATAGTGCAAGAATGACTCCCGCCGAACTCAACACAGTATCTTTGGGCTGTGGTCTTACACTTCGGGAGCAGAACAACAAGAGCCCCGACAAGCACAAGGCTAGGGCCGGATAGTAACACTGTGATGTGAACTGCAGGAACACGAAGCAGGGTGGCAATAGACCTACGAAAAAAGCAGAGACCAATGCACCAATTGCGGGCCAGAGTGGGGTACGGAGTAAAAAGCGTGCAATGAGCATTGGCAGCGCAAGGCATAGGATTACGCACAGGACGTTCTGGAAGGCAAGATTTGTCAAGGGATTTGTTAAAGGGCCGGCTATCAAAGGCAAGAGCATGCCGTAGCGATTCGTTCCCCAAAAAAAGGGAGACCACAACTGCGTGCTGATGATCGCCGGCATCAATGAATCGGCGTTGTTACATGCCTGATTTTCGCTGAACACGAAACACACTGCTGATAGCGCCAAAGAGCAAAGTAGGCCTAGAGCCGGCACCGGTTTTGGGATGACCTTTCTGGGGGTGCGGCGCTCCAGTTCCATGATCGTCTCGGGATAGTCTTCCATGCCCACACACTACATCTTGCGGTCGGTTGAGGCAAATGCATAGGCCAATATCCCAAATACATTGCGGATCCATTCCCAGGTAATCGTGTACAACAACATCGCGGAAGGCTCTGATTTGTCGCCAGAGGACTTCGGGGTACTTGAGCTCGTATCAGAGGAAACTCCCCGGATTGACTCGCAAAGGGTGTGGAAGTTGCGCAAGACGGCGTCCCGAGTTCCTGCGCATTCAATATCCGGAGGCCGGGCAATATTTGAGGCAAATAAGCGAACGTCATGATTGATCTACGCCGGGAAGGAGGGTTGTCGACGAACCGAAGAGGAGTGAGCAATGCGGCCGGAGACGCTGCCGGTTGGTCAAGCGACGTCCTGCATCTTGTTGGCGAAGTCTCGACCTGCCGTGGGCGGTGGCAGGGGCTTTCCGTCGGCCCGATATAAGGCGACGGCTTCCAGAATGTCCACGAGCCTTTGCCGTTCGTCCCTCATATGGTAACGGCCTCACTGAGCACTCGATCCTTGATTCGCGGGCGTAAGCCCCGGTCACTTGCCACGTCCACCTTACGTCCGAGCAGTTGCTCAAGTTCCTCGATAAGGGCCGCATGATTCAGTAATGTGGTGTTCTCCTCCAATGTCACGAGAAAATCCACATCACTCTTGTCATCCGCTTCGCGACGAACCACGGAACCGAAAAGTCTTACGTTGCGAGCCCCGTGCTTCGCGGCAATTCTGACGATTTCGTCTCGTTTCTCTCTGATGAGGTTGTCAATTCCCATAACCGACCACCTTGAGATTCTGTTTCATGACGCGTCCCAGCCTCCTTGATTCCTCAGTTCGCCTGGAAAGCTCTTCGATGAGCCGATTCATCTTCTCTTGGAAAGCGTCCGGTATGTACTTGAGGCAACTGAACTCCAGGAGACGCTGTTTATGTTCACGTTCGTCCCTCCCCTTGATCTACACTGTCTCGACGAGAAGGGAATGTCAAGCCGACAAGAGATTGGGGCGCATGTTTGCGATTACCCATTTTATTCCGCCTCGTTGCCGGCCCCAGGCAAGATTTCTTTGTCATCTTTTCCGTCCACATGATAGAAATGCGTACACGCGTCTTCGCGTGCCGGTTTCGGCCCATGTGAATCACGGAGCGGTTAGAACCGCAACCAACCGGCAATTGCAGGCATCGGCGTCACGCTCGAGCTTAGTGCTTTATGGCATAAATTCAGTCGCACAAACTGAACCGTCTTCCCGGCGTAGGCCGGGGCACTGGGCATTGCTCCCAGCGGCAAGGCGTCGGGTGCAACCAAACCTGACTTCAGAAGCCAATTTCAGAAGAAATCTGAGCGGCACTACAAGAAAACGAGCATTCGTAGCACAGAGATCTTCGAACCCTGAACTGCCGGCCTCTTGCCGGGGAGATCTGAGAGAGACAGCATGCATTTCATTGATTTGAGAAGCGACACGGCAACCAAACCCTCGGCCCAAATGCGAGCCGCCATGGCGGATGCCGAGGTCGGTGATGATGTGTATGGTGAGGATCCGACAGTCAACCGTCTGGAGTCGCTTGCCGCGGAAATCACGGGGAAGGAATCGGCCTTGTTCGTTTCCAGCGGGACCCAGAGCAACCTCCTGGCACTACTGACCCACTGCGGAAGGGGCGATGAGTACATAGCCGGACAACAGGCCCATACGTACAAGTTCGAAGGGGGAGGAGCCGCCGTATTGGGGAGTATACAGCCGCAACCCTTGGATTTCAGAAGCGACGGCACCTTGGATCTCGTGGAGGCGGAAAGAGTCATCAAGCCCGACGACTTTCATTTTGCACGTACCCGTCTGCTCTGCCTGGAAAACACACAAGCCGGCAAGGTGCTCCCAATGGATTACCTTCGAGAGGTACCGGCCTTCGTTCGCAAGCATGAGTTGAAAACGCATCTGGACGGCGCGCGCATTTTCAACGCAGCGGTGAAGCTTCATGTCTCATGCGAGGAGATCTCGCGTCCTTTTGACTCGGTTGCCTTCTGCTTGTCAAAAGGTCTTGGCGCACCTGTTGGTTCTGTCCTCTGTGCCGGCCGAGAACAAATCCGCATGGCGAGAAAGTGGCGTAAGATGCTTGGCGGCGGCATGCGTCAGGCCGGCATACTTGCCGCGGCGGGTATCTACGCTCTTGAAAACAACGTTCACAGACTGGCGGAAGACCATGCCAACGCGAATCTGTTGGCCGAGGGCCTGGCCGGGATCGAGGAACTGAGCATCGACCCGGACTCCGTTCAAACCAACATGGTCCATGTGCGGGCAAACACAACGATTGCGGCGGGATTGTCGGCCTTTCTCAAGAAGCAAGGCATCCTCATCGCGGGACGGGAGAGCATCCGACTCGTCACCCACATGGATGTAACCGCGCAGGATGTCCGCACCTTCGTGCAAGCCGTCAAGGAATATTTCCGCAGGTCAAATTGAGCTGTCGTCCGGAGGGGCTCCAGCCAACGGAGGGGGGATCACTTCATGCTATGCCCCCCCCGACCGCTCAAGTCCCCAGAGCTGAAATCCAGCCCTCAATGCTGTAACGAAGGGCACTTGACCGGCCGAGGGGTTTGGAAAACAGTCTCATGTAAGCTTCGATCGAAGTTCCTTACCTGCCAGCGGATTATACAGCTTCGTAATGGCAATCTTCATGATGTCGGTGGCCTTGTGCTGAACCACGAGGTCGAACAGCTGTTGATCCCCCTGGCTCGGAAGCGAGCAGGTGTTCGACTCATCGGCTTCCAGATCGGAAAAGCCCTTGCAGAGCTTCTTGAAGTCCTTTTTGCCCAACGGGACCTGAATCACCTTCCGGCCGCCCTGCTCTTGGATTTCCCCGGCAAGACCGACCTCTTGCAGCTTCTTCTCGCGTTCTTCGTCAATCGGCACGTTCAGATAGTAATCAGCCATTCGGCACCTCCCTACGTTTGCTTTCGCTTCGTCAAGAACCCTACAACCCGATGCTTTGATTCGTGACGACTATGGTATTGCGCTTCTCCCAGATGTCAAGTGATTTCTCCGGAAGGGAATCACTTCGCCGGTCTTGACACACAAACGTGTCAGACGTATACTTTCTTGAGCAGTATACGGCGCAGGTAATCGGGGAGGGCCCATGCAGACGAAACCGACATTGAGGCTCGATGAGCAACTGATTCAGCGAACTCCTCCGATCCCAGTTCGGATGGAGCATTTCTTTTGCCTCATCGTCTACAACAAGGATCATTATGACCTGCTCGTGATTCATGTGACCACCCCCGTCAACCGGGGCCTCATCAGATGACTTGTCAGGTCCGGGTGTATTCCCATTCTTCAGGGGGAAACCCGTGGGGACAGAGAGGCGCCGGCGAAAACTGCCCCGAAAGGCGCTCACGAGAGAAGCGACGGGAGGATGTCGTAGCTTCCGACACGAACCACAGTTCAATCAACCTGCAACCGACTTGAGTTCGGCCCTCAGTGAAACGATCTGTTTTTGCAGCTCAGCCATGACGTTTTGAGTCTGAGTAAGATCCCGGTTCCTTCCCATAGTCTCAAGTGCTTGTGCAACGTCAGCCGCGCTCTTTGCTCCGAAATTAAGCACAGAACCTTTCAGGCCATGAGCCGCTTTCTCAAGATCGTCTGCGTCCTTTCTCGCTACCGCCTTGATGATTCGATCAACAAGCTGAAGGCTATCCTCCACAAAAAGATCGACCAGTTCCTTAAGCAGATCCGTATCCCCTCCAACCCTCGCAAGCAGGGCTTCTCGGTCGATAATGCCCTTTTCCGACGCCGTGCGCGGTCCCTCTTCTTCGTCTCCTTTGGTCGCAGGAAACAGTTTTTCGATTGCATCGTATAATTCCTGCAAATCGATTGGCTTGGAGACGTAACCGTCCATTCCGGCTTCGAGGCACCTTTCCCGGTCGCCTTTCATCGCGTGCGCCGTCATTGCCACGATGGGGACATGCGTTCCAGTTCCCTGTTCGCGATTTCTAATGATCTTCACGGCCTCGAACCCATCCATCACCGGCATCTGCACATCCATCATCACCAGATCGAAGCCCCCCTGTTCCATTGCTTCCAGGGCCTTTTTGCCATTTTCGGCAGCCGAGACGCAATGTCCCATCTTTTCAAGAAGTTTCGTAGCCAACTTCCGGTTCACCAGGTTATCTTCGGCGAGAAGTATCCGAAGCCTCTTCGTGCTTTCCCGTATAGAATGTCGAGTGACGAGGGCCTTCCTCTCTTCCGTCTCTGATGGGGACTGAAGTACCTTGGCTATGGTGAGAAGCAAAACAGACTGGCCGACCGGCTTGAGCAGATAGGCTGCCACACCTAGACTCAGGCACCTGGATGCGTCTCCTCTCTCTCCTGCTGATGTCAGCATGATGATTGTGGGAGTTGAAATCCCCGGATCTTGATTTATGGTCTCTATGAGTTCAAAGCCATCCATCTCCGGCATCATGCAGTCGGTCAGCATCAAACGAAACGGGGTTCTCTGCTTGTGGGCTTCCTGTAAGGCTTCCAGCGCAGCGGCGCCGCCGGCTACCACAGTCGGTATCATCTTCCAATGGAGGAGGGTTTTCTCCAATATTCGCCTGTTAGTCGTATTGTCATCCACTACCAGCACGGACACTCCTTCAAGATTGATTGCCTGTTCCGGCAGCCCTACCTCTGATGATGCCGGCTGCAGTCCGAAAGACACAGTGAAATGAAACAGACTGCCCTTGTCTTGCTCACTCTCGACCCACACGCGACCTCCCATCATGTTCACCAGTCGCCGCGTGATGGCGAGCCCCAGCCCAGTGCCGCCGTACTTCCTGGTTGTCGAGCCGTCGGCCTGCTCAAAGGCTTCAAAGATCTTTTGCTGCTTCTCTTGGGAGACTCCAATTCCCGTGTCTCGAACCGTGAAGTGCAGCACGGCATGCTCATCCGTCTCGGATTCCAGTTCCAAGGTTATGTCTACTTCTCCCTCCTGGGTAAACTTTATGGAATTGCCTACCAGATTCACGAAAATCTGGCGAAGCCTGCCTGGATCGCCAACCAGGATATCAGGAACGTCAAAAGGAATGTCATAGGTCAGTTCCAAGCCCTTTTTATGGGCCTGACTTGAGAGCATGGTCATGGTATCCGCCAAGGAATCTCGGAGACTGAAAGTCGTGTGCATCAGATCGAGCTTTCCCGCTTCGATCTTTGAAAAATCGAGAATGTCTTCAATGAGTCCAAGGAGCGAACCAGCCGACACCTTGACCGCATCAAGGTATTCCCTCTGCTCCGCCGTCAATTCCGTACTGAGCGCCAGTTCGGTCATCCCCAGTATGCCGTTCATGGGGGTACGGATTTCATGGCTCATATTGGCCAGAAACTCACTCTTCGAACGGCTCGCTTGTTCAGCCACATTGCGGGCCTCAATCAGAGCCTGTTCCGCCTGCTTGCGCACGGTGATATCCTTGATCCACACTTGTACGCCCGGGCTGCCCTGCGTCTCGATTGCCCGTGAAATGACCTCTGCGTCAAAGACTGAACCATCACGCCTCCTCAACTTGACCTCGTGATTAGAAGAGAGTTCGCTTTCCCCATGCATGCCGGCCAGGGCTCTCTGCGTCACGACATCCTGACTATCCATGTCAAATAACGGCCAATAGTCCATTCCAACCATCTCTTCCTTCGCGTAGCCGAGCATCCGGCAAAGCTGCGAATTAACAAAGATGATCCTCGTCCCTTTCGTGACCATAATTCCGTCAAAACTATTCTCCACGAGACTATGATACTGCCGGTCCCGTTCCTTGATCGCCTCTTCCATCCGCTTGCGTTCAGTGACGTCTGTCGCGAAAACCAGCACTGCAGGTTTGCCTTCCCATGAAATTGCCGCAGAATTGACTTCAACCCACCGGGTTTCTCCATCCTCAGTCACGATCCTGTGAGCATAACGGTTCGGGAGTTCTTCTCCTCTCGCTCGTCGCAATGAGCGGTCCAGAACCATAGCCCTGTCATCCGGGTGCATGAATTCCGTGATGGGTCGAGAGAGCAATGTCTCCTCACTGTATCCCCAGATTCCGGCAGCAGCGGGATTCACGAATCGGTGTCTTCCTTCCCGGGCGACCAGAATGCCCTCATGGGAGTTCTCGACCAAAACATGATATCTCTCTTCCGTTTCTCTGAGCGCCGCCTCTGCCGCCGTGTTTCCAGAGGTGTCCCGAACCGGTTCACAAGCCTCAAGTTCGGCAATACGTTGACGCAGCGTGAGAATCTCGCTCAGGAGGTCTTCTCTTGTCCTCGTGTCATCGGTCATCGTGCCCTTCTCCTTAAGGCCGGTCCTATCCCGGTGTCACATGCAGCTCACGGCATGCCGGTCAACTTGGTCCACAAGACTCTCAGCCGTCATCCAGCACCTTGCGAACAGTTTGGAGCAGTTGTCCCATGTCAAAAGGCTTTGAAAAGAGACTATTGAGATCAATGCTTTCCGTAGCGGCGTCTCCCCGGCGTAGGTAGTCCGGGGAGCCCCGTTCATCATCGAGGGAATCAATCGAGGGAGGTTCTCTTCGATCCATGTTTACATTCCCCAAGTGAGGGGTGGGGGACCTTCTCCTGTTTTGAAATTCGTCTTCCCAGTAGCGGCAGCATGGGGATTGGAATCCCCTGCTCTCGGTAATCCCAATCTGCCGCCTGCCACGGGATTCCACGGAGCCTGAAACATCTGAGCAGTCTGTCCGAGGTGTCATGGGACCGAATCCAGTCTTGGTCAAGTACCTCAAGACAGCCTAAATTTGCCCAGAGACGGTCTTCCCTATGATTTGAGTGTACTCCAGAGCGGTTTACGCGGTCAACTCGGAATCGGTCTTGAGAGAGTTGATCTGCGATTCTTTTGTCGAATTTGCAACGAGATGGTTCACACGGAATCACTTCGCCGGTCTTGACACACAAACGTGTCAGACGTATACTTTTGTGAGCAGTATACGGCGCAAGTACTCAGGAAAGGCCCATGCAGACGAAACTGACATTGAGGCTCGATGAGCAACTGATTCAGCGAGCCAAGGCATTCGCGAAGAAGAGAGGCAAGTCCGTCTCACAGATTGTGGCCCACTACTTCGACTCATTGGACCGGAAGCCTCGGGATCCGGGCACGGATCTTACTCCCATCGTCCGCTCCCTAAAGGGGACATTGCGCGGATCCGACGCAGATGTCGAGGATTATCGCCGACATCTGGAGGAACGGCACCTGTGAAAGTCGTGTTCGACACGAACATTGTTCTGGATGTGCTGCTGGACCGGGAGCCATTCTCCACCTCCGCGGCGCTCCTGTTTTCCAAAGTCGAAAGAGGCGATCTGGACGGATGCCTCTGTGCAACCACTATCACCAC
>JAZDHD010000073.1:0-16610 GCA_043806215.1 Pseudomonadota bacterium | reverse complement strand
GGCTACGAAGAACAGAGACCAAGTCGGTCGTACACCGTGGGACGGGCGTCCCTGCCCGTCATCTTCCGCGGCTCAGGTTGTGCGACCGCATTTACGCCACAGAACACTAAGGCACAAAGGACCGGACTCGCCATGACATCGGCCGCCGGTTCCTGTATACTCTTGGCACAAAGGGAGAAAGATTCGAGATGACCGCGGAACCCCGGAGAACAAAGACGCCGGAGCCGGGAACGACCCGCACGGATCGGGACCGGGTGATGATAGTGCTGGGAGTTTTCCTCACTCTGCTCCTTCTGGCCGCGGGATACGTGAGCATCGGCAGTCCGGACGGCAACCCCGCTCCCAGGAAACGGGGCCCGGTGAAACATCCCGACTCCGTGGGCATGTTGTTCGACCAAGGGCCGTCACGTTTGTGTTTTCGTTTGCCCCCCGCGGGCGGCATTGGGTCTTTGGGAAGTACGGCTTCCGCGGTGGGAGCTTCAAATACTTGAGCCTTAACGGCTCGGGAGACTACGTTATGCGGACGGTTTTCAGAAGCATGGTGCGTTTCTTCCTGACCGGAGTAGCCGCCCTGCTCCCGCTCATCGTAACCGTATTCGTCATCGGATGGGTGGTGAGACTCGCCGATGCGTATATCGGTCCCAGCAGTACCTTCGGAGTATTCATCGTAACCATCGTTGGGGAGAGCAAGAAATACGCCGGGTACGGTGCCGGATATCTTGTTGTGGTGGTGTTCACCATTCTTCTCGGATTTCTAGTCACCCGGGCAACGGTGGCCCGCATCCACGCCGCCATTGACGCAACTTTCGCCCGGATTCCCCTGTTCGGCAAGGTTTACACCGCAGTGGGGCAGGTGGTGGATCTTTTCGGGAAGAAGAATGGCTCCGGTCTGGAAAGGTTCGGAGGCGTCGGATTTGTCCGCCTCGGCAATATCAAGGTTATGGGACTGTTGACCTCCGGCGAACGGTATGTGTTGGCCGACGGCAAAGAACACTTGCTGGTTTTTGTCCCGAACTCCCCTATTCCGGCTACCGGTTTTGACCTGCTGGTCCCCGTCGAGGACTTCCAAATTTTGGATATGCCCGTGGAGGATTTGGCAAAACTGCTGATGTCGCTGGGGCTCCTGGGGTCTCAAGTCCTTGAAAGGCCCACCCGTGCGGCTCGGATAGCGAAGAGGACCGATGGAAAAGAAATTGTGCAGGACTCTGTTGCAGAGATCTCACGCTGAGCCCTTCGGCAGGCTTCTCGGATTTGAGGCCGTCGAGGTCAATCCCGGATTCGCCGTCGTGAGAATGCGCGTTCGTCCGGAACTGCAAAACATCTTCGGAACCACCCATGGAGGTGCGGTCTTCTCCTTGATTGATGAAGCCTTTCAGTTGGCCTGCAATGGTCACGGCTCTCTGGCCGTTGCACTCAACGTCAACATCACGTACGCGGCCTCGCCCGGTCCCGGCAAGGCCTTGGAAGCAAAAGCCGAAGAAGTTCACAGGACCAGGCGGACGGCCTCCTACTATTGTGACGTGCGCGAGATCGAGGGTGGAAAGCTCATTGCTTCCGCACAGGCCCTTGCATTCAACACGCAGAAGGACATTGACGCGGTCTTGGCCGACAGTGATTCCCAAGAGTCCCTTTCCACGGGTTGAAGACCGGAGCCTGCTCGATGTGGAGATTTCCTCGTCATGAGGCCAAGAACAGTTCCGGAATCAAATAGTACGCGGCATGCAACGCGAGCGCTGCATAAAGCGAAGCGGCGAGGTCGTCCAGGAGTATTCCCCAACCTCCCGGCAACACCTCGCATTTCGACGCCGGCCATGGCTTGATAATGTCGCATGCTCTCGTAACGAAGAAGGCCCAGACCGCAGTGACAACCGGGTTGGGGACACGGAACAGCAACACGGTCAAGAAGAATCCCGCCACCTCGTCGAGCACGAAGTGTCTGGGGTCTTTTCGCCCCCAGTATTTCTCGGCCCAGCCTCCCAATGCGATGGACAGGACGCAGCTTACGGCAAGTGCAACACCAATGAGCATGGTCTGATCCCGGGGCCGGGCCATGACGGCGATGATAAGAAAGACTCCCACGGCAGGCAATGTTCCGGCCGTTCCCGGAGCGAAGGGCGAATATCCAAAGCCGAGGGCCGTACTCAAGGCGGCTCGAACCAAATCCGGTACACGGTTCATGACTCCATCTACTCCCGCAATTGTCCGACAAGAATTATTATGTCTGCGAAGGCGCACAAGAGTGCGGAAGACCATACTGACGGCGCGGGGGCACGGCGTCAAGAACTATGTGCCCACGTGGCGGGTCACTGAGAGGTCGGTTGCGCAAACACGGTCCGACTATTGTGATCCGGGCAGGGGAAAGATGGAAGATTCAAGAATACTCCTGGTTGATGACGACATGGACATCCTCCGTATTCTCGAAGACAACCTGAGACTGGACGGGTACGAGGTAACCCCGGTGTCCACGGGCAGGGCGGTATTGAAGTCCTTCACGGAAAATGAGCCCGACCTCGTCATTCTCGATCTGACCCTTCCCGACATTGACGGCATTCAGATATGTCTTTCCATAAGAGAAAAATCCGACGTGCCGATAATCATGCTCACGGCCCGGGACCGGATCCCGGATAAAGTGTTGGGCCTGGAAACCGGTGCGGACGACTATATGGTGAAGCCGTTCGACTACCTGGAACTAGCCGCGAGAGTCAAAGCGTGTCTGAGAAGGCGAAGACCGGCGGCCGCGGATGCGGAATCGTTCAAATTAGGCGAGCTGGAGATCGACATTGGCCGCAATGCCGTAAGGAAAGGTGGACTGGAGGTCAGGCTGACTCAAAGGCAGTTCACCTTGCTGGTGCTCCTGGCGCGCAATGCCGGAAAAGTCCTCAATAGGCGGGCGATTCGACGAATGGTGTGGCCCGAGGGCGATCTCTACCGAGACAGCAGAGCCATCGACGTCCACGTGCGGCATCTTCGGTCCAAGTTGGAGGATAACCCCGCAGAGCCCCGATACATAAAGACCGTTCAGGGCGTCGGCTACATGTTGTCCGTACCGGAAGACTCGTAAACACCGCCGGCCGGTACGGTGCGGGATCCTTATCAAAGACCGGGCAGAGCCCGGAGGATGGGCGTTACCAGGCGGAGCCTGGGAACGAGAGAGAGCCCTGATACATAAAGACCGTTCAAGGCGTCGGTTACATGTTGTCCGTACCGGAAGACTCGTAAACACCGACGGGCACTTTCTCCGGTATCCGGTTTGTGCTATAGAGATGGACTTGAGAATCCCGGCCGATGCACGGGTTCCTGCATCTACCCGGCGTAAATACGGTCACGGATTTTTCGCGCTGAGATTGCTTTCCCGCGTTCCGCGCGGGACTGCGCTCCTCGCAATGACATCTCGTGGTTGCACGCGATTTCGGTCACGGCACCTGGCTGAACCATGTCATTGCGAGCCCGAGGCTTTGGGAGGGCGTGGCAATTTCAACCGCGAATCCCGCGTCCCGCGGGACGGTTCATCCCGCTAAAAGCGGGATTCACCACATCCTACGAAAATGTGCGACCGTATTTGTGCCATAGAAAACTTAGGAGAGCCGAGACGGCCATGGAACATGGATCATGAGCCCTGATGAATGGGAATCCATCTGCAGGAAATGCGGAAAGTGCTGCTATGAGAAGGTGGACCTTGGTGGAGGCATCATCCGCTACACCGACGAACCATGTGTTCACCTCGACACCGAAACCAACTTGTGCAAGGTCTATGAGAATCGGCAAGAAGCGGAACCCGATTGCATAAGCCTTACCGAGGATCTCGTCCGGACGCTTACGTGGCTGCCCGAAGACTGCGCATATTTGGAGTACGTCAGGCACAATGAAACGTTGGCTGCAGTCAGGGAAGTCGACGGGCGGAAAAAGAAAAACAGGAAAGCCGGGAGGAGGCGATAATGGCCATTAAGACTCTCAATGTCAACCAAGATATTCTCAGCGCCAACGACAAACTGGCCGACAGCTTGAGATCCCGGTTTGACGAATCCAAAGTGTTCGTCATGAATCTCATGTCTTCCCCGGGTGCCGGCAAGACTTCGGTGATTTTGCGAATCATCGAGTCCCTTGCGGGTACCGTCAAGATAGGGGTCATCGAAGGCGACATCGCTTCGGACGTCGATGCTCAAAAGATCGGCAAGACCAATGTTGACGTGGTGCAGATCAACACCCAAGGGGCTTGCCATCTGGATGCCAATATGATCCTTTCCGCAGCCGAAGATCTCGGCTTGGACGGCAAAGGACTTCTGATCATCGAAAACGTGGGTAACCTGGTGTGTCCCGCGGAATTCAGGTTGGGGGAAGACGTAAAGGTAATGATACTCTCCATACCCGAAGGCCACGACAAACCCCTGAAATACCCCTTGATGTTTACTGAATCGAATGCTCTGATTCTGAACAAGATCGACTTGTTGCCGTACACGGATTTTGACATGGAAGAATTAAGAAAGACCGTTCTGGCCATGAACCCGGAGATCCGCATCTTCCCGGTATCGGCGAAGACCGGAGAAGGCCTCGGCAGTTTTACCGACTGGCTTGCAGGCCGGGTTCAGGGAAGATAGCCGTGTGTTCGGTTCGGCGGGTGACGACGGGCAGGGACGCGCGTCCCACGTTCTTAATCTGTAGGGGCACCCCCCTGGAAAGTGTCTCAAAACTGTCGGAGCGAAGTAAATCCCGCGCTGAACGCGGGATGGAGTGGATTCGAATGGAAATCCCCCCTGCCCCCCTTTGCCAAAGGGGGGTAAGAGCCGGTTCCCCTCTTGGAAAAAGGGGGGTTAGGGGGGATTTGTCCCGTAGGGAGGGCGACACGGCACAAGGGTTCCGGGCTTTCCGGGCAGAGCGGTATTCGAGAAAGGACTCAGAAATATGAGGCTCAAAGGGCTTCTTTGTGCACGGACGGCACGGTGTCTCACTGTAGCATGCTCCCTTTTGTTCGTATTTCCCATTTCCGTAATGGGCCTTTCCGCGGAAGAGACAACCAGGGAAATCAAGAAAGAAAGCAATCGGGTCATAATAGAAGCGTTCTTGAAGTACGAATTGAGCGAAGTTAACAAATACGTTACGCAACCTCTGCTGAATAAACACCCCTCCCTCGTGTTCTTTATCAATCAGGTTGAACGGGGTCCTTTGGACAGCCTGTTTTTCCTCGAGGAATGGGTTCACAAGCTTCAAGACGCGCAGCGGAAGATCGATTCGCTTCCGTACTCCATAACGTTTTCCGCGGAGGAGAAGAAGAAGATACTTGGGCTGCGCAAGGTAACGGACAAGATTATCTCGTACGGGATTCCTCTGATGAAACGTGACTTCTATCGCGTTATCGTTGCTGCACGGAAACTGGCCGACGAGAAGAGAAAGCATCCCGTGGAGTTGATCCCGAATATCGAATTCCGCAACGCGATCTACCGGCACGTGGAATCCACCGCCAATGCGCTGGACGACGAAATGGGCAAACTGTCCGAGGGCGAACTCATCTGTATACGATTAGGGTGGGTCCTGGACCAGGTAACGATCACGCGGTTGTGGCTTCTCGTGAACGACAACCGCCTCCCAAAGCCCCAGGACTATATGGTCTACCGGAAACAAAGAAGCGTCTATTTCAGTAAGCGTCTCAAGGAAATATACGGGAAAGAGGCGACCGGGCAAACCCCCGGAACTTCCCATACCGGGGAAAAGGCTTCGGGAGAGTAGGAGCGGATAAAGGCACCTGATCGTGATACGTCTCGAGAATGTGAGCAAATGCTACCCGAGCGGAATCTCCTGTGAGATTTTTCCCGTGAACGGGGTAAGCCTCAATATCCCTTTCGGGGACCGGATAGTGCTGCTCGGCAAGAGCGGATCCGGTAAGAGCACCTTCCTTAACCTGGTCGGCGGTGTGGACGTTCCCACAACAGGCAGGATCTTCTTTGGCGACAAGGAAATCACCTCATTGTCTCAGGGTGAATTGGCTGCGTACAGGAGAAAGGAAGTCGGGTTCGTCTTTCAATCGTTCAACCTCTTCCCGACTCTGACGGTTCACGAGAATGTGATGCTGCCGTTGGACCTTCTCGGCATAGCCGATGAAAGCAGAGCAACAGCCATTCTTGACAAGGTGGGGCTCGCAGGACAGTCGGACAAATTCCCGGAGCAACTCTCCGGCGGGGAACAGCAGAGAGTGGCCATTGCCAGGGCGCTGGTCAAGGATCCACGCCTCATCCTGGCGGACGAACCGACCGGTAACCTTGACCTGGAGACCGGGGAAGCCATCCTCAGGCTGATCGATGAGATCTGCCGCACCAAGGATGCAACGCTCATCATGGTAACCCATAGCGCCGATGCCCTCTGGATGGCGGATCGGAAGTTTCGTCTGCGCTCCGGAAAGTTGGTCGAGGAGACATCCTCAAGCGGGATCGTTGCCAAGGCTTAGAGTCTGTCCCAAAACAAACCTTGGCTATACCATTAGACCGAGAGGCCCGAGGGATGATGGGTTTACTTGTGGACTCGACTACCTTATGAGCCATACCGGCCCCTCTGACAGAGCGGTTGCCATGATCAACTCAAACTGGCCGGATCGACTCATATCATGACATTTTCCACCCTTATCAAGTTCAACCTACGTTACTATCGACGCAACTCCATGCTTTCACTCCTCTGTCTCATGGGGATATCCTTGGGGGTGGGAATTGTGGCCGCGGTGCAGTTAATAAACGATTCCGCGCTGTCGGCATTTGCATCGTCCGTGGACTACTTGGCCGGCCGAGCCACTCATTCCGTGATCTCCGATTACGGCCGGATCGAGGAAGAAAACTTTGTGCGGCTTTGGAAGAATCCGCAGATAAAGGCGGCCTCCCCTGTCATCGAGGTTATGGCGAACACGCTTGAAACCTCAGACGAACCTGTCCGCTTCATCGGTATCGACCCCTTCCTCGACGCAGATTTCCGGAATCTTTCTCCCATGAGAGGGGACCAAGGGGCACTGACGGAATTTCTCACAAGCCGCGTGCCCGCGGTGTACCTCTCCGAGGCCCTTATGAAGCGCCACGGCCTCAAGCGTGACGACACCTTGACCGTCTTGTCGGCCGGGATAAGGAAGAAGACAAGGATTGCAGGCCCGGTACCGTCCTCAGGTTTGACCGGCGGCGACAACATCGCGGTTCTGGACATTTCAGCGGCTCAGGATCTCTTCGGAAAGGAAGGCCGGCTCGACCGTATAGACCTCATCGTGGAGGGCGAGGCGGACAAAGTGCTCGAGGGCATGCCCGAAAGTCTCCGGCTCACCGATTCCGACCAAAGTAAGTCCGTACTCCGGAGCATGCTCTATTCGTTCCAGCTCAATCTCGCTGCAATGAGCCTGTTGGCCCTTTTCGTCGGGACATTTCTTATCTACAATTTCTCCATGTTCTCGGTTCTCTCCCGTCGGGAAGATCTATCGTTGCTCCTCACGCTCGGTTCGGACCGTGCCGGTCTCGTGGGAGCATTCGTCACCGAATCCCTGCTTCTCGCAACCGCCGGCAGTCTTCTCGGCATCATCCTCGGTTTTCTCGTCGCGTGGGCCGGCATCGACCGGGTATCGTCAACCATCAGCGAACTCTACTTCCATGTCGATGTGAAAGCCGTCCATTTAACGCCGGCCGTGGTGCTCAAAGGGATGGGTGTGGGATTTCTGGCTACCATTGTGGGCACCGGACTTCCGGCTCTGGAGGTGGCGGTTGCGCCGCCGGTGATCGGGATGAAACGACAAAGCATAGAGGACCGCGCTCAGCGTCTCAAAGGCTTTCTGTTCACCGGAGGCGTCGTGCTGTTCGTGCTCGCTTTGGCGGCTGCTTGGGCATCTCGATTCTCCGTCTTCTGGGGTTTTGTCTCCGCGTTTGCAATGACACTGGCGTTTGCGCTGTTCACCCCCTCCATCCTCTCTCAGTTCGCCCACTATGCGGGTGCGTGGTTCAGGAGAGTATTCCGTTCACCGGAGGCTTTCCTGGCAGCCAGGACCATCCGGGCTTCGCTCAGCCGTACCAGCATAGCCGTAGCGGCCCTCGCGACGGCACTGAGCATGACCATCGGCGTGGACACCATGATCCACAGCTTCAGGAAATCGGTTGATGCCTGGCTCGAGGGGTCTTTGCAGGGGGATCTGTACATATCACCGGCTACCACAAAATGGGCCCATCCCCTGCCGGATGAACTCATCGAGTCATTACGGCAAGATCCTCGAATACGCGCGGTCGAGCGCTATTCAACGTACGCCGTCAGGATCGACGGCAAACCGGCCAAGCTGAGAGTAGTGGACGGATCGGTCTTGAAACACCGCTCCCGTTTTACCTTTCTGAAGGGAGAGCACGGGGCCTGGGACAGGATGGAAAAGGGCGGGGTCTTCATCTCGGAATCACTGGGATACCGTTTCGGCTTGGACGTGGGGGATTCGGTTCAACTTGCTGCGCCGCAAGGCAAACGTTCATTTCCCGTGGCCGCGGTGGTCAGGGACTACTCGTCCGACCAGGGCACCATTCAGATGCATCGGGATGTTTACGAGGAGATCTGGCAGGACAAGAAGGTGCAGTCCGTCGCATTGTTTCTTAGGCCCGGGGTGTCCTCCGGTGAGGTGCGCCGTTCCATAGCGGCCCAAGCCCCCGGCTTGGGCAGGACGATTGTATCGAACACCGAGATGAGGTCCAAGGTTCTGGTGATATTCGACAAGACCTTTGCTCCGACGGCCACGTTGAAGGGGGTGTCCCTGCTGGTGGCACTCCTCGGCATTGCCGTCGCGCTGATGGCCATTCTCATGGAGCGGTCCCGCGAGATGACCGTGCTGAGCTATCTGGGATTGACATCGACCCAGCTGGGACGGATGAACGTGTACCAGGCGCTGTTAATGGGTCTGGTCTCTTTTGTCGTCTCAATTGCCTGCGGATTGATCCTGACGTACATCATCACCAATGCCATCAATTATCGATCCTTTGGCTGGTCGATCGATATTCATGTCAATCCGTGGGTCTTTGCCAAGACATTCGTTCTCACCGCGGCGGCCTGTCTCGCCTCGTCGATCTACCCCACGTACAAACTGATACGCTCCCCCGCCTTGCCCGCGCCGGAGGAAGAGTGATTGTGCCGGGCGTCAGTAAACCACGTTGAAGTTCAGCCCCAGTGAGGCCATGCTTTCGGATGTGTAATAACTGTTCAGGTTCGCCGGCGTTACGAGCGGCTGGATGCTGCGGCCGGTGGATCTTCCGCTGAGTTCCTGGTAATGAAAGCAACCGAAAACCCCCAACCAGAGATTGGTGTTAAGGCTTACGGTTCCTTCCAAACGAAACTCGATGAGTCCGCCCTTGTCGGTCTCGACGTTTTGCTCGGAATAGACGGCTCCGTGCTGCAAGGATAAGGTGGAAGCGTTCTTCATAAACGGTGAGCCGAGAACCTCGAAACGGGCCTTCCACCACGGGAAGAACATCGCCGTTTGCATGCCGATAAAGGGAATATCGGACGAGAAGGTGTCACGCAATCGCGAACCGTCCCCTTGCTCGAGTTCCCCGTGGTAGGTCCACACCGATTGTCGATACCCGGCCAGCACGCTGAAGCGATACCCCCCGCCCTTGTGGAGATGGTACAGTGCGGCGGCCTCCCAGGACTGATAATCGGGCCGGGTTACCCAGCGTGAAACCGGAATGATTTCCACGTGGGTTAAGGATTGCACCACCCCGCGCGTAGACGACAAGTCTCTCTCGAGAAAGCTCAGCGACCCGGCTAGTCTTCCGGATATGAGCTGAAAAGGCGACACCTCGACACTACCGGCCAGAACGGGTAAACGCGGATTGTACTGGACCTTGAACACGTCAACCGGTCCCAAATCGCCGTCCAGAGAGCGGAGCATCTGCGAACCGAAAAGAACCTCCATACGAAATGAAGAGTCTACCTCGATTCTCTGTGGAACAAACCACTGGGCCTGCACAAATGCGGGACAGGCAGCCAGGATGGGCAGAATCACCACAACACTCATGAAGACGCGCATGGGCATCCAATCTCCGTACACAAATAAATAGAATCGCAGTGTTGTTAGTATACCCACAATTCGCCAAGAAAGAAAAGGGAATTTGGAGGCTTGACGTACGGCTTCACTTTCGTGGGATACGTTTCTCCTCTCGTTCCCAGGCTCCTGCCTGGGAATGCCTATCCGCCGGGCTCTGCCCGGTCTTCGGCCCGGAATACCGAGGGATTTTCATGCTCAGTTGTGATCGCCCCGATCATGGGGGTTTACCGGAAACGTCTCGGGATGGGGTGCATGATGGCGGTCAGAGCACGATTTCTCTCCATGCCGGGCTTCTGAGACACATTCTTCCGACACTGAAGCGATACCCGCTTCCGGCATCCCAAAGGATTGAAAATTTGTGGTACCGCCTATAGAATGCAGGGCACGCGTCGATCTCACCCTTTGCGGGAAGATGCTTTCCTCGAGAATGCCTCTTCGACGGGTCACATCCGCTCGGATCGGCACATGAGGATAAAGGGGTCAATGGCCGAGCGAACCCCGGATGGGAAAAGTCATGGATCTGCCTGAACGAAAGATATTCAAGGTGTCGGAACTCACCAATGAGATCCGTGAACTTCTGGAGCGGGGTTTTTCCTCCGTGTGGGTACAAGGGGAGGTCTCGAATTTCCACGCCGCGCCTTCGGGGCACATGTATTTCACTCTGAAGGATGACTCCGCGCAGATACGTTGCGTGATGTTCAAGATTCAGTCCCGTTTTCTGAAATTCAGGATGGAGGACGGACTGGCCGTCATTGCATGGGGCCGGCTGAGCGTTTACAGCCTCCGGGGCGAATACCAGCTTATTCTGGATACCATGGAACCCATGGGTCTGGGCAGCCTCATGCTGGCATTTGAGCAGATCAAGGCGAAACTCGCCGCTGAAGGGCTCTTTGACGAGCGTACCAAGAGACGGCTTCCCGCGTATCCCAAGACCGTAGGCCTGGTGACTTCCCCCAGGGGAGCTGCGGTAAAGGATATGATTCGGGTGTTGAAACGCCGCTGCCCGGGAGTTCACATTGTGGTGAGTCCCACATCGGTCCAAGGGGACCGTGCACCGGACGAGATCGTGGCCGCTTTGGACAGGTTGTGCAGTTCCGGAGAACCCGACGTGATCATCATCGGACGAGGCGGGGGATCCGTCGAGGATCTCTGGGCATTCAACGATGAACGCGTTGTCAGGGCGACGGCGCGGTGCCCCATTCCCATCATCGCCGCGGTGGGCCACGAAACAGACGTCACCCTCACCGATTTTGCCGCGGATCTCAGGGCGTCAACTCCGTCCGTTGCCGCGGAGATGGCGGTACCCGACAGAAGGGAACTCTCGGAGAGTCTTGGCCATCTCCTGGCCAGACTCCGGAACGCGATGACCTTCCGCCTCGGGAAATGCACCGAGGCCGTAACCGAAACGCTCAAGCGGCTTTACGATCCCCGGCGCCGGATTGAGGAACGGCGGATGCGCATGGACGAGCTCACGATGCGGCTCGGGAACGCCATGGCCCGAAGGGCCGCGTTGGCCCGTCGAGATGCCGAAGCCCTGACGGAGCGCCTGAGACCCGGGTACGTCACCCGGACCATACTGGAGGGCAAGGCTCGATGTGACGAACTGACATTGCGCATGGAACGGTCGATGCGCAATGCCCTGCAGGCCGCGCGGCATGCCGCCGAGAACCTGACCGTTCAATTGGACGGCCTGAGCCCGTTGTCGGTATTGGAGCGCGGTTATTCCATTACGATGAGGCAGGACAACGGGAAGGTGGTCACCGACGCGTCGACGGCCGGAGCCGGAGATGATGTGCGCATCCGTCTGCACCGCGGGGAACTGTTCTGCCGGGTGACGGGGAAGGATGAGGAGTGAAGGGTTCGGTGACTTTCCATCGGGCCTCTCTGTTTAATGGATTGCTCAACGGCATGGCAACCCTTGGAGAGATTCTCATGAAAGACCGGACCAACCCAAAGGACATATTACCTTTTCTCCATCACGTCACGCAGCAGGCGGGTAAGAGGATACTCTCCTATTACCGCGGAAACTTCACCGTTGTGCGTAAGGACACGTCGGAAAAGGGCATTGATATCGTCACCGATGCGGACCGTGCTTCGGAGGATTTTATTCTCGGCGAGATCACGAAGTCGTTTCCCGGCCATGATATACTCACGGAAGAAACCGTGACGGAAATGTCCGGAGCGGCCTGGCTATGGCTCGTCGACCCTTTGGACGGCACGGTGAATTTTGCTCATGGGTACCCCCATTTCTCCATATCCATTGCGCTCACCCGCGACGGCGGCCTTGTTGCCGGCATGGTTCACGATCCCCTCAGGGCGGAAAGCTTCTACGCGTTCGAGAATCAAGGCGCGTTCCTGAACGGAAGATCCATCGAGGTGTCGAGGGCCGAAACCCTCCTAACCAGCATTGTTGCCACGGGCTTTCCCTATAACAGAGCCTATGAGAAGGACAACAATGTGAAGGAATTCACACAGGTGGTGACGAAAGTCCAAGGGATACGGAGGGCGGGGTCGGCCGCGCTTGATCTGTCCTACGTCGCCTGCGGCCGCCTCGATGGATTCTGGGAGCTCAGGCTCAAGCCATGGGATCAGGGAGCGGGGATGCTGCTCGTGCAGGAAGCCGGCGGCCGAGTATCGGACGGAAAGGGAGAACCGACGCATGTCCGCACGTCGAGCATCGTCGCCACGAACGGATTGATACATGACGAGCTGGTGACAACGTTGGCAAGGGACTCGTGACCTCTACGTACATGTTGCCGACACTACGGGAACGCGCAATAGTCCTTTGTCTTTGAAAGGACGACGGCGTTTTTGAAAGGACGACGCCCATGAATCTTGGAGATCTTCCTTCTTCCTGCCACGTGACTCATTTGCAATGCCCGAAATGCAATGAAATCCATGAAGCGGGAACGGTGCAGACCGTATGCGTTTCATGCGGGAGCCCTCTTCTCGTGCTGTACGACCTGGATGCGGTAGGGTCCTGCCTCGAGCGCAGCGGACTCGTATCCCGGCCCCCGGAACTGTGGCGCTACAGGGAACTCTTGCCGGTAAGGGACCTTGCCAATGTGGTGAGTCTGGGCGAGACCATGACTCCGGTGATTCATTGCCCCACCGTAGGGGCGGGGCTCGGCATGGACCGTCTCTTCGTGAAGGACGAGGGGAGATTGCCCACTGCCAGTTTCAAGGCTCGCGGCCTGGCAATGGCCGTGACAATGGCCAATGAATTCGGCATCCGGCGTGTTGTCATTCCGACTGCCGGCAACGCCGGAGGCGCACTCGCCGCGTACGGGGCCCGGGCGGGTATGGAGGTGTTTGTGTTTTGCCCTGAAGATGCGCCCGAAATCAATGCCAACGAGTGCGGTATGGTTGGAGCCGTCGTGGGCCTCGTCAACGGTCTCATTGATGATTGCGGACGAATCGTGCGGGAAGGCAAGGACATCCTGGGCTGGTTCGACATGTCGACCCTCAGGGAACCCTATCGCATCGAGGGAAAGAAGACCATGGGGCTTGAAGTCGCAGAGCAGTTCGGTTGGGATCTGCCGGACGCGATATTCTACCCCACCGGCGGCGGGACCGGGCTGATCGGCATGTGGAAGGCCTTTAATGAACTGGAAACGCTGGGGTGGATCGGAAGCAAGAGGCCAAGGCTCATATCGGTTCAGTCCGAGGGTTGCGCGCCCATCGTAAGGGCTTTCCAGGAGGGTGCGGACAGTGCCCGTCCTTGGGAACATGCGTCAACGATTGCCGCGGGCATCAGAGTGCCTCATTGCATCGGCGATTTCCTTATACTGCGGGCCGTCCGCGAGACCAACGGAACGGCCGTCGCCGTCTCGGACGATGAGATTCTCGAATCACAAAGGGAACTTGCAGAAAAGGAAGGGATTGTAGCTGCTCCCGAAGGCGCCGCCACGCTCGCCGCCCTGAAAAAGGCCTTGGACCGCGGGGACGTGGAGAAAGGCGAACGGGTGCTCTTGTTCAATACCGGATCGGGGTTGAAATACCCGATGAATGTGGCATTCCAACGGATCGACAAGGACCGCCCCGTCGATTACGAGAGGCTGCTTCGGAACCCGCACCGGTAGAGGGTTTGAATGGAGAAGAACCGGAACGATTCGCCGGCGGCAGGATCGGAATCGTCGCATGCGTTGTCCTATGTGGTGATCGCATGGTTCCCGGCATTCGTCGTTCTGATCATGATACCCTTTGCCGTATACTTCCCCCACCAGGATGAATTCGGCGCCAACCTCCTGTACCCGTTGTTGCCGGTTGCCGCTGCGGTGGTTGTCTTCTTGGCCTTGTTGCCGCTGCTTCTGCTGAGGCCCGCCGTCCGCGAAAGAACAGCCGTCATTCTCTTCTTTCTCGGCGTGTACATGGTCCTGGCCGATATCGCCGCTCCTGTGCAGGTAGGGGACCTCGCTTCCGGACCAGGGCATGTAAAGCCCGTCGAACCGCCGTTCCTCACCCTTGTGGAGACCATCATATTCATTGCGGCATTGTGGGCGGGGATTCGGTTGCCCCCCATATGGGTCGCCAAGGCCGGCACTTTGTTTGTCGCGGCGTTGTGCATCGTGCAAGCCGTATACTTCTATGCCCATATACCGCCGGACGTGACAGTCAAATGGGGAAATCATGTTCTTTACAAACGGGCGGCACGGGCGGCCGTCCCTGAAAGGCTCACCTCAAAAGGAAACGTCTACCAGATTTGTTTTGACGGGTACAGCAGTCTTGTGTTCTTGGATACGCTGAAGAAGCTTGGGAATACGGACTCGTTCGACGGATTCACCTTCTACGAAAAGAATCGTTCCGATTACGTGTTCACACAGGCGTCCCTGCCGAGCTATTTCACGGGAACGTTTTACAAGGGCGGAAGCGCGGTGGATTGGAACAGGCAACGGATCGAGGGCGGCATGATCAAGGCGTTGCACGATCGAGGGTACGTGGTCTCGATGTATACGCCGGATGTGGGCTATTATCATAAGTCCGCTTCCCATGCCCGCCAACTGCTCGACGTGATCAAGGATCAACAGAAGACGGAATTGATGTTCGATTTCTTTGATTTCACCGACCTGTGTTTGCTGAGGATTGTTCCCAACTGGATGCAGCAGGAACTCTTCGTTGACGGCCGAGGCCTCGTCGGCCGCGCTTTCGGGTCGCCCCCCGGAGACTCCGTGCGCAATGACGTCGAAAGCCGCAGATGCCGTGCGGACGTGGTTCAGTGTCTTCCCATGGTCCGTGCGTTTGTCGAAGATGAGAAGAAGCGGCCTGCTCACGGCCGGTACGTGTACGTGCACCTCTGGTTTACTCACGACCCGATCGGCTCCAGAAATGGGGACTGCACAAGCAACCGGGAAGGAACCGCGACGTACCTCGATCACGCAGTCTGTGCCACGAGAATTATGGAGCGGTTCATTTCCGAGTTGAAAAAGCTCGGCAGGTTCGAGGACTCGACGATCATCTTCCACGGGGATCACGGGCACGGGGATGTGGGCCCGGAAGATGCTGCAACAAACGGCTTACCCGAGGACATTGAGAGGAGAATCCAAACGGTTACGGGCATGAGCCCCCGACACATCGTGAACAAGACCTATGCGCTGCTTCTCGTGAAACGGCCGGGAGAGTACGGCACCCCGTTACGCATCTCAAAGAGTCCTACAGCGCTTGTTGACCTTCCCATGACGATTTACGATTTTCTCGGCATAGACGAGACGACCGAGGAAGGCCGGTCCATATGCGATATCGGGGAATCAGAGGAGCGCGAAATACACATGTTTTCGGGATTCTTCAAACCCGGTGCCGACCGTACCGCTCATATCCCGCAGATGACGATGCTCAAGGGGGAATTGGTCCACTTCTCGTTCACGGACGGAAAGGGGTGGAAGCTCTATCCGAACATTCCCTTCAGCAAGAACTAAGGGTTTGTCACAAAATAAGCCCGTCATCTTTCCGACTTGCTATCCCGGCCTTGAAAGACCGGTCTACTATCATACTGTCCCTCCGGGACGTGCAAGATCGCTTGCCCCGGAGGGGCTACTGAGAGTAGCCCGGTACTTCAGTGCCGGGTCGATACGACCGTTCGGTGAAAGACGTAGCTGCAAGCGTTATTCTGTGACGGACCCTAATGAATCGGGGCCTGGAGGGGAAAGGAGAAATGGCGGAGAAGAACAAACCGGGCTGCGCGGCTTGGGACTACCGGGGCAGCTTCGGCAATCGGGGACATGATCCGATTTTGCGAACGGAGCCTTGCGACCTCGCAAAATTCGGAATCGTGTCCCCGGATTGCTCCCTATCTGACCAACGGTTCGTTGTAATTCGTGCCCATTGCGCTCTTCAGTTCGGCCAGTAGGCCGTTGGCCTCACCAATGGACCGGACCTTTTCGAGATCTTCCTGCAAGACGTCTCCCTCAGCCTCGAGGAGGGCCAGCTTGTCCTGCCCGTCGACGCTTACCCTGCCGCTCTGGATTTTCAGCACTTTGCCGGAGGCCTTCAGCGCCTTTTCCGCGTACCGGATTTCGTCGAGTCCGTCAAAGTATCTCAGTGCCGCGGTCCTCACCTGACGCGTTATTCCCATTGCCACGGCGCC
>JAZDHD010000072.1:0-17508 GCA_043806215.1 Pseudomonadota bacterium | reverse complement strand
GTACGCAGGGGCGCAAACAACAGGCGGCGGAATTGCTGGGAGTCTCCCGAGACGCGCTCAAGCATCACATCAAGTCCCTCGGACTAAGCCTATAGTCGATCTCATGGATGCAGCCGCATATCCTGAGCCGTCTTACCGGCGAACCGATATGAGCGATAGTCACTACCGAGCATGAGAATCCCTCAGTGGGACCGGCGGCTCGCTTGAGGGGTATGTGAAGCCTCCGACGGGTGTGGTATAGTCGGTCTCGAACAGAATTCGTTGACATGAGCTAAGTCCTCTATGGCACAAATACGGTCGCACGTTTTCGTCTCGCAGCCGGCTCGGGTGCCGGCAAGAACAAGATCCGGGCACGGAGGCCCGGGCTACGAAGGACTGTCATGAAGCCTTAGACCTGTTTCGTGGGACGGGCCTCCGTGCCCGTCATCTTCAAGGGCGGGCTCTGCCCGCCGTCTCCCCAGCGCAGGCCGGGGTCCAGGAAGAAGAGACTGGTTCCCGGCCTACGCCGGGAAGACGGTTCAGCTTGTGCGACCGTATTTTCGCCATAAAACACTCAGTTACGGAGCCCGACGCTCACTATCTGTAAGAATTCATCGTGATAAGAGTTGGGAAGATGGACAAGACAAACAAATGTGTGGTCCTCCTGTCGGGAGGAATCGACTCGGCAACGTGCCTGGCCATTGCCAAGGATGAAGGCTTCGAGGCTTACGCTTTGAGCTTCAACTACCAGCAGCGGCACCGCATCGAAATCGAGGCTGCCGGGAGAGTGGCTCGGACGCAGGGCGTCGCCGGCCACTTGATCCTTGACCTTCCCCTGGGGCAAATTGGAGGTTCCGCGTTGACGGACGACTGGGATGTCCCCAAAGACAGCCTTGTGGAGGATATGTCGAGCCGGATACCGGTGACCTACGTTCCCGCCCGGAACACGATCTTTCTCGCCTTTGCTCTGGCCTGGGCCGAAGTGTTGGAGGCGCTGGACATCTTCATAGGAGTCAACGTGTTGGACTATTCCGGGTATCCCGATTGCCGGCCGGAATACATAGAGGCTTTTCAGCGCATGGCCAATTTGGCAACTCAGATGGCCGTTGAACGGAAAGCCGCGGTCAACATTCACACCCCTCTGATAAAACTCACCAAATCTGAAATCATTCTAAGGGGAACGGAACTTGGCGTCGATTACGGCGAGACCCACTCGTGTTACGATCCGGATCCCGAGGGAGCTGCCTGCGGCCGATGCGACAGCTGTATACTACGAAGGAAGGGATTTCAGGAAGCGGGGATCGACGATCCCACGGAGTACGTGACTCCGTAAACGGGACTCAAATACCCTCCAAATCACTCGTGTCCACGCTCCTGGCCAAACGGTGACGGATGTTGTCCAGCGACCCCCCGACGTAGAGATTGATGGCCGGGGCAGGCGTATGCAGAGCGGCCAGGAACGTGTCGTTCCGGCAATGAAGCAAGACCAGCCTCGCCTTTCCCGCGACCTTCATTCCGTCGGCATCGAAGTTTGCCGCATAGGCCCGCTGCTCCAGGTATGCGGCCCATCCGTGGCGGGTGATGAACTCCATGGCTTCTTCCCGCTTGCCCTTGGATCCGGGCTTGGGGGGGGACCCGGATTTCAGCATTTTCACCGCGCCGCGGTAGAGGAGCTTTTCAACGACAAAGGCGTACTTCTTGCCGTGCAACGTCACTTTGAATTGCGCGCCCGGCAGGCGTTCCCGCTTTGTGGAAAAAAGCTGTAGAGCCCAAGAGTTGTTCTTTTCGGGATCCTTGATAACAAAAGTTTCGACGGTTCCATGACCCTTTTGAGGGGCACGGGGAGCCTGGGCGGCCGGCGGTGCGGGCGGTTCCGGAGGAACCGTGCGGACGGGCGGGCGCGACTTCCATGCCTTGAACTCTTCCTTGGTAAACAAACCTTTCCGTATCAGGCTCTTCAGTATTCCCTCGAACTCGGTCATGGAAATACCATATTTGGCCAGAAAACCCTTTGTCCGCATTCCTGCGCGCAGATCCTGCAGGATCTCTTCAATGCTTATCTTCTTGCCTGGTGACACGGATTCACCCGGACCTGGTTCCTTCACCGATCTTCCTGTGCCTTTACCCGACTTGACGAGCGCCATGAACCCCGCCGATTACCACTCAGCCTCGAAGGCGTGACGTTGATACGGGCAATCAGGGCCGCTCCCGAAACCACTATTCCGGCAGCAATCCATATGATACCACAAAACGGCCATGGACGGACAGAGAAAACTCAAGCAATCTGCAAAGCTAAACGGAGAATGTCAAACTCTGTCTCGGAGATCGAGTTTCCAATTCCTCAACCGGTTCACTGTTGCAGATTGAGAGCGATGGTCCGACGAGCTTGAGACGGCACTGAGCCCGGCAAACCAGTGGGGCACGGAATTGCCGCCGGGATGCCGGGCCGCCGACAATGAAGAAACATTATGGAAATGAAACACTTGACCGAGAACGGCTGTCACAGTATAAGAAGACGGAAGCAGTGCTAATCGAAGGAGTGAATACGATGCCGCAACTTTCGAATGCCGAGGCGGAAATCCGGCACCAACGGGAGGTTCTTTCTAGAGAGAAGCAGCTGGCCGCCAAGGATGTATTGGCACTCCTCAGAGGGGACATTTTGAAGGGCAGCCGATTAGAGGTGCTGGAATGCGCTCTCATGTCGGGTTCCGCCCTTGGTAAAGAATTGAACACCCATGAGGAGAATGAGGCGTGGGCACATATGAACCCGGAGACGTAGTAATTGCCCAGTTCTTCTTCACAGATATGAGCCAAGCCAAGAAGCGGCCCGCACTGGTTTTGGCCAACTTTTCGGGTGAGGATTATTTCTTATGTTCTATTACTGCTGTTCTGCGTACCAATGACCCATTTCAGATTCCGTTGCTCAAGGATGAGTTACACGGAGGAAGTCTCGACAGGGATAGTTTCATTATGCCAAGTCTAATGATGACCGTGCATGGCGGCCTCGTTTTCTGCAAGAATTGAGACATCATGTCGAGGTGTGCCCTTAGAGACACACATGTCGGTACGGACATCTTCGAAACGATTCCATCGCAGGAAAATAAACCCGGCGACATTGGATCTTCACTTCAGTACCAAGCATCGGTGAGGCGCAATCAATGAAGAATTATTTCAATGACAATGCCGGAGCAGTGGGACTTACGCCCTTGGTACGTCTCAACAAGATTTGCGGCGACGCAAAGTCCCTTGTCTTAGCGAAAATCGAAGGCCGCAACCCTGCTTATTCCATCAAGGACCGTATCGGCGTATACATGATTAGAGACGCGGAAGAGAAGGGGCTCCTCCGCAAGGGGATGGAAATCGTTGAACCGACCAGTGGTAATACGGGCATAGCGCTTGCCTACGTCTGTGCGCTCAAGGGATATTCCTTGACACTCACGATGCCGGAAACGATGAGCGTGGAGCGGCGTATGGTCTTGAAAATGTTTGGCGCGAAGATCCGGATCACCGACGGTGCAAAGGGCATGAAAGGCGCTGTTCAGGCAGCGGAAGATATCGTTGCGGGCGATCCCGGACATTACCATATGCCGCAGCAGTTCAAGAATCCTGCCAACATCAGGGCACACTATGAGACCACCGGTCCCGAGATCTGGGAAGGGACCGACGGTGAAATCGACGTACTGGTATCCGGAGTCGGTACGGGTGGAACCATTACCGGCATTGCGCACTACATGAACGAAGTCAGGGGCAAGAAGATCGTTTCCGTTGCCGTTGAACCGGTTGAGAGCCCGGTGATCACGCAGACGTTGCACGGACGAGAGCTGATTCCCGGCCCCCACAAGATTCAGGGAATCGGTGCGGGATTTATACCCGACGTCCTTGATCTTTCGGTGATCGACGAGGTCGAGCAGGTTTCCAGTGACGAGGCGGTAGCCTTCAGCCGCCGATTGGCGCGGGAGGAAGGCATGCTCAGCGGTATTTCATCCGGGGCCGCTGCGTGCGCCGCCACAAGACTGGTAAAGAGAGAAGAGTATCGGAACAAAACCATTGTCGTCATTCTTCCCAGCGCGGGCGAGAGGTATCTGAGTTCGGTACTGTTCGAGGGTTTGAAGGATTGAACGGGCCGGCGAGAGCGGGGAGATGAACGGAGCATACGCGTCTCGCGCGGGCGCCACATATTGTTTCAAACGAAAGGTATCCGGACGAATGAAGACATCCGAGGACTGTATCTTTTGCAAAATTGTTGCCGGGCAAATCCCGAGCACGAAGATTTACGAAGATGAGACCACCCTCGCCTTCATGGACATTATGCCGTTGAACAAGGGCCATGTTCTTGTCATTCCCAAGGAACACATCGAGAATATAGTCGAAGCGGATCCCGGCCTCTACGGACATCTCGCGTCCGTGATCTGCAAGATCGCCAAGGCGGTCAATGCAGCAGTGGCGCCAGACGGCATGAATGTGCTCCAGCTCAATGGCAAGGCGGCCAACCAGGTGATTCCACACCTCCACATGCACATTGTTCCCCGATGGAACGGGGACGGGTTGACGATTTCTGCATGGGATCCGGTTGTGGGGGATGGGAAAGAGATCTCGGCAACGGCGGAAGCGATCAAGCAGAAGCTGGCCGGGTAGCGTTTCCCGGCCTCAGTCCGTCGGGGAAGACGCCGGTGCACGAGATTGCCGCGTGCCGGCTTCAGACAGTCCGTTCACGGATCGGTGCCGGCATGCCTCCGGTCAAGACCGGCATGGGTCTCTGTCGGGAACAACGGACGCGGGGAACCGTGAACATGGCCGCCTCAAACCGGGGCGGCCTACGCATGCAGGGAGTGGGACAGGTAAGATTCACCGGGATTTCCCGACCGAAGGCCTTGGAACCGGACTCCTCGCCGTGAAGGTCTTTCCGGAAACAATTGTGACAACGACACTTTCTCCACCGGTACGGTAATGGCATCTCAAGATCAACAATTACCCGGCGACGGGACGGCGGGCTTCAGGTCAAAACCTCCCAAGGTCTTCCTGAACTACTTCGGCAAAGACCGCTGGATACATGCCCTATTGGCTGAGAAGCGCACAAGGCTCGTCTCCGTTTTGGTGCCTCCGCTCAACAGACTCGGCCTTGTCCCGGATACCATATCGTATGTCGGCATCGCGTTTCTTGCGGGGGTAGTCCTTTATTTCGTCCGAACCCCGGTGATCGCCGTCCTTTTTCTGGCAGGACACGTTATTTGCGACGGGGTCGACGGCGCATACGCCAGACACACCGGGAAGCCTTCACAGTCGGGAGCGTTCACCGATCTGGTGTGCGATCAGTTCGGCATGGTCGTTGTGGCCATGATGGCCATTCTTCATCACATGGTGTCCCCTTTGCTGGGCACGGTGTACATTGCTCTCTACCTGATCGTGGTGGTTTTCGGCGTCATTATCAACGTCCTTGGGATCGGTGCCCGGATCACGATAACGAGCAAGTACTTTCTCTACATGGTCTTCGCCATATGGGCGATCTGGGGGAAGAACTACTTTCCGCAGCTCATGTATTTCTTCTCCGGTATCATGGCCGTGGAAGTGGTCATCGGATATCTGCGGCTCAAGAGGGGCATCAGACGTAAATTCGACACCGAGGTCCGCTTTACCGAGGGCGACCCCTATTCGGGGCGTCTCAACTACGCTCTCAACACGGCTGTTCCCATCACCGTGCTGGCCCTGATCCTGGTCTGGGCCAACGTCATTCCCCTTCGGGCCATGTTCGACACTCCCAAGGCAACGGTGAAGTGGAACAAGGGACCAAATATCCTCGGCGGCAACGACAGCCTGAAGCCCCTGTCCTTCGGGATCAGGGAGGGAGCCTTTCTCGTGCTGGTTCGACTTCCGGATGATACCCTGGAACTCAGACGCATCCCCGCCGGCGGAACCGACGTTGACGAATCGTTTGAGGTGCCCGGTTACGTTTGTCCTGCGTTCAGCACACTTCCGATTGATGGAAACGTCGTATTAATTGCGGATCTTTCAACACGGTTGATCATCGGCATTGATCTGGAAACGTCATTTGCTCGGAATTACGCGGTAACGGTAATGAATCTTCCGGTCCGCTACCTTTCGGTCACCGGTGCGGCACCGGCCGCATGGAAGGGGACCAAGGTCTGGCTTGTGGCCAACAACCTGGATACGCGCAAGACATATGTGGTGGACCCCAACCAGGCAGTGAGAAAGGGGTACATACTGGGCGGAGTGGTGACCTCGTACACCAATGGTGCGTTTCCCTCGGGAATAGCCGTTCACGGGGACACGGTATTCGATTTCAACAAGTCCCCGCTGGAAGCCTTGATCTACCAGTCTTCATTGAAGAAGCTGGTGGCCGGGAAGAATCTCTTGGATTCCGCCAAGGTGTCCTTCCGACCGCCCGACAAGGAGGCCTTGGGTCCCGTCTCCGAGGGAGACCGGCTGTTCATGATGTCACCCGACGGACAGGTCTATTGGCTTTCAATATCGTCCTTGAGCGGAACCAAGGCGTCAACGGAATGACCGACGCACGTAAATCACAATTTTGAAGCAGTCTTTCCGACTCCATCGGAGTTTTTTTAATGAAGCATATTAGGAATTTCGGCATTATTGCCCACATTGACCACGGTAAGTCCACCCTTGCCGACCGGCTCCTCCAATTGACCGGAGTTGTAGGCTCTCATGAGTTCAGGGACCAGATGCTCGATACAATGGACATCGAAAGAGAACGGGGTATTACCATCAAGAGCCAAACCGTCGCGCTCCCCTATACCGCTCAGGACGGAAAGGACTACACCCTGAACCTCATCGACACTCCGGGACATGCGGACTTCTCGTACGAAGTGTCCCGTGCCCTGGTTGCGTGTGAAGGGGCTCTATTGGTAATCGACGCGTGCCAGGGGGTTCAGGCGCAGACCCTGGCCAATTTCTACATGGCATTGGAGCAGGAATTGGAGGTAATCCCGATAATTAACAAGATCGACCTGCCGTCAGCGGATGTGGATCGGGTCAAAGCTCAGATTGAAAAGGATCTCGGACTGGACCCCGACGCTGCGGTGTGCATTTCGGCTAAGGAGGGAATCGGGATTGAAGAAGTACTCGAAGCGGTGGTGCAACACGTTCCTCCGCCGAAGGGCGAACCCGACGATCCGCTGAAAGCCTTGATCTTCGACTCTCACTGGGACCCATACCGGGGAACAATAGTCAATCTCCGCGTGTTTGACGGCAAGCTCAAGCCGGGCAACACTATTCGATTCATGTCGAATGGGGCCGCGTATAGAGTTGAGGAGACCGGCATCTTTCTCATCGAGCGCAGCCCCCGTCAATCGTTGGGTGCAGGGGAAGTCGGGTACATCATAGCGGGCATCAAGACCGTGAGCGACACCAGGATCGGCGATACCGTCACCTTGGACGACCGCCCCTGCACGCAGGCTCTAAAGGGGTTTCAACTGGTGAAGCCGGTGGTCTTTTCGTCCTTCTATCCAATCTCCTCCGATGAATACGACGATCTGGCAGCTGCACTTGAAAAGCTGAAGCTCAACGACGCATCGTTGTCGTTTGAGAAGGATCATTCCACTGCCCTGGGGCATGGCTTCAGATGCGGGTTTCTCGGCCTGCTTCATCTGGAAGTGGTCCAGGAGCGGTTGGAACGAGAGTTTGACCTCTCCTTGATCTTGACCGCTCCTTCCGTGCAATATTCTCTGCGGCTCAGGGACGGCAGTGAGATCATCATCGACAATCCAGCCAAGTATCCCGATCCGATTTCGATCGAGGAATCCAGAGAGCCGTTCATTCGTGCTTCCATCATATCGCCCGAGCAGTACCTCGGCAATGTCATCACACTGTGTATCGACAGAAGAGGAGTTCAGAAGGAAATCAACTATCTTGATTCCAACCGGGTTGAGCTGATCTTCGATCTGCCGCTTGCGGAAGTGCTGTTCGATTTCTACGACAAACTGAAATCCGTGTCGCGGGGTTACGCGTCTTTCGACTACGACTTCCTGGAGTACCGCAAGACCGAGCTCGAAAAAGTCGACATCCTTGTTGCCGGCGAAAGGGTTGATGCCCTCTCGATGCTCGTACACGCGGACAGGGCGTACCAGAGAGCGCGGCGCTCTTGCGAGAGGCTCAAGAAGGAAATCCCCAGGCAGATGTTCAAGGTAGCCATCCAGGGGGCCATCGGAGGAAAAGTCATTTCGCGGGAGACGGTCTCGGCGTTACGGAAGGACGTCACCGCCAAGTGCTATGGCGGCGACATCACCCGTAAGAAGAAGCTGTTGGAAAAGCAGAAGGAAGGGAAGAAACGGATGAAACAGGTTGGGGGCGTCGTCATCCCGCAATCCGCGTTCCTGGCGGTACTGAAATCGGATGAGGACGAATAGGCACCCTTCGGGACCTGACTGCACGCCGGCCTACACTCCGTGACACTTCGTTGCCCACAGCGACAAATGATAACCCACGGCTCATGCCGAGGGTTCAGTTGCTCGCCGTCGCATCGGACGCGGTTATATCCTCAATGGACCGCAGTGAATAACGCGGGCGACCTTGTCCCACCCGGATAACATGCAGCCTCACGCGGACCGGTTTGTGCAGGAAATCCCGATTCAGGATGTCCGCGTCCTCGATATCCAAGCCGATCTTTCCCCTTAGAATCTCTTGATGATCAGCAGTCTTGAACTCAAATGTTCGCCCCGTGGGTAATACCCCCTGGAGTTCTCCGTCGTGCTCTTCGACCGCCTCTCGGATGTTGTCTTCCCTCAGACGCTCCGTCGAGGCTCGGAGGTGATCCACGTCACGAAACCGAAAAAACCGCTCCTTGAATTCGAGCCCACACCACGCATCCTGCTGTGCTAGATAGTCCAAGAAATCAGCCGCCTTCTTCACTGCCCGAGGATGAATCTCGTCGATCAGTTCGGCCACATCGTCATCGGAGCCGGCAGTAATTAACTGGAAGAGCTCAAGCATTTTTTGAAGGGCGTTTTCGGCCTTACTAGGCTCAGGGAACAACGTGTTGGTCTCCGGTTGGGGAAGCTCAAACTCGAAGCCGAACGATCCTACTGCCGTGCCGGTAATCAGTAGCTGATTCTTTTGTCTATCGGGAATCGGCCCCATGTATCGCAGGTTCTCCGCAAGCCCGGCAGCCACCACAGCCACGGCGTCACTAAAAGCCCCGGCTGCCTTGGAAGCGAAGTCGGCGGCAATACCGTGGCTGCCGAAGACCGGTTTCCCGCGGAAAGTAAGGCGGGCTTTATAGCCCAACTGATCCTCTCTCACGTTAGCAATGGCCCGTCTCGCTGATTCCAGCCGAGCTTCAAGACCCATGCGCTCAATGACATTTTCCTCCGGAACCTCAGCCAGCAGCGATTCCAGTTCCTTTATCTCGGAAGAGATGGACAGAAACTCATCGTGATTCATGGGCGACCTCCTTCCTGGCGAATGAAGTCCAACGCCTTTGCCGCCTCGCCATCCTCCCCGAGGGCAAGATCTACCTGAACAAACCCCTTCCAGACGCCGTTCCGACGGTGTGACCACATGCTATACCAGTATGCGATTTGTTTTACGTGCCGACTTTGAGTGGGTTGTCCAAGGACGCATGGATAGGCGTCCACACGAAACCTCGACTTTGTCTGGTCGGGTCTGAACAGGTCTGCGTGATTTTGGGCCAGGGTTCTTTCGTCCATCCCCGGAGGTAGACAGAAAAACGTTACCACATCTATGTCGTTGGGATGGCGGGATTCCAGCAACTCCGTTTGCTCCGCAAAACTCCCGTCCAGCCATTGGAAACCATTCGAAATTCCTGCATTATGTAGCTCACTCCGGTAGCTCAACAGTCCTTGAAGAATGTCAATCCTTTGTGATGACGTCGCGAATCTCTCCACGACCCGCCGCAACGACACTGCGTACGGAGAGCGGTCCGTGCCGTGACCATCCTCTCCCGGACGGATTGGCGGCAATACCCCGGCGATATTCCAGTCAGGAATCACTGGCTTCTCCCTTCGTTTCTCGCAGGCTCAGGCACACTTCTCCTGAGCGGACACCGTCGTTCCGATCCTGTTAATCCTGTCAGCGATCTCGTATTGAACTTCCTTTGGCCGTACGGGAACAGGAATGCGCCGGCACTCCGACTTGTTGCGCTTTCGCCGACATGTGCCTGTGATATAAGTTTCCAATGAAATAGACTCAAGATAATCGGACAGATAGTCAATACGGATGCCGGGCTTTGGCTTGAGCACATGACGGTCAAAGATGAGGATATGTCCATGGGCCTGCCGCGTCAAGCTTCTTATGCACCCACTGGGTTAATCATTTTAGCGATGAGAGTTTCTATGATATATAGATCGAAGTTCAGCGCGGGCCCCCCGCAATGACAACCTCGACGATGTCTTTGCGAGGCACGAAGCGAAGAAGCAATTTCAGCGCGAAAACTACTTAACCGAACTTGTGCCACAGAGTACTAGAACAGCCATCTGACTACGACACTGGCAACAACGATGATGACTGCGCAGAAAATGAGATACGGTGCCGCACTGATTTCTTCCACGTTCTTTTCTTCAGTTTTTCGTGACGTGCATCCGCCGGCTTGTGAACACGCTCCGCAATTATGGTCCAGGGTCATGGTTCTCCTCCGTACTTTCCACCTAAACATTAGTCATTTTGTCGGAAAAATAAAAGCCCGCTGGATGCAGACGATGCGCACCGCGGCCATGAATCGGTGCCGGACCCCGGTCTTCTCCGGGGAAACCGCGGGTGCGGCCCGCCCCACCGCTTTGAAAGGCGAGGAACATGGAAGGCAAGAAAGTCAGTGAAACAAGCGCCACAATCGTTCACCAGATGCTCCCCGAGGACGCGAACCCGGCCGGAAATGTCCACGGCGGCGTCATAATGAAACACGTGGACACGTGTGCCGGGGTCGTGGCAATCCGTCACGCGCGGGGCAATGCGGTTACCGCGTCCATCGACAGACTGGATTTTCACAGTCCGGTATTCATCGGCGATCTCCTCATCGTCAGGGCAAGCCTGAACATGGTGGGGAGAACGTCGATGGAGGTGGGGGTACGCGTGGAAGCCGAGAACCTCTTCACCGGAGAAATACGGCACACCGCCTCGGCATATCTCACTTACGTGGCTCTGGACAAGAACGGTACTCCGGTACCGGTAGCACCGTTAATCCTGGAGACCGACGAGGAGATCCGCCGCAACAGAGAGGCCAAAAAGAGGAGCCAAGTGAGACTGGCGGAGAAGGCCGGGGAACGGGCCTCGCGGCAACAAGGATAACAGCCCGGCGTGCGGCCTAACGACCGGCATCCGCGCTTTTTATATATGCCTTCACAGCCCTGGTGACATACTCGGAGAATGCAATGCTCCCACGGTGTTCATCGATGGCCTCTATGACGCTTACGGGAAAGCTGACGGCTTTCAGTCTCAAGATCTCCCGTGCGGTCTCGGTTCCCACCACGGATTCGGCCCCACGGCCTTTTTCTCTGACGGACTTCGCCAACTCGAGAGGCGCCGGCGCCGTGTCGGTGAAGTGATGCTCCAACACGCGGAACTCTTCCTCCGTCAAGGAGAGGTTACCGAACCCTACCATGCACTGGCCTGTATCCTGATCCCTCTCGACCCAGTCGATGCGACCGTGACATGTCATTCTCTTCTTGCCGTCGGCAAAAACCATTCGGAGCTTCATGTTCCGGCCTTCCGTGAATCCGGAATATTGACCGGGTTCGATGTTGCAGGGAACCCGGATGCCGTATTCCGAGGCAAGCTCCGAATTGATGACCGGCGGAGACGAGGCATACCGAGAATAGACCGTTCCGTTGATGCTCTTGTAATCCATTGCGCACTCCTTTCTCTGGTGTTGCGTCGCACGGCCGGCCTTATGCCGGGGCGCGTTCATGGGAACCACATGAGGTCAAGTTGTTTCAGGCCGTTTACCGCGAAGCTCCTCCCCTGAGACCTACTCCCATTATTGCCCGGTGAACGAAAAATTTGAACCCCCACGGGCACATTTACTCATAAGATTACCTTTTGTGAACGGAGTGATTCCATCTGCTCCGTGGTAAGTCCCAACCGGGAAAGAACTTCCTCGGTGTGTTCTCCCAGTTCAGGAGCGGGTTCATCTGCCGATCGAGGAGAATCGGACATTCTGAGCGGAAACCCCAGGACGCGTCCTCCACGTTCCGTGGTGTTGACCATCCCCCTTGCCTCCGCCAGGGACGAACGGGACGCCTCATCCAGGCTCATCACCGGTTCGCAGCACGCGTCGGTCGTCCCCATCAATTCCGTCCATTCGTCTCTCGTTCTTGTCGAGAAGATCTCATCCAACTCTGCCGTGACTTCAGGTCCCCCGTATTGCCCTCCAAACAGATCTTCTCTTCCGATAACCGAGCAGAAGTTGCTCCAGAACTTCTGCTCCAATGCACCAAGCGACATGTAACGTCCGTCCTTGGTCCGGTACAATCCGTAGCAGGGAAATGCTCCGTTCAGGAGCATCTTACCCGGCTCGGGAACCTCCAATCCCGCCTCGACCCCTGCAAAGACCAAGGCCGCGAGGGACAGTGATCCGTCAAACATGGCTGCATCGATGAATTGCCCACGGCCGGTCCTTTCGCGTTGAATGATGGCGGCGAGCAGTCCCGAAAGAGCCAAGTAGCTGCCGCCTGCCAAATCCGCTACTTGAACGCCGCACATACCCGGACGGCCGTCTCTGGTTCCCGTCATTCCGATAATGCCGGCGAGGGAGAGGTAATTGAGGTCGTGGCCGGCACGATCCCGGTAGGGGCCGTCGTGGCCGTAACCGGTTATGGACACATAGATGAGGCGGGGGTTGAGCGCGGCGAGGGTCTCGTAGCCCAGCCCCAAACGCTCCATGGTTCCGGGCCTGAATCCCTCGACGAGAATATCGAAGTCGGCAAGTAGATCGAGGACTATCCGACGACCCTCCGGATGCTTCAGGTTGATTGCCGCGCTCTTCTTGTTCCGGTTGACCGTCGCAAAAAAGGGAGATCCCGAGTTGCCTCCGAGGGCTCGAGCATAATCGCCGCCGTCCGGATTCTCCACCTTCACCACCTCGGCTCCCAGTTGGGCCAGGAACCATGTCATGTATGGACCCGGCAAGTTCATGCTCAGGTCGAGTACTTTGAAGCCGTCAAGTGCCTTGGACATGTTGCAAACCCCCTATGTAAGAACTTTCATGATTAGTCGTGGTTTCGCAGACACAATGATCGTCATATGTAAGTCCTCCGACATGTGACCCCGGTCGGGTAATCGATGGGGGGGCTTGGGGGGGAGATGGTCTCCCCCCCCAAATATTCCGCATTGTGCGCTCTTCGTACCCAATCTCCGAGGCGAAGCCCCGGAGGGACCCCGAATACCGAGGACTTACATCATTCGTTGTGGCTTGTCGACAGCCGCAAGCCATGAGTGTGCCGTCAGATCAACGACGAATCGAGTCCGCACGCGGCAAGGAACTCGAATTCCGGGGCCGGAGTAAGAGCCGGCATGGCGAACTTCTCTCCGAGTTCTTCCAACCTCGCCTTAATGGCGCCAATACCTCGGCGACTTGCATACCTGGCCGGCCCATGAAGGCAGTCGGGAAAACCGATGCCCAGCACGGCACCCAACTCCATGCCGTAGTAGTCATGGAGTATTCCGTCGCTCAGGCACCAGAACGCTTCGTTGACCATTCCCAGAAGGAGTATGTCCTCCGCTTCCGCGGGAGTCGGTGATGGAAGGCCCTCAACCGTGGACAGGTGTCGGAGAACCGACTCGTCGCGAGTCATCATGATGTTGTCAAGATAGAAACAGGGATGGCCTGCCCCCACGTATCCCGCTTCGTGGAGCCGTATCAGGCTCTCCGGCAAACCGATCCGATCGGGAAACGCCTCGGCCAGGAGTCCGGCAGCATGGTAGATCACATTGCCTCCCGTCGTGCCGTAGATATGTAAAGGCCCCTGAGCGAACCCCGCGCGCAACGCGGTCATATCCACATCCCATGGAGACATCCCCAGTTCAACCAAACGGATTCCGTTCAATACGTAGCTTCCAAAGGTACGGCTGGTATAGAACCCCGGACCGTCTCCGACAATGATGACGGTCTTTCCCAGGGCCCGGCCCGCCGAGACGGCAACGGAAACCGCATCCGCGCTTGTCGCTCCGCCTCTAACCACCTCCAATAAGGGCATGAGCGGCACAGGCGAGAAGAAGTGCATTCCGACGACATTCTCGGGCCTCGATGCCCCCTGGGATATCTTCGCCATGGGGATTGTGCTGGTATTCGACGCAAAGACAGCGTCCGGATTGACCTGCTGGATGCCGGCCAAGACCTGTTGCTTGAGGTCAAGCTCTTCGAAGACGCATTCGATGACAAGGGGGATGCCTTCGAGATCCGAGTACGTTGTGGCCGTGTGAATCCGGGACATTGCTTGTGCTTTACGATGCTCCGGCCACTTGCCCCGCGAGACGAGAGCGTCGAGAGTCCGCTCTATGGTTTTAACGGAAGCCCGGGCCGTCTCCTCGTTGATGTCGAGCACGGTCGTCTCGATTCCCCGATCCACTGCAATCTGTGCAATTCCCTGCCCCATGAGTCCTGCGCCGATCACGGCAATGCGTTTAACTTCCATCGTGTTTTCAGCATCGAGCTTGACGAGCTTGGGTCCGATGCCCGTGGTCAAATAGAACAGATCGATCTTGTTCCGGGTATGGTCATTAAACACGAGCGGCACAAAGAGATCGGTCTCGTTTGCCGTTGCTTCGTCGAAGGGAAGTGTGAGACCTGCTTCCACGGCGTCAATAGCCGCCTTGTGATAAGGGCGGTACGGGCTGACCGTGAACCGCGACCGGGCCTCATCGAGCACCCTCCGCTTCTCTTCATCCGAGAGAGGATGCGGTCCCCGATACTCCGGATCGTAGTTGCGATTCACCGTCCCCTGGTGGTCCTCGATCCATTTGAGGGCCCGCGGTCTGAGATCCTCACTCGGACAAATCGTAAAGACATCGGGGTTGTCCAAACGCTTCGGGGCACCGACGCGCGCGTTGAGTATCATGTCCAGTGCCGATTCCAAACCCACCACGCGCGGCAGCGTTTGAGTTCCCCCTCCGCAGGGGAACAATCCCAGACTGGTTTCGGGAAACCCCATCCGGGAGGTCGGCGTGGTGAACACGTGATCGCAGGCCCACAAGAGAAGCTCGAATCCGCCGCCAAGCGCAGTTTGGCCGTCAAGGAGCGCAACTACGGGAAAACGCGCCTTTGCCGGGGACGCCGATACCCCATGCCGGCGTGCCGTGAAAAGACGCACGACTTGAGGTGTTTCGCACGACAGTAATTCCTTGAGATTTATTCCGTCAAGGAAACTCCGTTTCTTCCCCGACACCAGTATCAGACCTCGCGGCTCATCCCGGACCGCCTCGTCCATGGCTCTCTCAAAATCCATCATGAACCGGCGCCCGACACTATTGACCGGGCCCTCCGTGTCGATCGCCATGAAGGCCGTGCCCGTATCGGCCTCCAAAGTATATGTGACTTCCGGCATGACTCCTCCCTCCGTACCACGCAACCGCTTGCCGGTCACCGTTCACTGAGCTACGTTAAGCCTTTACGATAACCGCCTCTCCCTGACCCAAACCACCGCAAATTGCAGCCACGCCCCTTCCGCCTCCGCGTCGGCGAAGCTCGTACATCATGGTCATCAGGATTCTGAGACCGGAAGCTCCCACGGGATGACCCACGGCTATTGCACCACCGTTGACGTTGGTTCTCTTGAGCAGCTTGTGCCATTCGTATTTGTCGCCGTCCGCGAGGATCTTGGTGCCCACCAACGGCATTGCGGCAAAGGCCTCGTTAATCTCGACAAGATCCATTTGATACGGTTCGAGTCCGTTTCGGTCCAGTGCCTTGCGTATGGTAAGTGCGGGAATCCACGAGATGCCGTCCGGCATATCGGTTTCCCCCGTCACATCCACAATGGTTGCAAGAATCTCCAACCCGAGCAGCACGGCTCTCTTTTCCGTCATCATCACCACAGCGGCAGCCCCGTCGCTCGGTCCCGGGGTGTTTCCGGCCGTAGTCGTCCCGGCACCGAAGACGGTCGGGAGTTCTTGCATGGCGGCCAAATTGCCGTTCGGCCGGGGACTCTCGTCCACGGCAAACAGGAACCGCCCTCCCCTCCTTGTGATCGTCATAGGCGCGAGTTCATCCGCGAAAAGTTTCGCGTCTTGGGCACGGGCCCATTTGGCATGGGACCCCATGGCCCACGTGTCCAACATCAACCTCGAAATCCCGTACTTCGCCGCGCCGTCGGAGGCGTCCACTGCAACCGGGTTATGGCCGGGCCGGCCGATCGGGAAGATCTGATCCTTCAGCACCACATCCCCTGCCCGAACCCCGGTTCTCAGTTGCCTGCTCATGTGAGGAACCCGGCTCATGGACTCCACGCCTATGATGAGTGCACTTGAGATCTCTCCCAATCGCAGCCCCCACAACGCGGTCCTCAGAGCCGTCAGAGGAGAGCAGCAAGCGGTGTCCAGAGTCACCGTGAACTTGTTCAATCCAAGCGCAAGAGAGATCTGTCGGCCCGCCACAGACCCGGTCTCGAACGACGCCTGAATACAATTCCCCACAAAGATTTGATCGATACTTTCGGTGAGGTCCGGGCCTTGATGGGTGAGAGCCGCCCGTCCGGCGTGAACGGCGACGTCCAACGGTTCCATTTCCGACAGCGAGCCCAGGTACTTGCCGAACGGTGTCCTCTTTGCCCCCACGATCACGAATCTCTCTGCCATGGTGTGTCCCTCCAGCCTCTCCATGACGCTGTGCGTGATGCCCATATTAGCACTGATATCGGCCAACGCACAATGAGGGGCCGGAAGACGGCACCACTGCTATGGGTGCGGCGCGTCTTTATTCGAATCCTGAGAGGCTTGGCCGCTCGGCTGCGTCGAGAATTCTTACTCGCACGAAACCTTCCCTCTTATTCTACCCTTAGCATCTTCCCAATCCGAAACGGTTGCCTTTCCAGCTGACAAGGCTTCTTCCCGATCTCTCAGGATTTGTTCGTGCCAACCCGGTGATCCCAGATCTGCCTCGTGTTTGGCCGGATCGCTCCAAAGAGCTTCCATGAGATCGAGCTTTTGGGCGAGCGTAAGTTCCGATAGGGCAATATCGACCTTTTCCATGATACTCCTTTCCCGAGCCGTCCACTCCACTCCTTGACTTCACAATGGCCGATGGTCTCGCCGCCGTCAAGCAGCAGGACAATGGACCATGAAGAGATCCGTGTCATGGCGCCCAGAGGTGGGGCAAATGTCCCTGCCGTTGCGAATGGAGTATCCGGGCGCGTGGTACATGCGATGAACCGGGGAATGGGAAGCGGCTACACCTTCCTTGGCAGCGACGATTATCCCGGTTTCCCGCACGTGTTGCATGATGGGCCGGTAATGTGGAATGTCCTTACAGCCGGCGCTGCGGCATGCGCCAAGACGTCGACCTCCCTGTACTACTATCCCTGAAATTCTTGTCGTGCAACGAAGAATTCT
>JAZDHD010000071.1:0-2239 GCA_043806215.1 Pseudomonadota bacterium | reverse complement strand
AACCCCGGTTTTTGCCCGGGGTCTGTCCCGGATCGTTTCAAAGAGGAGTTCCAGACCCCGGGCAACCATGAGGGCGAGCCCTACCATGGGAAGATAGAGGAAGTGGTCCGCCACGTATGAATGACCCAGATGTCCGAAAGGGACAAACCCGGCAACCGGTAGGATATTAGCGACAAAAAGCGAAAATCCCCAAACCGTCAAACGGTCCAGTCTCTTACGGTACTTCACGGCAAGAGCGGCAACCGCGGCCAACGCCATCGCGAGGAGCAGGAAACGTCCCCAATGCCCCACGATGTCCCACTTGGGATACACGACTACGAGGTCGTACGGGAACAGGAATTTCCCAAGGTAGAACCAGATGGTGCCGGCGGCGAGTAACGGCCGGTAAGGCCGGGGAGGCAGCATACCAGGGTACGAGACTTCGGTGGATATCGTGTAGAGTCCCCACGCCACGGCCGTGACCAACATGATGCCGATCACCGCCCATCCGCCGGAGTTCCTCCGGCCTTGATCGGGACCGATGAGCAGCCAAGCCGCAAGAGCCACGGGCAGGGTCACCACCGCAGGTTTCGAAAGAAGTCCGAGGAGGAAGAACAAGAACACCAGGGCCAATGAAGCAACTCTGCGGGTTCTCGTGAAATCGATGTATGAGATCGCGGCGGACAGGTAGAACAGAGTTGCCAACAGGTTCTTTCTCTCCGCCACCCAGGCGACGGTTCCCACCTGAACCGGATGAATGGCAAAGATCAATGCGCCGAGGAAAGCGGCGCGTCTTTCAATCCCGGTCCTTCTGAGCAGAACGAACAACAGCAGTGTGTTCAGAATGTGATAGAGGACGTTCATACATTTGGCCGTCCAAGCTTGAGGCCTGACATCGGATCCCGCTAAGGCCTGATCGGCCATGAGGCTCAAGAAGTGTAAGGGAGTGTAGTATGCCGTTCCCGTATACTCCAGGTTGAAATCCGTCACAATCCTCAAGGCCTTTTCCCAACCGGGCTTCCAGATGGCCTTGATATGCTTGGGATCGTCCCAGTGGGAGAACTGTTGCGAGACTACGGGTGAATAAACGGCCGCGGTGACCACTACGAGGAGAACAAAGGGAATCCAGGACTCAAGCCCGGCAAGGGTCCGTGACGGAGTTCTCTTATCCGTGGGGCTGCCCGCCATGTTTAAACCAATCCTCCTCGAGTGTTTTGCCGATGCCTCGATTTTCTGCGGAACGCAGTGTCGGCCCTGCGGCAGGCTCGGCGAATCGCCCGGAATGTGCGCAGGTGCATCGGGGATCGCGACGTATTGTATCACATTGGCCGGCGTTGATCTCCGAAGTGCGTACACCAAAAGGGCCCCTCACCGCAGCGCGGCAAGAGGCCCTGGAGACGGATCGGCCGATGGGTTGGTTATTCGGCGCCGCTCATTGTATCGCACGTTATGCTTCCGGGAAGACGGAAGGGGAAGACGTCCGTGGTGGTTCCAGTGCCAACGATCGATTCGGTGTAGCACTTGCCTGAAGAGGACGGCGACGGATACGGATAGGTATTCCACTCGTCGGCATTTCCGTTGCCCTGGTCGGAGCCGCATGTGCCGGGGATGGCAGGCAGATCGCCGCCGCCGACGAACGGAGCGCGGTAAAGGTAACGGCTACCCTCTCTCGGGTGGCTTCCCTTCATGGCGCATCCCATGATGACCCACCGTTGGTTGACCTGGCCCATCTCGAGCAGAACCTCACACTTCGCAGTGCCGCCCCGCCAACCGTAATACGGTCCCACCATGTACTTCAGGCCGTTGTTGGCATTGATGTGGCTTGCAATCTCCTCGTCGAACTTGTAGTTCAGGTCGACCAATTCGTTACCCAGTCTCTCCAGGGAGGCGGCAACCTTACCGACGTCCGCGGATGCGCTTCTGTCGCACGCGGTCCTCTTGTAGGAAACATAATAGGGGATGGCAATGGCCAGGATGATTCCGATGATCGCAACGACGACCATCAGCTCGATGAGGGTGAAACCCTTCGCGTTCTTGATCTTGCTTAACATACGTCTCTCTCCTTCCTTCTTCATACTAGGGGACTTGACAGCCCTCTTAGCTCTTCAGTCCGATTGTGGGTATGGTAAACCGCCTGTGTAGTTCCTAAGCAAGAATCTTGCCAAATTGAGAATTTGGGTGAGCTAATGATTCCAGTGGGTTAGTCCGGCCGTGTCGCGGCGGTCCTACCCACTGAGGACGATAATTGTCACAGAAAGGC
>JAZDHD010000070.1:0-23675 GCA_043806215.1 Pseudomonadota bacterium | reverse complement strand
ATGGGGGGGAGAGAATTATGAATCCTTATGGAACAAACTATTGCGCCCATTTGTCCTTATTACAGACTATGAAAGGAGGGCGCAATGGTCAAGAAGTTCAACCTCTCAGTACCTGATGACCTGGCTGAAAAAATTGAACAGAAGCGGGAGCATCTCGGAAGCCTGTCCGCCATCTTCCAGAAGGCGGTCGCTGAGAAAATCAAGACAAAAGAGGAATTTGAGCAACGCCTGGAAGGAGAGGAAGAAATGGTCGAAATCATAAAGCGATTGAAGAAGGAAAAAGCCGCGTTGGAAGGCAACTACCTCGAGAGAGGGCGCGAGGAGGGTTTGAGATGGGCCAAGGCGGCCTCCTACGAGGATTTGGAGTATGCTGCTCGTCGGTTTGACCCGACCGACAAGGACGGCCTATACGATCCCTCAATCCCCCTCCACGACGATATCCTGGGGCATTACTTCATTGATTCGTTGGAAGGAGACCATCTGACGAATCCCGAATCGGACGAAGACGAACTCAATGAGTTTGCCAAACAATGGCTGACGGGATGGCTACAGGCTGTCGCCGAGTTCTGGTCGCACATTGAGCCCAAACTCTGAGATCCTGTCGGACGGCCCATCCGACAAGCCCGGGGTCGCAGTTGGCACTGTGATTCACAAGTTCGGCGGCAGATCCTGTGCCGTAGTCCCTGCGTAGGCCGAGAGCCGGTTTTCTTCTCCCGGCCTACGGCGTTCATCAAGGAGACGTCGGGCCCTGCCGGCAGTACGGCCTGATAAGATTGCCAAGTGTTGTCGCGATCGAGACGACAAACCCGACGATGGCTTGGCTCGAGGAGAAGGACGACGAAGCAATCTCATTAGGCTCCTGTGGCCTCGAAGGGAGAAGAACCGAGGATCTCGACAAAGCGATGGAACATGCCTGCGGTTGGCCGCCATAAGGCGGAACAGAAGAAGGTTCCTCCAACGGACGAGCCGTGAAAAAAAAGTGTTGTGTCTTACGAGTAATCTCGAATTAGAAAATAGTTGACGGAACGGCGGAGCGTGACGTACGCTCGGAAACATGATAAAAGAGGTCTTTTCGTCACCGAGATGATGGTTTTGCCTGCGTGCGGTCGAGCGCGGGACGACCGGCGGTGACTTTTTTGGGGTCAACGGGGCGGCCTCTGAGCCCCTCGATAGTGCCAAAACGGGCAAGATGGCAAGAATGCCGCATATTTCGGGCTAAACAGGAGAATGCAGACAATGAGAATCCGTGGCGTGCGTGCGTTGCGTGGGCCAAATATCTGGGCGAACTTTACTGTGCTGGAAGTACTCGTTGATCTTGAGGATTTGAAGAACAGCCCTTCAGACACCATCCCCGGTTTCAATCAAAGGGTCAAGGAATGGCTCCCCTCACTTATCGAGCACCGCTGCAGCCGCGGCGTGCGCGGCGGATTTTTCCAACGCCTTGACGAGGGTACCTACCTGGGCCACGTGCTGGAGCATTTAACCCTTGAACTGCAAACCCTCGCAGGCACCGAAGTGGGGTACGGCAAAGCGCGTGAAACCGACGAGGACGGCGTCTACAAGGTCGCAATTGAGTATCAGGAAGAGCAGCTTGCTCGGGAGTGCCTCGGTGCAGCCTGGGACCTTCTTCTTGCCGCGGTGTACGGCACCCCCTTTGATTCACAAGCCACGATCTGCCGTCTGAGAGATCTTGCAGGCAGCGTGTGCCTCGGGCCGAGCACCAGATCGATTGTGGATGCCGCGCTGAAACGGGGCATTCCCGTAAGGCGGCTCAATGACGGGAGCCTGGTTCAGCTTGGCCACGGCGCACGGCAGCGGCGCGTTATGGCAGCCGAAACCGACAGAACCGGCACCATAGCGCAGGAAATAGCTCAGGATAAACAGCTTACCAAGATGGTGCTGCGTGCCGCAGGGGTTCCCGTGCCGGCGGGGAGTACGGTGGAAAATGCCGAGGAAGCGTGGACGGCAGCCAATGACATAGGCCTTCCGGTAACGGTGAAGCCCTCGGACGGCAATCAGGGCAAGGGGGTTTCGGTCATGCTCACCACCGAGGAGCAGGTGCGGAAAGCATTCGAAGCCGCAGCCCAGAGAAGCTCAACGGTGCTGGTCGAGGAGAATGTGAAAGGTAAAGACTACCGGCTCCTGGTCGTCGGAGGTCGGTTGGTCGCCGCGGCCTGGCGAGTGCCGGCTCATGTCGTTGCCGACGGAATTCATACAATCGCAGAGCTTGTCGAAAAAGAAAATTCCGACCCCCGCCGAGGCGATCATCATGCTCTGCCCCTCAGCAGGATACCACTGGATGACATTTCAAGTGCGGTCCTTGCAGACCAGGGGCTGACGCCCGAATCCATCCCCCCCGCGGGAACGGTTGTCCTGATCAGGCGCAACGCGAACCTGAGCACCGGTGGAACATCCGTCGATGTCACCGACACGGTGCATCCGGTTAATGCCTCTTTCGCAGTGGCGGCGGCTAAGAGCGTCGGCCTCGACATCGCAGGTGTGGATATTGTCACCGAAGACATAAGTGTTCCCCTCGATGACCAGGGAGGGAAAGTGATCGAGGTGAATGCCGCCCCGGGACTGCGTATGCATTTGGCGCCGTCGGAGGGGCGCGGGCGCCCAGTGGGAGAATCAATTGTCGACATGCTTTTCCCGGGAGGATCCACCGGCAGAATACCGATTGTGGCGGTCACCGGCGTCAACGGAAAGACAACGACAACGCGTTTTGTCGCCCATATTCTGAAGAGCACGGGCTTACATACCGGAATGGTCTGTACGGACGGCATTTATGTTGACGGGCGGCGTATAGAAAAGGGGGACTGCAGCGGACCTCGCAGCGCGCGCAGCGTGCTGCTCAATCCCTTTGTGAACGCGGCCGTTTTCGAAGCGGCACGTGGCGGTCTTATCCGGGAAGGCCTTGGCTTCGACCAGTGCGATGTCGGTGTGGTGACAAACATCGAAGGCGGCGATCATCTCGATCTTTTCGACATCAACACTATTGAAAAGCTCGCTACGCTCAAGCGTACGGTTGTTGAGTCCGTTTCGGAAAACGGCACAGCGGTTCTGAACGCGCAGGACCCGCTGGTCGCACAAATGGGTCAACGCTGCAGGGGATCCGTCCTGTACTTTTCCAGCAGTGATGCCGGTCCGGTCATCAAGGAGCATCGCGGGGCCGGAGGACGGGCCCTTTTTGTGCGAGACAGTACGATCATTTTCGCCGAAGGTAGAATGGAGCGGCCCTTCGCGCGTGTTGACCAGATTCCCCTGACCCACAGGGGCACCATACGCTTCCAGGTGGAAAATGCCCTGGCCGCCATCGGCGCGGCATTGTCTCTCGGACTCCCGTTTGAAAAGATCCGCGTTGCGGCGGAACTGTTTCTTGCCAACTTTATCAATGTTCCCGGGAGGTTTAATGTGGTCCACCGGAACGGTTCCACCGTCATCCTCGATTACGGCCACAACCCCTCATCCCTTGAAGCCATTATTGCGGCGTTGGAGAATTATAACTGCAAACACCGTATAGCCATGTATTCAACAGCGGGAGACCGCCGGGACTGTGATATTGTCCAGCAGGGCAGGCTTCTGGGCGAGGCATTCGACTCGGTCATCCTCTATGAGGACCACTACACGCGGGGGCGGGAAAGAGGGGAGATTATCCGGCTTTTCCGGCACGGCCTCGAGGGAACGTGCAGGGTTAAGGAAGTCCGGGAGATTTACGGTTCGCTGAATGCCATCGATGTTGCCATGAACAGCCTCGCGTCGGAAAGCCTGCTGCTTATCCAGGCCGACGAGGTCGATGAAACCGTCGAGTATATGCGCAAATACTTTCCGTTGGAGATACCCTTACCGGTAGCCGCCGGGATTAACGCTTGAATAAGACAAACAGCTTGGATTCCATGAGTATTCCGTATGAAGCCGGTGAATCGCCACGTGCAACGTTCACCCACGACCTTGACGAAAACTTCCGCTACGCAAAGGGGACCCTGGTCCTTACCGACCGCCGCCTGATACATGAAGTATCCTCCGCCGGAACAGAGCGGGGCCCGCAGCAGCCGGACCGCAGGCCGGCGGAGTCGTGGCTCCTCACCGATGAAATCACCTTCGAAGCAAGGGCCTATACGGGGGTCGGCGAGCTTGAGCTGCGAACGAGCGGCCGTCTGCCGGCGCGCCTGCATTACACCATTGGCCGGCATCCTGAAGCCTGCGCGTTTGTCATGCGATATGAGGAGATTGCGGCACTATCCGTCTCCGGCGGAAGCGCCGGCGACAAGGAGCTTGTCCCTCAGGAGCCTTCAGCCGCCGTCACTCCCGACGGTCCTGCCGAGGATGCGTCCGAAACGACAATGCATTCACTGGTAAGGCTGATCCGCTTTGCAAAACCGTGGACGGGCCTCTTCTTCCTCAGCTTTGTGCTGAGTTTGGCATGCACCGCTGCGGGGCTTATACCGCCCTACATGACCATGCCTCTTATCGACAAGATCTTGATACCCTTTCAAAACGGCGTCTCCATAGACCAATCCCGAGTGGTCTGGTATCTCGCGGGGCTCGGGGGAGCGGCCGTGTTTGCATGGCTTCTGGGTTGGGCCCGGACGTACGTGCTCGCCTGGGTGAGCGAGCGGGTGAGCGGTGAGCTACGCAACTCCATATATACCCATCTCCATCGCCTGTCTTTTGAATACTTCGGCGAAAAGCGCACCGGCGATCTTATCGCGCGGGTGAGCACCGATACCGAACGTATCTGTTTATTTCTATCGGTCTACGTACTGGACTTCGGCGCGGATGTGCTCATGATCGTCATGACGGCCGGGATTCTTTTCTATATAAATCCGCTGCTCGCCGTCGTGACCCTTTGCCCGTTTCCTCTTATAGCCTGGCTTACCTTCCGGGTGAGAAAGACTCTCTGGCGCGGATTTACCAAGGGAAACCGCGCATGGTCGGAGATGACCAGCGTCCTGGCGGACGCCATACCGGGCATCCGGGTGGTGAAGGCGTTTGCTCAGGAGCGGCGGGAAATCGTCCGGTTTAAGGAAGCCAATAATTATGTGATCAGAGCAAATGACCGGGTGAATACGGTATGGTCTTTTTTCAAGCCCATGGTGACTCTCCTGACGGATTTCGGGGTGCTCATCGTATGGGCCTTTGCCGTATGGCTTATCTTTCAAAACCAAATCACCGTCGGTGTGCTGACGGCTTTTGTCGCCTACATCAGTAGGTTTTACGCGCGGCTGGAGTCCATGATCCTCATGGTATCGGCAACCCAGCGCGCCGCGGCGAGTGCAAAGCGGATATTCGAGGTTATCGACGAGCAGCCCCGGATTGTTGAATCGCCGGATCCTGTTGTGCCTGGAAGGCTTAATGGAAAAATAGAGTTCAAGAATGTGGGCTTTTCCTACGGCAAGCGGGACGTCCTCAAAAATGTCGACCTGATCATTCAGCCCGGGGAGATGATCGGATTTGTGGGACCAAGCGGGTCCGGGAAGACTACTCTGGTGAATCTCGTATGCCGCTTTTACGATGTTTGTGAAGGCGCGGTCCTCGTTGACGATATCGATGTCCGCGATCTGTCGATTGCCGGGTATCGCAAGAACATCGGCATCGTACTGCAGGAACCCTTTCTCTTTTACGGCACAATCGCCGAAAATATTGCCTACGGGCGTCCCGATGCGAGCCGGACTGAAATAGTCGATGCGGCCCGCGCCGCATGCGCCCATGACTTTATCATACGGCTTCCCGACGGCTACGACACGCTGGTGGGCGAGCGCGGTCAGCTGCTGTCCGGAGGGGAACGGCAACGCATCAGCATAGCCAGAGCAATTCTTATTAACCCTGCAATTCTCATCCTCGATGAGGCTACCTCGTCGGTTGATGTGGAAACGGAAAAGGAGATTCAGCAGGCCCTTGAAAACTTGATCGAGGGACGCACGACGGTTGCCGTTGCCCATCGCCTCAGCACCCTTAAGCGGGCGAATCGTATCGTCGTCCTGGAGGACGGCAGGATCACCGGCGTGGGCGGCCACAGCGAGCTGCTGAGCACAAGCAAGACATACGCCCGTTTTCACCGGACTAATGCAGAGATGTATCTCGCCACGGTGCAGCACCTGGATGACGACCACGAAAACAACGTCCGGAGCGCGGAGGGAGCCCTGTGAACAATCATGCCGCGCAAACCATAACCGTCTGTTTTCGGGACAACCTGGGACAGCTGATTGTCAAGGACGCCGAGGGACGGGAATACAGGGATGTCCGTCCGATCCGCATGTTTCCCATCACCGATCCTGATGGATGGATATCGATATGCGACGCCCAGTACAGCGAACTGCTGTGCATCGAAAGCATTGAAGCCGTTCCGCCGGAGTCTCGCCGTATCTTTATGGAGGAGCTTAACCGCTGCATGTTCACCCCTGTCATACGGCAGATCACCCGGTCTGTGCCGATGGGGGATGACGTCCGTCTATTCCTTGTGACCGACAGAGGCACCACGGATATCGTCATCCATTCGGAGGATATCTACCGGCTTTCCGGAAACCGGCTCCTCATAAAAGACCTGAGCGGCATACGGTACCTTATCCCCGACTGGCACAAAATGAGCGCCCAGAGCCGGAAACTTCTCGATGTCTATGTGTAGGGAAATTCAAAGGGCGCGCGCTGGACGCTGCGCATTTCGCCCTTTGGGCCGGCGGGACAGTCCGAAAGTGGGCCGGTCTTTCGAGGCCGGATCGAGGTCACGCTCCGTGCACGTCTATTCTCATAAGACTCAATATGTCAGGCAACCCCCAGCTTGAGCTTGGGAGGGGGCTTAAAGTCGTTCTCCCGGTGTTTCGCGACAATAGTATCCGCGAGCCCATCCAGCGCCTTGAAAACCGTTTCTGTCGGAAATCCTTTGCAAAGAACCGGTTCCAGGAGTTCGACCTTCAGGTTCGGCATCAGGCCGGTGATTTGTTCCACCACCTTGGTGCTCCAATCTGTTGGAACCCCTCACAGGTCAAGGGATTATTGATTGGGCGTTCTCAAGGCCCCGTCCTCCATCTCCAGGATCTCGTCGAAGACATCCAAGGCCCGTTGATCGTGCGTGACCACGAGCACCCCCGCACCCTGTTCATGGGCAACCTTCCCGAACAGTTCCATGACCTGACGTCCCCGAACGCTGTCCAACGCGGCGGTGGGTTCGTCGGCCAGGACAACGCTCGGTGAATTGGCCAGGGACCGAGCCACGGCAACCCTCTGCTGTTGACCGCCGGAAAGCATGTGCGGGAGATTCTTCACCCGATCGCCGACCCCGAGGTATTCGAGCAGTTCCAAGGCCCGAATCCGGGCTTCACGCGGCGGGACATCGTTAATTTCCGAGGCCAATTGGACATTCTCCAATGCCGTCAGGAAAGGAATCAGGTTTGCCTTTTGAAAAACATATCCTATCTGTCGGCGACGGAACGCGCGGACATCGACAAGGGCAGCAGGGCCTTCCATGACGGGGACACCACCGATGGCAATGGACCCGGACGTTGGAGGATTGATCAGTCCTATTGCCGTAAGCAACGTGGATTTTCCGGCACCGCTCGGCCCCAGCAGAGCTACCACTTGCCCCCTGCCTATGGTCAGGGTCACGTCCCTCATTGCCACGACTTCGGTGTTGCCGCTCCCATAGACCTTCGTGAGTTCCCTTGTTTCTATGGCAGGAGATGACGCCGTCACGACAAAACCTCATTGGGCTGTATTTTCATGGCTTTCCATATTCCCAGGAGACTGGAGAGCACGGAAATCACCACGACGATGATACCCAGCCGAAACAGGTCCTCATGCACGATGATGACCCGACGAGGGAAATGGGGGAAGATCAATTCGCCGAAATGGTAGGCCAGGAAATATCCCAGGCCGCCGAGAAGAAGGGCTTGCTGCAGTATGAGTGCCAGTATGACTCGATTGCGCGCGCCCATGAGTTTGAGCATGGCTATGTCGCGGGTCTTGTCCAAGGTGAGGGTGTAGATGATAAGGGCCATGATGATCGCCGAAATGAGGACGAGGAGCGCTGTGAATAGGCCTATCTGACGCCGGGCCCGGTCGACGGTTCCCTTGAGGAGCAGTTCCTTCTGCTCACTTGAGGAGTGCACCGAAACATCCTTCCAACCCGAAATGAGTTCGGCAACCTTGATCGGATCATGCCCCGGGGCCGCCTTGACCACTACGGCGCTTATCAAGGCCCTCGGCAATGCAGGGAGTTGTTGAGACGGGAGGTCCGCCTTTTCCATGAGCATCGGCTGCACTTTGCCGATGTCATTCCGTACCGCCCGGCTTTTTCGCGCGGATCGCTCCAGTCGAATAGCCTCACCCGATGAGTCGAACTGAATTGCCAGGGCGTCCGGGACGGTAAAGAATGCCAATCCGTCGCCACCTTGGCCGATCATTCCTTGAGTAAGGCCGACCACCCTGTATATGTCCTTCCCAAGCTCGATGGTTTCCCCCAATTGGAGCCCGAGGAGCTTGTCGGCAATCATCTCATAGTGGGCCGCACCAAGCGGCCTTCCCGCAACGAGCGGCAACCACGATCCGTTGTCCTGCGGCCACGAAAGGCCGTTCACCACCATTCTCAGGGACCTTCCCCGGTGGTCGCGCTGCACGGTGTGCGACACGAAAGCGCGTGCGCTTTCAACTCCGGGAACGACGCTAAGGCGGTCTTCCAGATTTCTCGGAATCCGCGAGATCTCGGCGAACGGACCCCTGGTACCGTGTTGAACGACCCAAAGATCCGCGTCGATCCTGTTCACGAGTAAAACCGCGTCTTCGATCAATCCTCGGTAGATTCCTCCCATTCCCATAACCACCATGAGCAGCATGCCGACGCCGACTGTGGTCAATGAGAAACGGGCGAGGTTGTGCCTTACGTCCCGCACTGCCAAGTTCATTGCACCGTCACCCGTTTTCCGTCATGAAGTGCGCCATTGTTGGGAGTGGTAATGACCATCTCCCCTTCGGCAAGGCCCTCCTTCACTTCGATCACTCCCATACCGTGAATCCCGAGCACGGGTTCCCGTCCAACGGCCCTGTTCCCGCGCACCACGAATGCCCACGGTTTGTCGCCCCGCCGGATAACGGCGGTCGAGGGAACTACGAGCACTCCGGTTTTCTTGGATGTCTCTATGTAGGTTTCGGCCCGTTGCCCTACGGCCCAATTGGCGGGAAGATTGTCAACACGGACATCGACGGAAAACTCCCGAGTCTCGGTATCCACCTCACGGCCCATACGGACGACTTTTCCCCGATGCTCCTTTTCGGGCTCGGAGCGAAACACGACCCTTGCCGGCTGTCCTGGTTGGATCTGCGCCATGGCCGATTCATCAACCCACGCGGAAACCCACATTTCGTCAGTGGATATGATTTGAAAGATGGATGACCCTGGAACGATGACATCGCCGGGTTCGCCGTCTCTTTGCACAACGAGGCCGTCAAACGGAGCGACGATCCTCGTGTCCGACAAACGCTCATGCTCGAATCGGAGCTTTTCCTTAGCGGTTATCACCTGACGTTCGGCTTCGATTATGGCTGCGGCGGTCCTTGTCAGGTCAGCTTCAGCTATGGCCAGGGCTTCTCTCTTCTTGTCCAAATCCGATTCGGAAATACTGTGGGAAGATTTCAAGGCGAGGTAGCGGTCATGGTCTTTGCGAGTCTGCTCGAGCACCGCCTTCGCACGAGCCCGGTCTGTCTGCACCCGTTCCACCGTGGCCTCGCCGGCGCTCAGACCTGCGTGCGCAACCCGGACAGACTGCTGCAATTCCGCGTCGTCCAACCGGGCCATGAGTTGCCCCCGTCTCACCCGTTCATTCTGATCCACAAGTGTCTCTACCAAACGCCCTTGTATCTTGGCGCTTATTGTAGCCCGCACTCGCGCCTGCAACGTTCCTGTTCCCGTCACTTCTTGGACAACCGTCCCTTTGGCAACGGGAACTGCGGAAACCGGAACCGCCATGAAGAAGAACCGATAGGCAACCACCGCAGCCGCAACCAATGCGATGGCAACGATCAAACCCTTTCTCGCAAACTGTCTTGCCGTCATAATTCAGGCTCTCCGTGACGCATTAGTCCTGAGACTCGCTCCAAGATGGGTTTCTCCGACTCACCCACAGGGGGCTGCATCCGTCTCCTTTCCCAAGCCCGTCTCTATTCAACAACATGGGAATCCGGGCTCTTTTCTTCAGTTTAACAGCAGGCCGCAAGCACTGCCTTGACTTAACCCCGTGATCTTCTTTTCGTACGAACGCATGCTCAAATGCAGACCACCCCGGGGGGTCCGGCCCTCCCACGGTTCGAGCGTCGATTGCAGGGATGCGGCGAAGAGAAAAGACAAAGAGCAGTGCTTCCCGACGGACGATCCGGCTAACCCGGACTCAGGCGGGAGGCACCAGGCTGAACACACGGACGGGCTCTTTGAAATTCTTGAACCTCATGACGCCGCGATCCCAAAGAACCATCGAGTTCTTGATCCGTCGAGCCGTCTCTTCTCCCACAAAGATCTCACCCTCACTGCAAGCTCCGGAAAGCCGAGCCGCAAGGTTGGTGACCGAGCCCGACGCGGTGAAAGTCATTCTCGTATGGGAATCGCCCACAAACCTGCTCATACCCACCAGGGCCGTGCCCGAATTGATCCCCATGTTCACGACCACGGGAGGGAACATACCTTGCAGCTCGAGATTAGTGTCGGAAGTCCTCCTGCGTATCTTGAGTGCAGCCGCGGCCGCGTTCAATGCATGTTCATGTTCGTCTCCCTGAAATATCGCCATGAGTCCGTCGCCTGCGGTCTCATTGACATCGCCGCCATGGGCGTAAATGATATCGAGGAAGGCTGAAAAAAACTTTTCTATGATGAACTGAACCTTGTCCCGTGTTTGAGTCTCGCTGATTCTCGTGTAGTCGGCCAGGTCCAGAAACAGAATGGACACGTCCACCTCTGTCTTCTCAAACGCCGGAGCTTCCGGATTTCGTGCAATAATTTCTTGAACGGTTTCAGGAACAAAGGGTCTTATGTGAGCAATGATCCGTTCAAGGGTCAGCTTCTGGCCGGCCATTTTCGAGTGGTTCTTGGCATTGATGATGGTATTCGTCGCAAGATTCGCCAGATCCTTCAGCAGGACCATGTCCCTCTCGTTAAGGATGTAGCCCCTTTCGGTCAACACATTCAAGACTGCCAACGGTTCGCTGCCGTCGTAAATGGGCAGCGCGATTTCGCATATCGGTTGGAAATCCCCGCCGGCCATGACCGGTTCGGGCGTTGGGCTTTCCATGCTGCAATGAAAAGCCGTGGGTTCGGCCAGTGATTGCTCGATTATTCCCTTACCCTTCTTGCACAGATGACAGTTGACCTGATCCTTCTTCATGGTGCAGTGCAACGGGCGGGTGTAGGCCGGGGCCTCCGGGTCGACAAGAATCAGACATGCCTCCCTGGCGTGAGGTATAATGATCTTTACCTGATCTCTGATTGTCTCGAGAATATCCCCGATATTGAGCGTGGCCGTGATCTTTTCGGCAACGCGGAGAAGATTCTCGAACCGGTCCTTGTAGAGAGCGACATCTTCCATCTTCACCAACCCCCGCAGAAGTTCCACGGTTGTGCATTCTTTCGGGCACCGCCGATCGAATGCGAAGGCTCCCGGATTTCACAGCCAGAATTCGGGATATCGACGGCTCTTGGGAATGTTGTTGAAGATCAACGCGATCAGGAGCATGACCACGGCTCCGGCCGCTGTGGGCACAAGCACATACAGAAAGCCGAGAGCGTGAATCTTTTCCGTTCCTATTACGGCTATGAGCGCAGTGGCACCGCCGGGGGGGTGAAGTGTTTTCGTGGCGTGCATGACCGCGATGGCGGTTGCCGTCGCTATCGGCGCCGCCAACCACGGGTTCCCGCCGAAAATCTTGAACGTTGCCACTCCGATCAAGGCGGAGAGCACATGCCCCCCTATCAGATTCCTGGGCTGTGCCAACGGGCTCTTGATTGCACCGTAGACCAGGACCGCCGAAGCCCCGAAGGATGGGATAATCATCACAAGATCGGATCCCTCCAGAAGCTCGAAATCGATAAGGGCGACACCCGCAATCCCGAGAAACGACGCGACCCATGACAGGAGGATCTCCCGGAATGCAACCCGTGGAGGACTCTTTGTCGTCCCCCTCATCTTCTTCACGTAGTTCCTGAGCATTACCGCACCAAGGACGATCTGACGACATCCGCCCGCGAGGCGATGCCGACCGGTTTTCCCGCTTTATCGACTACGGGTACGCGGTTAATCCTTTGTCTTGCCATGATGTTTGCCACCTCCATGAGCGGCGTCTCCGGCGACACGACGACGGCCGGGGAGCTCATGATGTCTTCAGCGGTCAAGGCCCGGATTGGGACGGCCAGGCATCTTCCCCCTTCGAGGCAGTCGGCGACGACATCCATGAAAGACCGTGCTTCTTCACGAGCCATCCGGGACAAGAAATCCCTCTCCGAAATGATCCCTGCAACGGTGCCGTCGGGTTCCAACACAGGCACTCCCGAGACTCTCCGCCGCGCCATGAGTTCCGCCACCTCCCTCAATGGAGTCTTCCTGACAACGGAAACCACATCGACGGTCATGACTTCTTCAACTCTGACCGACCGGGCAAGGCGTCGCAGCGCCTGTTCGTAGGCTTTCAGATAGACTTCCTTGAAATCCCCGGGAGTGATGTCCAAGTACCCGGGGATTTCGCTCATGGCTTGATAGATGTCCTCATCGGATATCTCAATGGGGACGCAGACTTCCACATCTCTATCGCTCATGGGATCCTCCGGGAGGCCGCACCTCGCGGCCGTTTCATCAACCAATCGGAAAAGCCGCCCACTGATGATGACTGAGAATATCCAATAGATACTTGACATAAGTCAAGACGACACGCTTTTTTTTGGGGGGGAATCCGGGGGGCGGACAGTACCGGGGCACGTCTCAAAATATCGTCAGTTACTTTAAGTAAGGCGTCTAACCTTTTTGTTTGACAGGGCATATTATATCTGGTATCCATCCCGCAGAACTTGATCCGGGGTGAGGTATGCTCTCCTTTCTCTCAGGCAGCTCAAGCGACACGGTAAAGTTACCCAATCATACGTTTCTTTACGGCGTGATCCTGACAACGTTGGGAGTCTTGGTTTCATTGGGTTCGTTGACACGTCTGTACGAGCTGAGGGAGTTCTTTCCTTTACGGCTCCCTGAACAGGTCAACGAGTTCATTCTTTCCTACGTGCCGTTCATACTGGGAACGTTTATTACCACCGTAGCGGCTTTGGCCGGACTAATAGTGGGTTTGAACTGGTTTTTCGGCGGTATGAGAGAGATCTCTCACCTGAGGGTATTGCTGCGGGTGCCGGGAGACTACTATCGGCCCGAAAACGTATCTCTGGGTCTCAAGGAGGGAAGGCTCCGATCATATGACCGGAGTCCGTCGCTCGTATTCTTCATCTTGGGGAGGTTGTGGTCCAATGCACGGTATATTGCTGAAATTCCGGGTGAAATTGTCAGACGCAACATACGCTTTGTGTGGAAGGCTCTTGCTCTGGGTATTGCCGTCCATTTTGTCTTCAGGCTACTCGAATTGCTGCCGCCATACCTTGCCGAGATAGGTGTCGGCAGCGGGTACGTGGTTCCGTCGCCCGCCCCCTTCTACAATCTTCTCATCGTGGCCTGTGTCCTCAAGTTCATGATCACGCTGAGTCTCGTGCCTTTGAGGAAGCCGGGAGCGGGACGGGAAATGGATTCGATGATCGTGGAAGGCAAGGGGCATCCGTCGGTCTTTTTCGCGATCTTGGAAGAGGGTTCCAAGATCTTTGCCCATAAGGGCTTCTCCAATCGGGTTTCGCGATCCCGGCCGGTCGAGTGCAATGATCGAGAGACCCTTATCGGAACCCTCATCGAGAGCTTTCCCGAGTATGTGAAGACGTCCTCGAGACCCGCGGCGCTCATAAGCCTGCTCCTCGGATCGGTAATGATCCTCGTGGGGTTTCTCCAGATTCTTCTCATGCAGTATCCCGCGTTCTCGGTTGGGTATGAGGACTTCTTCCGACTGTACCTCCTGAGCTTGATCGTGGACATCATCCTGAACGTTTCCATCATTCTTATCGGCAAGAGTTTCATCGAGCAGGCACGATCATTGATGGCAATCTACCGGTTTCGATCGAGCCTGGTGTACGTGGAAGCCAAGGGCGATTTTTCCAAGGAAGTGCTTCCGGACCTGAAGGGAATCGTTTCTCCCGAGAGGCTCTTCAATCCCTTGAGTTCCGGAGCGTTCAACGTGCGCTACTTCTCTGCGGAAGGCATCTCCGAGGCGATAACCCCCGACGGGGTGCGGGAACTGGTGGGACTGGAGACGTCCGCCCGGCTCGCGAAAGATGTGGGAAGGCTCAAGTATCTTCCTTTTCAAGTCAATTTCCTTGAAAGGTATCCCTCGTCGTGGAAACCCCAGGCACTCATGGACGAGGAAGAAGAGCAACAGGTGGTAGCCGCGGGTGAGGTGGCAATCGGTCTCGTGCAGGACGCTTGTCCGGAAACGGCGGTTCCGTCGAGTGCTTGTCGATGATGGGGCGCGGTATGATTTATCTCTCCTTGGGCAGTCTGTTGGCGGTGGCCGTTGCCGAGCCCGTGCAATCTGCGGCGTCGGTCGCGTCGGCAGCCGCGGGCAAGACAACGGGCCGCACGGTATCGACGGCCCGCGGTGTTCAAAGAGAGTCGGCCCATCTGCCCGGGATCATTCGGTTGGTCGATGTTCTCGGCGGAAAGCCGGAACATGCGCGCAGCCTCCTTGGCGCAGGCCGGGAATTCGGTATAGATCCGGTTCTTCTTGCTTCACTGGCCTTCGTGGAATCAAGCTTCAGGGAGAAGGTCCGCTCGAAGTGCGGCGCACTGGGCCTCATGCAGATCAAGCCGCTCGTTGCCAATGTTCTGGGAGTGACCGATCCCTGGGATCCCCACCAGAACATTATGGCCGGGGCGGCATACCTGCGTCACTGTTTCGAGCGCTACAGGGATCATCCGGAGTCCACCTTCCTGGCTTTGGCGGCGTACAACATCGGGCCGGGCCCCGTGCGAAAGCTTAAGCGGTCGGACTCCGCGAAACGCTTCGTCGGAAAGGTGCTCCGAATTTACAATCATTTCACCGATGTTCCAATTCCGGCCGCCTCTCGTGCATCCAGGCGGCAGACCGACAAAAGAGGGTACACAAGGCAGGCGGACGCGCGAAGGTGAACAGTAATGCAGGCGTTCACAAGATCGGCCGAGACGTTCCACGGAAAGCTCCGGTGGAGCCCATCTTGACGGTCACGGACAAAATGCTATGATAAACCGAAGTTATACCGTCACACCGTCGAAAAGCGGCGGAGCGCAACCCGGTGCGCAGCCGATTTCTCATGTGAAGTTACGTCCCGCAGCCCTGAGCACGTGTGCTCCATGCAGGAGAGTCCCGATACCATGGACCTGGAACGGCGGTCGACCAAACAGGCCGGTGAGCGGACGGCAACCGGCCCCCGGTCTGATGGGGGTGAGGTAAGCAGATGAAGACATCCTTTCTGAAGGTTCTCACAGCGGCATTGATTCTTGCCGTGTCCTTAGGGGGAGGCCCCGGGTTCGGTGACGACTATCTGATCATCAAGAAGAAAGACGGGTCCACGCAAAAGGTGCCGCTCAGGTTCCCTGCGGGTGATATTGACGCCTTCGACGTAGAGACGGCCCCTGCGGATCGGGATGAACCGGGAGCCCGGCAGGCCCAACCCGCACCCGAACCTCAACCGGAATCCGTTCCCGGAGAACGGGCCGTTCCCCGGGGGGAAACTCCGGCCGACGATAGTCCGTCGGGCCCGCAGCCCCAAGAACCGTCGTCGTCGAGCCCGTTCATCATCGAGAAGCAACAGTCGACGCGGCCGTCCGACGAAAAGCAGATTGCCCCGCAGCGCAGCGGTCCGGGACGCGGACCCGTGGGGCCGAAAAGGACCGAAGCTCCACCCGAGACCGTCAAGAAACCCGTTTCGGGGCCGGTGTCTGCGGCATCCCCGGGAGGAAAGGGCACCTTTTCCGTTAATGTGTACAAGCTTCCCGACGATGTCAAAGCATTGCCGGATTTCAGCGCCTTTCGTCCCCAGGCGACGCTGGTCTCGGACACGATTGACCTGGAACCGGGCAAGACGACGCTGAACGGCATGCCTGAGGATACCTCGGGCATGGGACTCAGGTTCGTAGGGGTCTTTCTTGTGGCCGGCGAGGGCATCTTCAGGTGGAGGCTGCAATCCAAAGACGGCTCGCGCATGCACATCGACGACAAGACCCTCATCGAGAACGACGGAATCCATGAAGTCTCCGCCAAAACCGGCTATATACACTTGGCCGAGGGAGTCCACACCGTTATTGTGGACAGCTTTAATTCCAAGGGATCACCCTTGCTGAAACTTTTCGTTCAGCCTCCCATGGGGTCCGAGGAGATCTTCTCCATAAACCGCGGTCTTGCGGGATGGAAGGAGCCCGAAAAGCCCTACGACGTACTCTGGGGTCAGGTCTACTTCCTGCCGAAAGGCCCGTACCCCGATGGCCCCGACTTCAGCCGTTTCAGTCCCATCGGCCGTCTCATAACCCCCGATCTGGGTATCTCCGGGGATAAGGGGTTTGAAGGCCTGCCGGGACGGACGAATATGGTGGGAATCAAGTACCAGGGGTTCTTTAACGTGGAGGGAGCCGGCGTTTTTGCCTTCAGGCTCGCCACGGACAATTTTGCCCGGCTCGTCATCGGCAAGGACGCAATCGTCGAAGTAACCGATGGAGACAAACGAGGGGCCAAAGGTAAGCTCGGCTGGGCGTTCCTCCAGCAGGGAAGCTATCCCGTCGGTGTGGATTATTTCCACGAAAAGGGCGAACCGCGCTTGGAACTCTTCGTCACTCAGCCGCAAAAGGAAGAAGAGGTATTCGCACCTTCCCGTACGTTGACCGGGTACTCGGGCGACGCCGGAAAACTTAGTCTTATCCCGGCCTTTGTCTACTTTCTCAAACCCGGAACAAAAACACTGCCCAACTTCAACAAGATGTCGCCGGCCGGCATGTTCTTCACCAAGGCCGTGGACTATCCCTTGGACAGAGGATCCACTACCTTTCCCGGCGTTCCCCAACGCGACCAGTGGCTCGGCTTGAGATTCTATGTTAAATTTTCGCTTTCAGAGCAGGAAACGGGATCGTACGGATTCCGTGTGGTGTGCCGGGACGGAGCCCGCCTCATCGTCGGCAAGAAAGTCGTCCTGAACGCAGAGGGGGTCGGCAAGGTGCGGGAAGCATCCGGCAAAATCGATCTAACGGCCGGCAGCCATGAGATGTTTCTTGACTACTTTCAGACTACCGGGCCCAATGGACTGCAGATGTTCATAACTCCTCCCGGCGGAGAAGAGAAGGTTTTCGCATTCAATTGATAATAGGGTACAAGTCCATGCTCATCATTACCGTGGGAAATATCCTCTTGACCAATGTGCTACTAGTGTCTAGAGTGTGCCACACCGGCCGGACAACTCCAGATCTGATTTCCAGTTGACGCATTCAGCATCGAAAAGCTCCGGCCGGCCCGGAGAAAGAACATGCCGTTGGTCAAGGTTGGAATGCCGTTCATTCAAGGACTTGCCGGTATCGGTGAAGAGACGCGCTACAATTACACGCCCGGCGGGCACACACTGATTCTGAGCGTAGACAGGCCCGACCGCGGGGAAATCGAGGCCGTTCAAGGGCACGAGGCGGTATTCGGCCTGCTTCTCAAAGAGGAGACGCTTTTCATTCCGGCAAAATTCGGACGGCTTCCCTGGAGCGCGTCATATTACAACTGGTGGATCAATGCTCCGGTGATGCGGCCCGATCCATGGCATGATTTGCATGGTCTCACCGGGGGCATTCCGGTAACCGTGTGCCTGGTGAACGCGTCCAACTGCATTTTGGAGGCACTGCGGACGGTAACGCTTTCCCACGAATTCAGCCGGGAATTGCTCAAGACGGTGTGCGCTCAAACCAGGTCTCCCTTTGATCCGTGGCGCCATGCGAAGGTAGCCGGCAAGGTCTCGGCAGGTTTTGCAGGCGGACGGGCCGGCATGATGAAGGATCTCTTCTGCATGTGTACGGCTTCCGGGAAGAGAGCCCGTTAAAGATTGAGAAAAGTCTTCATGGCTCCGGCCGACCCCCGCACCCGTTGCGACACGGCCGACCTTCAGTTATATACTGGTATCATTGCTCCGGGAGCGACCGGAATCCCGGAGACACATCCATGTCGTACACTGTGAGAGAGTTTTGATGGAGACAAGAGCAGCCACGGAGAAATCGAACGCGGCATACGACGAGGTCTTGAGACTCTTGGACAGGCACGGTTTCCTCAGAGAACGGCTGCCGTTCACACCTGCACTCCTGGAAGAAGCCGTATTCTTCGCGTACAAGATGCGCCTAATCACCCAGGGAGGCGTCAAGAAACTCCTGGACCTCGACAGGAACGGCCTGAAGACGCTGATCAATCAATGGAACAGCGGCGACGAAGGCAACTGCACGTGCCGGATGGCACGAAACCCCTTCGCGGACGAAACTTGATGAATCCGCCGTCTTGGTGCTCCGTGGCGTACATACGGTGACACATTAACGTACACCGTCTGTGTCTTGGTAGCGCCGGCCTCCGTGCCGGTCTCTTTTCCAGGAGCGCCCTGCAGGGACGCTACCGGGCCTTCACACGAACACGACAACGTATTTGCGCCATGGAGCACTTGGGAAACTGAAAGCGGTTGCCGTCAAAGTCCTCCACCGAGAAGTGTACCCGGTACGCCCCATTTCATGGGCCGGCAATCGGAAGGCCGTAAGCATTGCGACTAATTCTTCCTCACGGCTTCAAAATATGCGGCAGCTTCGTGGGGGAATATTGCGTGAATCAAGATGTCCTCTTCGTTGAGGTACGGAAACTTCTTTTCAAGATCCGGCCACATGGGCGGGATCAGTTCCGCCGGCCGCACGGTCGTGGGATGTTCCCCCTTGAGGACCCTCTGTTGGAGGTCCTTGTTCACGGGCGCGGGTGTCTCGCCGTACATGCCCTTGAGGAGATTTGCGGTATGGTTGGCTATGATCTTGTAACGGCCGAGGAGGACATTGAACGTTGCCTGGGAAACGACGATCTGGGACGTCGGCGTGACCAGCGGGATCCAGCCAAGGTCTTCCCTCACCCTTGGAATCTCGTCGACGATCTCGTCAAGCCTTTCCAGGGCCTGCTGTTGCCTCAACTGGCTGCTGAGGTTGGACATGACCCCTCCCGGGATCTGAGTGACCAACATCTTGCAGTCCACGCCGCTGTACGGGGCTTCAAAATCACTGTACAGCGACCTGACTTTCTTGGCTTCTTCCGCGGCTTTCGTGAGTTTCCCCAGATCGCAGCCGGTCTCGTACCCGAGACGGTGGAGTGAATAGACCAGCGATTCGGTGCATGGGTGTCCGGTTCCCCCCGAGAAGGGGCTGAGCACCGAGTCGACCATGTCGCATCCGGCTTCCACGGCCTTGAGAATCGACATCATGCCCATGCCGCAATTGTCGTGGGTGTGCAGATGAATGGGAACGCGTACCGCCTTCTTCAGTCCTGAAACCAACTCATAGGCCGTGGCGGGATCGAGGAGTCCGGCCATGTCTTTGATTGCGATCCGGTCGACTCCCTTGTCCTCCAACTGTTTGGCCTTTGCGATGAACTTCTCGAGCGTGTGCACCGGACTTATGGTGAAACAGACCGCACTTTCGGCAATCTTGCCGACGCGCTTGACCGCCTTGATAACGGTTTCGTGATTCCTGACGTCGTCCAGCGCATCGAATATGCGGAACACGTCTATGCCGTTTCGAGCGGATGTCTCGACGAACTTGCAGACCAGATCGTCGGCAAAATTCGAATAGGCTACCAGGTTCTGGCCCCGGATCAGCATCATGCTCTGCACTTTTGGCATGGCTTCCTTTAGCCTTCTTGCCCTCTCCCACGGATCCTCCTTGAGGTACCGCACACACACGTCAAACGTGGCTCCACCCCAGGTTTCGGCACCATAAATGCCGCTGTCCGCCAATCCGGCCGCAATCTTGAGGAGATCCTCGATCCTTATCCGTGTAGCCACTTTGCTTTGTGATCCATCTCTCAAGGTAATGTCAAAGATCTTGACTTGTTTCCCGGTCTCGGATTGCATTTCTCTCTCCTCTTCGTGTCCGCGGGGATCAGACCCGGCGTACTCCACTGCAAAGGCGAAGCCGTGCCGGGCATGACAACGGGCAACGACCTTCATGCTTCATTGTGCCTTTACGAGGCTTGTCGCAGTAGGTACTGGGCGGAATGTGGTTTAGCGAAAATGAGTCGCCCCCCCTCTCGCTTGTGAGGGGGGCGACCGTCGGATGGGGTTGCTATGATGCAGTGCACAGGGCTGGATAAGGAGCACTACCTCCTGTCTCTTAACTCCGCAGCGGTTCCCGTCGCCCGGTAATCACATCACCCTTACTCGGCACCATTACATCCTGACGATCCTAGTAGCAAATTTAATGCCATTTGGGGCGATTCGGCGGAAGAGCCAAATAGGCCGGGCATTTCAAATGGTTAAGTGCCCATCACTGAAAGAGGGGTGTGCGTTCGAAAGACACGGCGCAGGCGGTCGCCATGGGGGTAATTCCCCCAGGACTCCCCCGTATCACTGAATTAATACGCATTTCGGTCGGTTAGTGTGGTGAAAATCCCCCACCACCGAAGGGGAATATTGGGGGTTGTACTACCAGTCTAGGGTGACGCGCTTTGAATTTCGCGGTAATCCTAACCCGGTTCATCAAGGATCCCGCCGGTCGTTCCTGTCATTGCGAGGAGCGCAGTCCCGCGCAGAACGCGGGAAACCAATCTCAATGCCTCGTGAAAGGCTGAGATTGCCACGCCCTCCCAAAGCCTCGGGCTCGCAATGACAAACGTGAAGGCGTCCGCAGTATTCAAGGAGCGGCACTATATCTCCAGCGCCTTCTTGTGGTAGCGCAGGGCATCGCGGGAAATGCCCAGCAGCCGGGCCGCGGCCGACACGTTTCCCTTGCAGCGCCTCAAGGCCGAGACGATCATGAGCCGCTTGGCACTCTCAAGAGCCTCGTTCATATTCTTGTGATCCGTCAGGTTCACGGAAACGGGAATCTCTTTCTCATTCGTCTCCGTTCTTTGCCTTGTCTTCGGGACACTGACGTGTTCGGCTTTGATCACGTCGGATCGACAGAGTATCAGGGCTCTCTCCAGTATGTTTCTAAGTTCCCGGACGTTTCCGGGCCACTCGTACTGAGCGAGCACCTCCAACGCGGAGTCGTCCACCGCGGGAGGAACGGCTCTTCCAAGCTTCCTGGAGAGGCTTTCCACCAGATCCCTTGTGAGAAACGGTATGTCTTCCTTCCTTTCCCGCAACGAGGGCACTCGGACCGCCATAACATTCAGACGATAGAACAGGTCTTGCCTGAACCTGCCGGCAGCCATTTCACTTTCAAGGTTCCGGTTTGTGGCCGCGACGATCCGGGTGTTCACCTTGACGTTCTTTTCCCCCCCTACACGGGTGAACGAGTGGGTATCCAGGAACGTGAGAAGCTTCGCCTGGAGTTCCTGAGACAGTTCGCCGATTTCGTTTAACAACAGGGTGCCGCCTTCAGCCATTTCCAAGAGTCCGCGTTTTCTGCCGCGGGACCCGGTGAAGGAACCAGGTTCATGGCCGAAGAACTCGGATTCCGCAACGGATGCGGCCGGCGCTGCGCAGTTGATGGCAAAGTACGGACCTCCGGACCGACGCGAATGGTCGTGGAGGAATTTGGCCAGGAAGTCCTTTCCACTGCCGCTCTCCCCCAGGAGAAGAACGATGCTGTCACTGGCGGCCGCCAGGCGCAGGTGTTCCAGTGTCGCTTCCATGACGACCGATCCAAACTGTCCCACCGGGTGGGGGCACCTGCGTTCCAAGGCCTTCTGTTCGGTCACATCTCTGGCAATCCCGCAAATCCCGATGGTCTCTCCCGATGTCTGTCTCAACGGAACTCGAATGCAATGAAACGTCTTGGGTTGGCGCCGGGTCGAGAGATTGTAGGACGCTTCCATGACCTGTCCCTCCATGACGCGGAGTTCCAGGTCTCTGATGTAGTCTGCTTCATTCATTGGGAACAGATCATTGTCCGTTTTCCCGACAACCTGATCTTCCGACCGTTCCAGAGCCTTGAGAAACGCCTGATTCACGTGGCTATAGACAAAATCCCGATCCTTGATGAAAATACAGTCCTGCGCGGTTTCGAATACGGCCCTGAAACGGTCCTCACTCTCGCATAATGCCGACTCCGCTTTCTTCCGTTCGGTGATGTCTTCTACAATGGCCTGGACTCCGTCGATGCCGCCGGCTCCGTCCCTTGTCGGGACAATATGCACGCGCAGCTGGACCGTCTCTCCGTGCATTGCCGGGTATGGCCGCTCACACACCCTTGTCCCCTCGGATTCAACGGCAATCTTCATTTCCGCGGAAATGCCCGCAGTTACCAGAGGCGGGAATGTGAACACGTTGATTGCGTGCGCTTCATCAAGAGACGACAATCCCAGAATGGTCAACAGGTTCTGATTGGCTTGAAAAACCCGGCCCGCCAGGTCACACCAGATTATCCCCAACGGCGCGTTTTCCACCAACATCCTTTGACGATATTCACTCTCTTTGAGTCTCTCCTCGACACTTCTTCTGTCGGCAATCTCTTTTCTGAGCCGTTCGTTGGTTGCGGCAAGCTCTCTTGTACGCTTTTCGACGCGCTTTTCGAGGTCGTCGTGGGCTCGTTGTAATTCCTTATGGGCCTTTCTGCGATCCGTAATGTCCCGGTGAATGACGATACTCGCCGCGATGGTGCCGTCAAGGTTGTGCAGAATCGCGGTTCTAAGCTGAATGTCCAATAATTGGCCGGACTTAGTTCGCCTCCGCGTTTCAAAGAGGACCTTCTCTCCCTCAAATGTCTTTTCCCATGCTTCACGGGTTCTCTCCGCCTCTTCAGGGGGAACGAAATCTATGGATCGACCGACAAGCTCCTCCGCCGTCCATCCGAAGATCTGAACAAATCCGTCGTTGACGTACGTGACCCTGCCCTGGGGATCATACGCGACGACTCCGTCCGGAATTGCCATGACGAGTTCCTTATAGCGTGTCGTACTTTCCCGCGGGGAAGGCCCCGAGTTGCCGCCTTCAGCCGTGTCGGCCGCCTGCGTCCTCATACGCGGATAATCTCGCCTGGTTGCCTGCTCGGCATCCGTTGGGGAGTCGATTCCCAAGAAGCTCATGGACTCGTCCACCGTCTCCTCCTGTCGGCCGTGGGAGAGTGTTCGGTGCAGGTTACGGGAAAACACCAACTTCCGTGAGCAACAATCGAGTGAATTGACAAATGTCCTCGGAAGTCCCCTTACCACAGCGCGTCAAAACCCAGAGCGAACTCCACGGCCCGCTTGACCTTGCGCATCGGCTGATGCGAAAGATGGGTAATAAAGCCTCCCATTCTTGACTTCTGAACGGTTTGGATGTTGTCCAGATTCACCGCACACGTAGTGAACATGCCGTCCGCCTGAGACAGGGGCACCTCCGATGGGATAGCCCGTATCGTGGTGGTGATGGGAGCCACGGTGACGGACGTCAGAAAGGAAAT
>JAZDHD010000069.1:0-14039 GCA_043806215.1 Pseudomonadota bacterium | reverse complement strand
CTAAGTCGATCTGGCCTTCCCCGCCTGCCTGAACGACGCGACGTTCTCCTCGATGCGTTCGTTGAAGGGGATCTGCCAGCTTTCGAGACCGGGAATAACGTACGCCTCCGGATGCAGCTTCTGATAGTGGGCACTCTCCGAGTTGAACCCATTACGGACAACACAGTACGCGCAGTAGGGATAGTAGGGGTTCCGGGAGTCCAACGTAGTCCGAATGCGCCGGTAGTCGTTGCCGTTCCAGATGTTTTCGAATCCGTCGTGGAAGTTTCCGATACGCTGGCGCCAGGAGTTATAACAGAACCTCAGAAAACCGTCGGTATCGATCTGCACGAACTGCCAGGGGTTGAGGCATCTTCTCCAAGACCCATCCTTGCCGGGCAAGGGAGGCAGGACTGCTTGGACGCCATGTTCCTTGGCTTGCCGCCGTGCCTCGGCAAAGACTTCTTCCGCCAGTTCTTGATGGTTATAGAGAGATTGGTCAAAGTCGATGTCGTTGGTGACGTTCAAATACTTCACGACCACCTTGTAGAGACCATGCGTAGAGCAGATCTTGAACATCTCCGGTAACTCGTGCGCATTACTTTTCATTATTACGAAGCGGAACCATAATCTCGGATACACTGCATTCCGCTTCTCCTTGAGATATGCCAGTCGCTCGATGTTCCCGAGAATCGTGTCGTAGTTGGCACCGCGCCGTATCCGTTCGAGTGTCTCCTTTCTGGATCCGTCAAAGGAAATGCACAGTTCGTGCAAGGTTTGGTCCTCTACCAACCAGTTGGCCGCTTCCTCACCGATCAACATCCCATTGCTTGTCATGGTGGTCCGGGTGCCGTAACGGCGTGCCAGCTTCAGCGCATCCCGGAGTTGCGGATACAGAAACGGCTCTCCTCCGGAACAAATGAAGATGCCGTGGGCCGTGGGGAAAAGGGTTTCGGCAATTCGTTTGTAAAGGTCGAACGACATCCAGCGTTCACCGGTCAATGAACTGTAAGAGACGCAGAACGTGCATCGCAGATTGCATGCTTTCGTCAGTATGATGTCCAGGTTGACCGGATAACTCCTCGGGGACGGATGCCTCAAAATCCCTTCGCAGTAGTTTAAGGCCGCGTTGAGATAGGCCTTCATGTTCACTTGTCGAATGAACGGAATCACCGATTGTCTCTTTTGTCTCATAATGAATTACCTTCTCCCGACGCTACGCCTCTCTACACGGTATTTCGACGTCTTACCACACAGGTAACGGACGAACGCGGCTATTCGAACTTCATGGCATCCGCCGCGTCCAGACGGCTTGCCTTTCTTGCAGGCAAATATCCCGAAGCTATCCCCAACAGCACGCTGAAAACGACTCCGCCTATGAGACTCGCCACGAAGACTTCATAGGCCGGCGTCGTATTCATCACTCTCTTAAGGGCCTCCACGGAAATGAAACCGACCAGGATTCCCACGAATGCTCCCATCAAGCTGATTGCAACCGATTCCAGGAGGAATTGACTCATGATCATCCGTTCCGTAGCCCCAACTGCCTTTCGAAGCCCGATTTCCGTAGTTCTCTCTCTTACGGCGGCGAGCATTACGTTCGTGATTCCCAGCCCGGCCAGAAGAAGCGTAACGGCCAGCGCTGCATAGAGAAACAGTTTCACCAGCAGGACGGCACTCTTTATGGTGCTGATCCTTTCCGGGTAGTACTTAACCTCCATGGCTTCGGAGTATCCCGGCTGGTTGGCAACCAGCACCTTTCGTATGGACTCCTGAAGACTGGGAACCACATCCCAGTCCTTGGCTCTTACGTAAATGTCTCTGATCTCGTACATCTTGTCAATTCTGCTTCGCGCAACCGACATGGGAATGAGAATGCTCTCCAGCAGGCTCTTGTCTTCGACGCCGCCGATTATGCCGATGATCTCCATGGTGTGGCCGCCTACGAACAGCTTTTTCCCGATTGGATCGGTTCCTTTGGGCAACAGAGTTTCTATGATCGTCGGGCCTGCGACGCACACGCTTCTCCGATGAGCATCATCCGCCTCATTGAGCTGTCGTCCGCTGGAAACGGGAATATGGATGGTTTCGAAGAAATTGCCCTGCACCCCCAAGAGTCTTCCCCGTAATTTCTTGTCGCCGTAGGCAAAGAATTGCGAACCGCTCCACACCGCCGGAGATACGGACTTGACTCCGGGAAGTTTCCGGAGATGCTCTACGTCCCTTTCATAGTACTGACCGTGATGCCAGCGCTTCATCCGGTCATAATCGTACGTGGCCTTGACAATGGTTGCACTGCCCAACAGTTCGAGATTGTGGCCAAGATCCGATTCCACTGAATCGCCCATTGTCAACACCGTCACGAATCCTGCAATACCGAGCGCTATGCCGATAATAACGCTCTTGTACCGCCGTTGGTTCCTGTAAAGCTGACGAAGGGAAATCGTTATGATATCTGACGTCAACATGCCGGCTTATTCTCCAGCCTCAATCCCTCGATCAAAATCGCACGGGAATTCCATGAACGGCTGCTGCTCACGGTAATTCCGCCCGGTTGTATTTCCGGATTCCAATATGGCAGGCCGGCGGCGGAATTTCAAGTGCAACGGAGGTGCGGTCAGAAAACGAAGATGCCGTCTGATTGGAGAGTAATACTCACATGTCTGCCGAGATGAAGATCGCTCAAGAAGGAAGAATCGGACCGTGCCCGTACTTGGAAACGTTCGCCCGCGTCAATGCCGATCAAGGCGAAGCCGTTCTCGCCTACCAGCGAGACTATCCGGCCGTTGAACGAGTTTGGCGGACCGGATGAAGATACCGTCGTCCGGATTTCGATCTTGGTTGGATCGACGGCTACGTGGGAACCCTTGTGTACAGGATTCGGAAGTTTGACCGAGATCTTCCCTGTCTGAAAGACCGTTCCGTCTTCCAGGAGTTTCCCGGAGAAGAGGTTCTCGGGCAGCGAGGGAACAACCTCCCCGTGCAGCAGGTAGATAACGCGATGCACCATGTGCCGCACCTTCGGGATGTCGTGTGTCGTCAGTACAATCGTGGTGCCGTGGTTCCTATTGTACTCCCGGACCATTTCCAGCGTCCGTTCAATGCTTTCACGATCCATGTGATTGGCAGGCTCATCGAGCAAGAGCACATTTGGGTCAAGAGCCAATGCCCGGGATAGTGCCGCTCTCTGAGTTTCCCCACCGGAGAGTTTTCGTGCATCACGGTACTCGAACCCGGACAATCCTACCCGTTGGAGCGATCTGGAAGCCTTTTCACGGGCGGCTGTGCGTGAATGGCCCCTTAATCTCAGTCCCCACATGATGTTCTTCATTACCGTGGCATTGAAGAGGTAGGGGTTCTGAAGCAGCAGGCCGACGCGGCGCCGGAAGGAAATGACATTGTGCTTCTCCAATCTTTCGTCGAAAAAGAAGATCTCTCCGCTGCTCGGAAATGCCACAAAAGCCAGAATATGGAGTAACGTCGTCTTTCCCGCTCCATTGGGACCGGCAAGCGCAACGATCTCCCCCGGCGCGATTTCCAGATCGCTCACGTTCAAAACAGGACTCTGCCCGTAGTGGAAAGAGATCCGTTTCATACGATATGCCGGTATCATCCGTTTCCCCGCTGAAAGAAAAAGAGGAGCGCATTAACGATAAACGCCGTCATCAAGAGGAGAACTCCCAATGCCAGACCCAATTCAAACTCTCCTTTACTCGTTTCCAGCGCTATGGCGGTTGTCATGGTTCTCGTGAATCCTTTGATGTTTCCTCCGAGCATCATGGCTATCCCGACCTCTGAAATAACCCTTCCGAATGCGATTACTACGGCCGCCATTACGGCGAACCGGGCCTCCCGCATGATCATCAATGCCTGCTGAAACGGGCCTGCTCCGAGCAGTTTGCAGGTGAGAAACAAGCGTGGATCCATTCCCTGGATCGCCGCCAAGGTCAGATTCACCACAATGGGCAATGAAAGAACCAGAAGTCCTATGGCCATCCCTTCCGGAGTAAACAGGAGACCCAGGTCCCCCAAAGGGCCTCTGCGGCTCAACAGAGCGTAGAAGAATAGTCCCACCACCACCGTGGGTAGTGCCATGAGCGTGTTCAAAACCAGGATTAATCCCTGCTTGCCCGGAAACTGCCGGAGTGCAAGCAGCATCCCAAAAGGAACGCCGCCGACGGCGGCGAGAAAGGTTGCAATCCCGGATACTTTGAGGGAAATCCAGACAATGAGGTAAACCTCCGGGTCGAACCCGAAAATGAGGTTCGCGGCACTGCGGGCTGCATCGAAAAGAAAATTCAAAGCTACTCCGTGCCGGTTCCGATAAACCGCCATGACAGGCCGGTTAGCCCTGAAGGGGCTCTGGTTCGGGGGGCAATCTCAATGCTTCATGAAAGGCTGAGATTGCCGTGCCCTCCCGTAGGGGCGACCCCCTGTGGCCGCCCAGGGTAGGCACGGGGGCCTACCCCTACGGCTCGCAATGACAAACGTGAAGGCGTCCGCAGTATTCAAGGAGCGACACTTAACGTTCGCCTTTCTGAAAACTGAGCTGCGGGGTGTCACCCTTCCGTCCGCCGACGCTTTGCCTCGGCGTTGACAACTCATTAGGGATTCTTAACCGCATCCGAATAGAACAGTTGTTTCCCCTTCTTCTTGTAATTGTTTATGATCCGTTGACCTTCCGGTCCCGTAACGTAGTCGATGAACTTCTTGGCCAACTCATACTGAGCCGTGGGATGTTTCTTCGGGTTCACAGCCATTATCCCGTAGGGATTGAACAGAACTTTGTCGCTTTCCAGGAGTATGGGAAGATTGATCTTGTCTTCATAGGCGATGTATGTGCCTCTGTCGCTCAACGTATATCCCTGCTTCTCGGAAGCCATGAGCAAGACGGGCCCCATTCCTTGACCCGCCTGAAGGTACCAAGTTCCCTCGGGTTTGATTCCGGCAGTTTTCCAGACTGCTTTTTCCTTCTTGTCGGTTCCGGAATCGTCCCCTCGCGACACAAAGGGGGCTTTTCCTTCTGAAATCCTCTTGAACGCTTCGGAAGCCGATTTCGCTTCTTTGACCTTTGCCGGGTCGCTCTTGGGCCCTACAATGACAAAGTCATTGTGCATCACATCTTTTCTGTCCACTCCGTATCCGGCGGCAACAAACTTGTCCTCGGCCGCCCTTGCGTGGACAAACACCACGTCCACATCACCGTTCTCTCCGAGCTTCAGGGCCTTTCCGGTTCCCACGGCCAATACGGCCACCTTCACGTTGTTCGCCTTCTCGAAGGGGGGAAGCAGAGCTTCGAGGAGCCCCGAATTCTGAGTGCTCGTGGTGGTGCTCATTTTGAGCTGCTTTTCCGCATGAACCGGCGCAATCATCAGTATTACCGCCGACAGTGCGACTGTCAGTCCCGCCGTCATTTTCATTTGTTGTCCTCCTTTGTTTTAAATCGTGCGACATCCTTGGGCAACCTTGCTCCGTAAGCCTCAAATCATCGCCTATCTCATCTCGATTCCAATTCCCCGGGGTAGACGATCTTCCCGCTGCTGCTCAAGTCATATCCTTGCAGGGTCTCTGCCATGTCCGTGAACTGCTTCCCATACAGGAGCCCGAGAAAGAGCTGTATTTCTTGATCGAAGTAGCGGGCCTTGGAGATGAGAAGATCGAAGCGTTCCCAACGCAGGGGAATGAAGTCCAGATCCAGCAAACCGGCCACCGCCCGAATGCCCGGCGCTGCATCGGCCCTTCCGGCAAGCACCTCGAGGCCCGCATCCAGGTGACGTGGCGCCGTCTTGCCGTAGCCTTCGATTGAGTGGCCCGGTATGCCGGCCTTTTCCAACTCGCGGTCCAGCAACATTCGGGTTCCGGTGCCGATACCCCGATTTACGATCCGCACACCCGGTCTTCCCAAATCGGAAATCGTCCGGATCCCCAGAGGATTGTGTCTTGCCGTGAGCAATCCTTGCTCGCGGCGACAGAAGTTCACCACTGCCGGAAGTTCGGCCAGCTCATCAAGAGCGAAGCCGAAATTGTAGTCTTCCTCGTCGGCTTGCAGGAGGTGGCTGGAAGCCATGTGGCAAAGGTTCCTCCGCATGGCCCGCAAGCCTCCCATGCTGCCGAGGTTGCCGAACACCGCCAACTGCTCCGGATACCGTTCATTGTACAGTGAAATGGCACGGTCCAACAGCAGGTCATTGCTCCCGGCAATAATGAGCAGTCCGTCATAATCGGCCAAGGGATTCGGAAGCTGCGGATAGTTGATGGTTTGTCCGTCGAGCCATTGCTCGACGAGACGCCTGGGGAACAGCCATTTTCCCGTAACCTTGGTTCCGGGCAGGCCCTTCTCGGCGATAAGACTGTAAACCTGCTTTTCATTGACATCGAGGAATGCGGCCACTTCTTTCGTGGTCATCAGGTCTTTGCTCATAGGAGATCCGCGGGAACAGTAAGATACGATTCGACGGAACTGGTAAGTTTATACCCCTGACTATCCGGTAGAGTCAATAGATGAGTATTCTATTTACTAATTCTTACCAATCCCTACGATAACCGACATCAGGAAGAACTCGGTGTGACAGGTATGTCAACGGCCGTCCCAGGTAGTGTTTATTGGTGCAAGAACGGCGGCCAACGGAGGGCGCCCACGGGGGGGAACGGCTCTGAGGGTCTGTCACCCAATAAGCCCATCATCCCTGGGGCCTCTCGGTTCAGTGGTATGACCGTGGGGGCCGCCGGCAATCGGGGGACATGATCCGATTTTGCGAACGGCGCCATGCGACCTCGCAAAACTCGGAATCGTGTCCCCCGATTGCTGCTTGCAAAGTTTGTTTTGGGACAGACACTAAGTGCCTGTCCACATTTAACCGTATCGGTTCCATCCGATGGTGCGGGCAGGCAGTGTTTGCTGCCCTTGAGCGCCGAGCTGTCCTTGGACAATTGTGACACCTATTCTGGGACAGTCCCTAAGTACCGCTCCTGGGAATTGAAAACAGAATGCGCTTTCCCGGGCAGGAATACAAAACGGCGGCTCGTCGCAAAGCCTGCAACGGCCGCCGTATCATTCGGCAGACGAACACCGGTGGTCACCGCGTTTTCAGCGCATACCCGGTTTGCCCGCTTGAAAAAAGCGGCAGATAAGGCTGATCGGGCACTTCGGTGCAACTCAAGGGACCGGGAATGGACTCCAGAGCAATACGGATCGCCTCGTGCACATCGCCGACAAAGTGTATCGTCATCCCTTCGGTTACATACTCGGGTAAATCGCTCAGGCCGGCTTGGTTCTTCTGCGGGAGTATAACCTCGCGTACCTGGGATCTCAGTGCGGCCAGGAGCTTCTCTTTGACTCCTCCCACGGGAAGGACCCGGCCCCTCAGGGTGAGTTCGCCCGTCATCGCCACATCCCGACGTACAGGTATGCCGGTGAAAAAGGAAGCCAGAGCCACCGCGATGGTTATCCCCGCCGAAGGACCGTCCTTGGGGATTGCCCCCGCCGGCACATGGATATGCAGATCCGTCTGAGACAGCAATTCCGGGTCGATGCCGTAGAGGGTATGGGTATTCTTCAGGTAACTCAAGGCCGCCCTGGCCGATTCCTGCATGATTTCGCCCAGAGAGCCGGTCATGGTGAGTTCTTTGCCGCCTTTGAATCCCGTAATTTCAATGAATAGGATATCGCCCCCGGCCTCGGTCCATGCCAGGCCCGTGGCTATACCAACCTGGTTCTGCTCTTCGGCGATCTCGTAATAATACCGGGGCGGGCCGAGAAGTTCCTCAACCGTTTCAGGAAGAATTTCTTCTCTAACCGGCCGGTTCTGCGTTACTTCGCGGGCGATCTTCCGGCAGACCGAGCCGATTTCTCTTTCGAGGTTACGCACTCCGGCTTCGCGGGTGTATGCCCGAACGAGTAGACGGAGGGCTTCTTCCGAGAATTTCACGGGATACTCGCCTATTCCGTTTTCCTCCATAGCCTTGCCCACGAGAAACAGATGCGCAATCCGTTCCTTTTCTTCCTCAGTGTACCCCGGGATCCGTATGACTTCCATACGGTCGCGCAGGGGCGCGGGAATGGGATCCAACTGGTTGGCGGTTGCGATGAACATGACGTTACCGAGGTCAAAAGGAACGTCCAGATAGTGATCGCTGAAACTTCTGTTCTGTTCCGGGTCAAGGACCTCGAGAAGCGCACAGGCGGGATCCCCTCGAAAATCCCTGCCGATCTTGTCCACCTCGTCAAGCATGAAGACGGGATTCCTCGACCCGGCCCTCCGTATCTCCTGCATGATGCGTCCGGGCATGGCTCCAATATAGGTGCGCCGATGGCCGCGGATCTCGGCCTCATCCCGTACGCCGCCCAGCGACATTCGGATGAATTTCCTGCCCAGCGCCCTCGCAATCGATCTCCCCAGCGATGTTTTTCCTACGCCGGGAGGACCCTGCAGGCACAATATGGGCCCTCGGTTGGTATCTCGGAGACTGTGAACCGCCAGAAATTCGAGAATGCGATCTTTGACTTGAGTGAGGTTATAATGGTCCTCGTCGAGTATTCTCTGAGCCTGAGTCACATCCAGTCGATCTTCGGTGGTTTCGGACCAGGGCAGCCCGGTAAGCACCTCCAAGTATGTTCGCGAGACTATGTATTCCGGTGAGTGAGGCGGTATTCTTTCCAAGCGCTGAAGTTCTCGGGTGGCGACTTCAACCGCATCGTCGGACATCCCCGATTCTCGGATCTTCTCGTGAAATTCCTTTATTTCCGAATTGTGATCCTCATCCTGCGATCCCAAGTCCTTCTGGATGGAGCGCATTTGTTGCCGGAGGCCCAGTTCCTTTTGGCGCCTGTGGGCAACTGCCGCTTGAGACGCGTCGGCTCCGGCTTTGAGCCTCGGTTGAAGGGTCAACACGTCCGCGTGGAGATATGAGAAGACCTTCTTCAGGCGTACCAAGGGGTCTTCGATCTCCAGAAGGCCCTGTTTGGCGTCGGCCTTAAGAGACAAGTACACTGCGATGAGGTCCGCCAGTTTGCCCGGATCCTCCGCCCGCTCGATCATTGCCATGGACTGATCGCTCATGGGCCTGCCGAGGCTCAGGGTCACTTTGAAAAGCGTTGCCACACTCCGCACAAATGTCTCGGTAAGCTCCTGGGGCTCACATTCTTCCGCGACAGGGCTTACCTCTCCCGTCAGGTAAGGCTCATGCTGGATCTGCCTCATCAAGCGTATTCTGCAGATGCCGTCGGCAATCGCCTTCACACCACCGCTCTCCAGGCGGACGACCTGCTGTATGCGTGCCAAGGTCCCCACCATGGAAATCTCTTCGCGTGACGGGGCAACGCGATTCCCGGCCTTCTGGTAGAAAAGTCCCACCAAGTTTTCGCCGCCGACAACCGACTCGGCGAGCTTGACTACACGAGATCCCTTAAGAAAAAGCGGGATCATCACATTGGGAAAAACGACCATATCCCTCAAGGGAAGAATAGGCACAACCGAGGGAAAATTCCCCACTGACTTGAATGAGTTCATAGCAGAGTCACACCCATCCCATGGAAAGATAAAAGCAAATCCAAATTGTGTCGAACTTATTTCCGCGCTAACATACCTGATTTAAATGGAAAAGTCAAGGATGAGTGCTTGCCGCACGGTGCGAAATTGAAGCGGAAGTATTCATTCCGCAAAATATTGACACTCATTTGTAATGGTAAACCAATACATTGGAACAGCTTCCGCGCGAGGTTTTTAACCTTGGAACGGACATGAAACCATGGGCGGGGATACTCGTCGCAGTCTCCCTATCCCCCCCCCGGCCGCGTGCATTTTCTCTTAGTGTTCTATGGCGTAAATACGGTCGCACGACCTGAGCCCCGGAAGATGACGGGCAGGGACGCCCGTCCCACGGTAGACGACCGGCTTGGTCTCTGTTCTTCGTAGCCCGGGCCTCCGTGCCCGGATATTCTTCTCGGAGGCACCCAACATGGCAAAGAGACGACAATGTGTGACGGAACTTATGAAATGAAGCACTTCGGCAGATCTACGAAGTCCCCGTCATTCCGTGACAAGGATCGATTCCGCCGGCATGGCGGCAGGCTGACGTTTTCTGGTCAGGCGCTCCCAATGGTCCTGAAGCAACGGGTCCCTGAAACGGATCTCCTCGGGATACGCGTTCCCAATCTCGTAAAGAATTCGGAAGATTTCGTCTTTCCGGTATCCGCTCTCCGATTCAGACCATGATATGAGCAGAGGCGCTTCGGCATTCAACAATCTTTCCAGATGCACTTCAACCTGATCCCAAACCACCGTGACCGCGGATCCGTATGCCGCCTGAACCGTCTCGCGAACGCGGGACAGACCGGGATCGGGCCAAATGATCTGGAAGACCGGCGTCACTACTGCGCCTTCGCCGTACAAGGGCCTGTAGAGCCTGTTCAGATATGAGCCGGGGTAGGATGAAACGCCGACCGCCTTATCAAAAAAAGTTTTTCCGGGTAGTGTGTCGAATTCCAGGACCACGTGCACGACCGCGTGAGGGTTGGCTTCTGCGAAGTCATTCAGCATGCCGAGTGCAGCGGTCTCCGAATCTTCCAACCTTCGGCCTCTGAACCAAAAAGTAAATGGGTCCGTAGCCTTGGACAAAAGACTTCCGGGGATTCGCGAAGGCATGACCGAATCGAGGTTCACGATCCATTTGCTGACGTAATCCGCATCCCCGGGCCGACGAATCACCGCCTTCCCCCGGTCTACGAGCGATGGAGGCGCAATGGCGTCCATTTCAATTCCAAACGTGTCTTCGCACTCGAGGAGAGCGGAGCGCAGATCGTCCGGACCAAAACTCCCGGTTGATCTCACGTAGTACGGCGGCCGCCGATGATGGTTCAACCCCAGCTCGCCGGCCCGTGCCCTGAAGTCGGTCCCCGGAAGCACCGACAGGACAAAGGGATGAACCACGGAATAGGCTTCGGTATCCCTGAGCCACTTCAATGTGGCGGAGAATCCCCGGGGAGAATCACCCGGAAGCCCAAGTATAATCCCCGTGGTAACCTCGATCCCCGCGTCCTTTAGGAGCGCCACCCCACGGGCGGTGTTTTCAGGAGATCCGGTACGGCCCGCGAGATTCAGCGCATCGGGGTTCGTCGTTTGCAGACCGATTTCCGCGCTTGCAAGCCCTGCGTCCCCCAACAGCTTAACGTGATCCGCCGTGAGGAGATCGGCCCGTAACTCCGTGTGAAGTTTGGGATACTCCCCCCTGCGTTGAGATGCCATGTAACGAAGCAGCTTTGAAAAGCCGGGATGCGCGTTGAAAGTCGGGTCCATCAGGTAGATCTCCCGAACACCGGAACCCTCTCCATACGCGCCCCTCAATACCTCTTGAACCGTAGAAACCGGATGCCTCCGCACCGATCCGAAGGCCTTGTGATAGTAACAGTACCGACACCGGAACGGACATCCCCGAAGGGTCTCTACAAACAGCGTGCCGTCCGCCGAAGGCCCGATGGTCCCGTCCAGATACGGGTACCGACAGAGCGAGAGATCCCGGGGCTTCACACGCTCCTCGTTCGCCCGGAGGCCTTCAGGGCTCTTCCGGAACGTACCGGGAATGTCCGCAAGCGGCTTGCCTATCGACGCTGCTTCAACAACGGCCTTGATCCTAGATTCCCCCTCCCCGAACACGCCTCCGTCAACCGCCGGATGGGCCTGCACCCAAGTATTATCCGGAGTTACCTCAGGTCCCCCGACAAGGATCCTCACATCCGGCAGGCGTCTCTTCACGGCCGCAGCGAGGAACAGGCTCCTCTGAACGTTCCACACGTACAGACTGAACGCGACGGCCCCCGGCTGCCTCGAGGCGATCCATTCCTCTATGCCCCGGTCGCAGAGGAGGTCGACGACCTCCGCTCCGGCTATCTCGCATTGCGTATCACGAATGCCCGCATCCCTCAGCGCGGAAACAAGGAACCCCGCGGCCAAAGGAATGTTCGTCGGCGCCTCCTCGAACACAAATCGAGGGGGAGGCAACTGTACAAAAAGGACGTGCTTCATGGTGGGAATCTACTGCCCCGTTTCCCGGGACGCCGTGAAGTGCTTCCACCACCATCCCGGACCACTTATCCCGCAGCGCACGCCTCGCCGGCCGGCCATCGACCGCCCTTGATCACTAATTCCTGTTGCAGACAAGAATCTTCCGGCCGTCCTCAAAAATGACCTCGATTCTCTGCGCACCGAGAATATCCGTAACTCGTCCGGTACCGAGGACAGGGTGTTGAATAAACTCGGCATTCCGATAGGACTCGGAGACTCGATACGGTCTCGGAATGGAGCCTGCCGGCATATGTTTCATCACCGTCCGCCATTCGCTCGCGGCTCTAACGGCAGGATCTTCCCGCGGCCTAACCGAAGGGGCGGAACTCGGTGCCTTAACGGATCGACTCGCAGTTGTCGGCGAACCCTCATACTTGGGTGGATAATATTTATGGTCCCCGCCGCACGTGAGACAATGAACCCTCTTGATCTCACGGCCCACCATGGCAATCACCCGGTGATTGAGATTCATGCGGCACCGCGTGCACCATGCCTCCACATCATCGCCGGGACCGACAGCAACACTCACCATGCACCCTCCATTACTCGAATTCTACCCCTATAATCCGGCAGAATACCCGGCAGGCCGGGGAAGTCAAGGGCAGTCCCCACAGGAAAAGATTCCTTGGGGTTATCGGAAAAGCGTACCGGGACAACGGCACATTTCACAATCCCAACAATAGAAAAGCCCCTGCTCCTAAAAGAAGCAAGGGCTCCATCTAATCCCGGCAATGACCTACTCTCCCACGCGGTCACCCACGCAGTACCATCGGCGCAGGAGGGCTTAACTTCTGTGTTCGGTATGGAAACAGGTGTTGCCCCTCCGCCATTATCACCGGAAAGATCAAATCGTTTATCATGGCAAGGCGGTTCCCTAAAAGGGAACCGCCCTAATCAATCGAATAGGAGATCGAGGATATATGAGTTTGGGAATCAAGCCTCACGACCTATTAGTACCGGTAAGCTCCATGCGTTGCCGCACTTCCACACCCGGCCTATCAACCTCGTCATCTTCGAGGGGTCTTTAGGGGCCTAAGCCCGGGATATCTCATCTTGAGGTCGACTTCCCGCTTAGATGCTTTCAGCGGTTATCCGATCCGAACGTAGCTACCCGGCTATGCCGCTGGCGCGACAACCGGAACACCAGGGGTCCGTCCATCCCGGTCCTCTCGTACTAGGGACAGATCCTCTCAGATATCCTGCGCCCGTGGAAGATAGGGACCGAACTGTCTCACGACGTTCTAAACCCAGCTCGCGTACCGCTTTAATTGGCGAACAGCCATACCCTTGGGAGCTTCTTCACCCCCAGGATGCGATGGGCCGACATCGAGGTGCCAAACCTCCGCGTCGATGTGAACTCTTGGCGGAGATAAGCCTGTTATCCCCGGAGTACCTTTTATCCGTTGAGCGACGGCATTTCCATACACTACCGCCGGATCACTAAGCCCTGCTTTCGCACCTGCTCGACTTGTTTGTCTCGCAGTTAGGCTCCCTTATGCCTTTACACTCTACGCATGATTACCGACCATGCTGAGGGAACCTTTGGGCGCCTCCGTTACTTTTTGGGAGGCGACCGCCCCAGTCAAACTACCCGCCTGACAATGTCCCTAAGCCTGATATAAGGCTTGAGGTTAGACTTCCAACAGATCAAGGGTGGTATTTCAAGATTGACTCCCCGCCTACTAGCGTAATGAGATCATAGTCTCCCACCTATCCTACACATAATAAGCTAAAAGCCAATGTCAGGTTATAGTAAAGGTTCACGGGGTCTTTCCGTCCGGTCGCGGGTAACTGGTATCTTCACCAGTACTGCAATTTCACCGAGTCCGTGATCGAGACAGCGCCCAGATCGTTACGCCATTCATGCAGGTCGGAACTTACCCGACAAGGAATTTCGCTACCTTAGGACCGTTATAGTTACGGCCGCCGTTTACTGGGGCTTCAGTTCTGAGCTTCAAAAACCATTTTCTTTTACAAAAATAACCTTTTGACCCATCCCCT
>JAZDHD010000068.1:0-14855 GCA_043806215.1 Pseudomonadota bacterium | reverse complement strand
CAAGGGCGGGCGCTGCCCGCCGTCTCCCCGGCGCAGGCCGGGGTCCAGGAAAAAGAGACTGGTTCCAGGCCTACGCCGGGACGACGGGTGAGGCTCTGTGCTGGTCTCGGCCTCGCTAATGCTGGGAATCCGCGACCGTATGTTATCCTTCACTCCGGTATCATAAAACCGTGACGTACGATGCGAAATGGGGAGAAGTCCACATGGCACTGACCGCACAGGAAGTCTTCAGGGATACGGTTCAGGTGCTGCCGGCGGAGGAGCGGCTTCGTCTTGCGGCGCTGATTCTCCAAGATCTGGCCCAATCAAATGTGGCACTCGTGGATCGGAGCTAGACCTGGAGCGAACAAGATCAAAGAGACCTGGCTGCCTTTTCACTGAAATACGCTGCGGATCTCTACCCGGAGGAGGAAGAACTTGTTTAATCCGGCCCGAGAACTGTTTCAATCCACGCCCCGGCATGAGGGGCGATACCGTTTTCCCTGTTTCTCGTGATCTCTTAATGGGTTTCAATCCACGCCCCCGCACGAGGGGCGATCCTGCGCACCCATCCCCGGGCCTGGTTCGGTGAGAGTTTCAATCCACGCCCCCGCACGAGGGGCGATACGCTCATGCCCTACACGCCTGACGGCTAACGCAAAAGTGAACGATGGGTTTGCTCGTCTTTTGTCTTGATTTCTTGCACGTTTTGGCTATTATACTACTCATCTTTGTGACACGCTTAACCTAACTGGAAAAGGGACAACTTGAGGCGCGCTACCCTCCGAGAAATGGATTAGAGAAATCAACCTCGCGTTCCCTGGAAGGATCGAGATTCCGGCGGCCTGGCGTTGGCAGTGAACCGGAAAAGGATGGATTAGGCTAGAGAACGGCTGACCTTGTTTCAATAGTGGATGTTGTAAGGAGTCAAATACCTTCCCCAGGGGCAACCGATTGGATTTCTGGGGGCGATTTGACAGAGAACGTAATCCAACCCAAGTATTGGAGTGTCTTCAGGTCGCGTGTTATTCTGTGCCATTCCTATGAAGGCGACTCACGGACTAGTTCTTCTTGCGCGGTTCAGGTCAAAGGGGCAATAAATGATGCGTGGCTTCTCGATTGATTCAGTTACCGATCCTGAGAGCAATCCATTCGATCGTCAAGAGCGCATTCCTCATTGGAGGCAGGACAAGATCTCCAAAGCCAGGATAATGATAGTCGGGGCAGGGGCGATCGGCAACGAAACGCTCAAGAATCTTGCATTGTTGGGATTCAGCCGTATGTTCATCGCCGACTTCGACCACATTTCTACATCGAACCTCAGCCGTACGGTGCTATTCAGGAAATCGGACGTCGAGAGAAAGAAGGCCGAGGTGGCAGCCGAAAGAGTCCGGGAGCTGTGCCTCGTTGAAGACGCGCGGATCGACTGGTTTCATGGAGATGTTGTCTGGGAGCTGGGTACAGGCCTGTATCGAGATATGGACCTGGTATTGGGATGTCTTGACAACATAGAGGCTCGGCTGGCAATCAACAGACAATGTTGGTTGGCCAACACCCCATGGATAGATGCCGGCATGTATGAGCTCGGGATTCACGTAACATCTTTCGTTCCGCCTACAGGGCCATGCTACGAGTGCAGTCTGACTGATGATCGGCTGAAACTGGCCAGAGAAAGGTACTCCTGCGACAACTTCAAGAGAAAGATGTTTTTAGAGGGCAAAGTCCCTACCGTGCAAGTCGCGTCTGCAATCGCCTCGGGAATACAGGTGCAGGAAGCTGTGAAACTGCTCTGTGGTCAACGAGTGGCCCAGGGGCACACGATTTACTATCAGGGGGCGATCAATGACTTCGACGTGAACCGGATGCCCTGCAAGCCGGACTGCTTGGCGCACAATTCCTATGATCCTGTTTCGCCCTTGCCCCTCTCAACCGACGTCACTCTCGAGGAGTTTCTTTCGGTTGTTTCACGACCAGAATACGCCGGCGAAGGGTCCGTACTGGATTTCAGGGGGTTCAGAGACTTCGTTGTCTCCCTTGGATGCTCGGTTTGTGGAAGAACCATTGAGTTTCTGAGACCATCATTCAGGATTTATGACTCGGAGACCGTGTGCAACGTCTGCCGTAGACCAGGAAGCTTTAAGATTGATTCAACTGCGGCGGATGCTCCGACACAAAAGCTTTCTCTCAGCGAATTCGGATTGGCCGAAACAAGCGGTCGCATTCTCGGGAATACCTTACGTGAGTTGGGCGTCCCTTACTGGCCAGTCTTGGCTGTCAGGGACAAGGCAGGAGGATATCACTACTACGAACTATCGGGCGACAGAGAGAGCATTATCCCGAACATGGCGCGAAGCGACGGCGGGAGGTTCGCCTAGATGTTTCCTGAGCGAATGGACCATGCACAGGGGCCTCGTTTGCTAGGCGCAGGTTCCGTAGGTCCCGAGTATTTGGCTAACGAACTCTCCCCTCAGCTTCTTCAGCCTCTTGGCAGGGTCGGTTTGTCGACTCCTGACTCTGGGGATCAGCGAGTAAGAGAGCGATTTCGAGACGATTCCACTGCTATCCACTTGTCTCTAGATGGCCCTTGGGGGCTGTCTTGACTTCGATTCTTGCAGGAGGTTCCGGCCATGGAAACCATAAAGGTCAGTTTCATGCATCCAACAGACGGTCGGCTGCTCAGCGCCAATATCGATGGGACGATGACCGCTGGCGATGCCATCGAAGAGCTTATCGGCAACGACTTCATAGCCCGAAATCCACAGGGGTATAATCTGGCCATCAAGGGTGGAGCCCAATTGAACGCCGACCAATCCTTCGTGGAGGCCGGAGTGCAAGAGGGTGCAGTCCTGCGGATAATCCCGGCAACGGATGCGGGAATTCCTTTCCGAGCATAAGTGACTTGTGGGGAGCAGGAGTCATGAGAACACCGCAGGAGGCCCGACGCATCCGACTGGAGAGTGATTATCGGGAAATGCTCAATATTCGCGGCTCCATCATTCAGTGGGAGGCGCTTTCGGGGACTGGCAGACAGGTTGAAGCGTACAGACTTACAGTCAGAGTCCGGACCGTCATCCGGAATGGTCAGGGACCAACCTCCCATCGAGACGAGCACACCATCTTGTTGACCTTGCCGCCGAGCTACCCAGAAGCGGCTCCCGAGACCCTCATGCAGACCACACCGGCACCTTTTCATCCCAACTGGTTCGTCGGCGGGAAATGGTGCTACGGGACCTGGATCATCTCGGAAGGGCTTGGTCATCACGTGATTCGCATGATTCGCACTCTCCAGTTTGATCCAGAAATCACAAATGCGGAGAGCCCTGCCAACAGGGATGCGACCGAGTGGTATCTGGCCAATCTCAGCGGAGGTTGCTTCCCATGTGATACACAGGTACTGCCGGATCCCACGAAATCGAGGATGGAACTCCTGAGTCAGAAAAAGATGTTTGAGATCACGGAAGTGACGTAATGGAACTGCGAGGGGAGTTTGCGCCATGTTTACCGCAAGTTCGCCTCGTAGATGCCCGAACTCCCGTTCACAACGCTTGAAAGGAATGAACTAATGTCCGAGGAGCCACCGAACCGACGCTTTCAAGTTGATGGTGTCACCAGCCCGGCTGATAGTCCGAGTGCTTCGGATCAGGCTGGTGAGCAGAGACCTTTTCGGATTCTAGGAACAGTTCCAACGAGTGACCCAACTCCCAGGGAGACCTCCCCGGTCGAACAGCGAGAGCGGAGATGGGGGATGTTATGTCATCTAGCGTCCTTGACGGCTGCGCTCGGCATTCCCCTGGGCCATATTCTGGGCCCTCTTGCCGTCTGGTTGATCAAGAGGAGACAGATGCCACTTGTGGCGCACCAGGGAAAGGAATCCATGAATTTCCAGATTTCCATGACCCTCTACTCAATCCCCTGCGTGCTTGCCGTATTCGTTACGGGAAGTTTTTCTCCGATCATGGTAATCGGACTCGCAAACATTGTTCTGGTGCTGATTGCAGCTGAAAGTGTAGGAAAGGGAAGTGCCTATCGTTATCCGTTTTGTTTAAGACTCATAAGATAGGCTGGCACGTGCTTTAGAAGGATTGACCATGAGGCTAGAAACCCTATTAGCGATAGCGCTTGTCGTAGCAGTCAATTTGGTGCCGGATTTCACGCATACTAGCTTATTCAGCCTTGCCTTTGCCGTGCAAGCCAAGGCCCGGGGCGAGCAAGAATCTTCTCGGGCCCCAGGTTGGGTTTCGAAGGCTTGGCAGAAGTTTCAGGACAGCCGTCGAGAGTGGCACGACGTTTTTTGGAACCCGAGGCTTAGCGACAACGTTGCATTGGCGGCAGCCAGCGCGCCCTTAACCGGTGGACTAGCCGGAGCCACCGTTGGCCTCATTCCCGCCGTGATTCCCGGCCTGGGCACAATGACGGTTCCCACGGGAGCTGCATTTGGTCTCTTGGTCGGAACTGTGTTTTCCGCGGGAATGTCCATCTACTGGGCGGAGGGACGACTAGCAACTGCTCAGTCATGGAGTGAAGCGGGAAGAGCCGTGGCGTCAGGCGGGATAACTTTTGCCTCGCTAACGGTTCCCCAAGAACCCATCAAGCGAGCGCTGCAAAGCACTATCGTAAAGGCCACCTCATGGGTGTGGACGACAGCGGAAAAGGCCGGACTGTTTTCTCAGGGCCCTGGACCCAATAGCGGCGTGCCGACCGGAAGAGAGGGCAAGGAGAAGCTAAAGCAATGGCAGATAGAGCAGCGGGACGCGACCGTCAGGGCTCAAGAGGAGGCAAGAAAGCAGAAGCAGCAATGGTGTTCAGATCTTCTTCAGACCATGGTGAATGACATCGAGCGAGCTCAGGAGCATTATCAAGCAACCATTGATGCGACCAAGCAGGGTGATATAGCTCTGTGCGAGTTGGCCCAGTCGGAGCTGACGGAATGTCAAGGCCGATTGAGGAAGAGTATGGAGACACTGCAGTGGGAGTGCAGTGGTTTTTCTCACGAGAAATATACAACCGAATATAGGGACAAACTGGCCACGGCGCTTAACAAGGTTCTATATCTCCAAGTCGAGTGTCCGAAGGCAAGCTCTCGACCACCCGGGAGGGAAGCACCGGTGAACACGGATCCTCTGGTCCCTCCCGACCACGTCTATCCATGGGAACAAGGTCGATAGCGTTTCTCTTGCAGGACAAGTCTTTCATAGGGTGTTCGTGATGAAGAAGTCGCTGGTTTCCATCTGCAATCAAAGGTTCGTCCTGCTGGCCACTCTTGTGCTCACCATTTTGGCCCACGGAACAGGTACTCAGGGTGATTCGGGCCAAGTCTTGGAGACTGGTTCTCACACCGCGACATGGACTTCTGCGGTACTGGATTTCGCTGCATCCTATGACAAGCTTTCGATAACAAACGCCCTTCTCACCGGTGGACAGGCCACTGTGACCTCTCAACTTGCGCCTCATCTCACTAAGCTGAGCCTCGGTTCACAGGTGGTCGGGTATGCGCTAGACTTGACGGGATCAGCAGTGCGTGGCGACACTGGAGTAGCTCCCTTCGCCACAAGCTCTATGACTCTTGCCATGGGCTTCTGCCCGCTTTTTAGTCCGGGATTGGTGTTCCACTCAGGTCACGAACTCCTTTGGAAGTGGGTCGATCCAAGTGGGTATGAACGGTTCTACTCAGGCATCCAGCAAGAGGCACAGAGGATAACCGGATCCTATACTCAAACATGGCGAGCCGCAAGGGAGCTAATGGACGAAGGTGCTTCCGTAGGGACGGCCCCGCCCCCAGATAAGAGATCGACTAATTCTGACCTAGCTGAGTGCAAGAATAATATCACAAGGTATCAGAAACTTCAGAGTGAAATCCAGGAAGCGAGGGAGCGGGCCGTAGAATACAAGGGCTATCGAATGTGGGATAAGTGTAAGGAATACAGGAGTATCCACGATAAGAAGGTACAAGAGATTCAGGCTTTGTGGCAAAGGATTCAGAACTGCCCGGGCCGACCTTCCGAATATGGCAGTTTTGCTCCTGACTGTTCTGGATATGAAGAAGCCAAGCAGAATTATGAGAACTGTAGAAAACGCTGCGACGAGCGATACCCCCTGCTGCAGGCTGCCACTTGGGAGCAGAGAGAGCGCTGCATAGATGACTGTATTGCACAATATGAGGCCCATCAGAAAAAGCACGGATGGTGAATCGACGTGAGGATCTGGTCCCGGGAAGGCTAGCGCTTGGGGCTGGGTCTCCTTTCCTGGGTGGAGCTCTGAATGCTGGGTACCCCTTCTTGTGCTGACTGTCCTACACTCCGCACCGCACTTGTGGCTGGCCAGACGTTGCAGAAGGCAAGCAGGGGTCTAACGGATCGATAAACAGTCGAAGCAGATCGAGCCACTCATTCCAAAGAGACCGGCCGGTCAGACGGGAGATCGCCCGAGGTGCGATTACTCCCTGGCGTTCGCGGGGATGCTTACCAACACAGTCTGCTCCGGTGCATGTACCCACGATAAGCCCCCGAAATTTGGTACCAGTCGCCTCGCGTGTCCAGAAGCTCGACCTTCACCCCTACCGGAATCCGCGCCACCCAATCGTAATTCTTGCCCGGACCTTCTCTCACGTAGACCCACCCGTCGGAATCATTGCAGACTGTGGCCATTGTTCGCTCCGGTTGCCTTCTTGGAGGCGGGCTGGGTGGTACGTAGGTCTTGGTACCGGTGCCTGAGGACGCAGAATGGGACGAGATCTGAGGAGGGTTGACCGAATGATAGTTAACGACAAGAGCTATTCCAAGGACACTCACCACAGCCAAGCAAGCGAGGGCACCAGCAATCCATGATCTGGAAGGCGGCCGCGACATGGTAAGCGCCTGATTTGAGTCAGTTGGAACAGGCGATCGATCTGCAGGAGGAGAGAGGATGGTCAGCCCTTGGACTCCCGCGTCGCCTGGTATCCGCGGAAGGGTCCTGGAGCTTCCGCACAAAGGACACCTCCCGCTCCAATAGTCATGAATGAATGCGATCTTGTCATGTGCACAGATCACAATCTCCATACCGTGCTTCAGCAATTCCTTTGTGACGGGATCCCGCCTCTGCTCCGCGAGGAAAGCTGCATGCCTGTTCTCGTCAAGTCTTATCCGGTGTGTTGCCATCGGTACCCGCTCTTCTCCCGGTGCCTAATCCTCTTGTCAGATTGCGGCGTGCGAACGGCCTCTTGGGAATACCCCTTCGTCACGTGATACAAAGACTTGCCCCTGGGAACCGGTCGCCCAAGTATGGTTCCAGGAGCACCTTTCGGAAAGCTCTGTTGGCCTATGCGCCTTGCCATGTGACTGCTCGCTGTTATTCATCCCTGGCCTTGACGGCTCCATCTTGCAGGTCATGAGGTCTCAGTGCCTTTAAGATTCTGCTCTTGATGAGCAACTCCGGTCGATACTCGAAATGCATCAAGTCGTAGTGCCCCCACTTTCCACCCCAGATGAAACCGTGTCTCTCGAAAATATCCACGATCTCGGTCGGGTAGCCGTCTCTCAGTCGTGTGGGGTCGTCCCCTTTCTTGGGCCAACGCCAATATGCCCCCTGAATCGAGTTCAGGTCAATACAGATTGCGTACGCGTGAGGACTGAGTCTTGCTGTTCCAGCTATTGGCCTCCAGTTGAAGGTTCCCGACAATGGTAGTACATATTTTGATATTCCCGGTTTCTTCTTAAGCACCCCCTGCAACTCTTCTCCAACTCGACGCAAGGCCTCAGACGCTCCGTTAGCAGTGGTGAATTTCGGCGATTCCGAGAGGAACCTCACTGGAACCAAATGAGATCTGACCTGGCCTTCCGATTCGCCGTAAACCGCCTTCAAAAACCGGTCGACTCTGAATCGACCAGGATCATGTTCAATGGGGACATGCCTGGAGGCCTTACCCGGCTCGTACGGAAGCGCCAGCATGTCTTCGAGGTCCGGGTTTTCCAGCCGTTCCTCGAAGCTCTTCGTTTTTCGGTCGTCATACAGTATTCGAACGCCATTCTTCATCACGACAAAAAGTTCCTGATGATCGTTGACACTGAGGCCGACGCAGTAAGTCGGATAGCCACAGAAGAGCGAGACGATATCAATCCGGATTCCGTCATTGCTTCGCAGCGGCTCTGGGAGGCTCTGCCACGCTTCGCTTGCACATTGAAGACACGGGCCAAGCTGAAGAACACTCTCGATTTCCGAAATGGGATCCGCTGTGGCCTGGAAGGCAATCAGTGAGATCACAAAGAGAAGTAACACCTTGGTCAGCCTAGCGAATTCCTTCATACTGCTTGATCAGCTCCACGTTATGGCGTTCGAACTTATTAAACAATGAATATAGTCTTTTCTGATCCGGCTCCCGACCTATGTAGTAGTTCCCAAGCTCTCTTGCGTAGACTTGTCCCTTGGAAGTCTGAAAACGATAGCCCCGTCTGGCGAAGATCTCGTTCCTGGCTCTCCAAAGTTGCTCAGATGACAACCCACGTAGATCGGCGTCACCGAGGAATCGTCGATCCGAATCGGGAAAGACCCAAGGCGAACTGTGCGTGGCAAAAGGCGACGGCTCTTGGGGACGCTGTACTTCAGATACCGGGGGGCGATCAGTCACTTGGGGCGGCACAGTTCCCCCGACCTTCCCGCTGCTTGCGTCCGGCTTTCCTTCAGTCTGAGACGATGAAGTACTTCTCCCACCTTCTGGTGTCTGCCACTGCCCCGATTGACCAATCAAAGCAGCCACGACAACAACTCCAACCACCAACAAGGCCGACGCAATCCCTATGGTCCGCACGAGAGGGAAAGAGGACTTGGTCGGAGGCACTATTTCGCCGGGCATCCCCGGCAAGGTCTTTGTCCCTCCGCAGAGTGGGCACCGACCGGTCCAGTACTTGTGGATGAAAGCGATCTTGTCGTTGGCACAGATCACGATCTCCATGCCAGGCTTCAGAAACTGCTTGGTTACCGGGTCTTGGCGTCCCTCGGCGAGAAAACCAGCATGTCTCTTTTCGTCCAGTCGTATGAGATGATCCGCCATACTCCCTACTTCTCCCGAAAAAAGTCGACGAATCCTGCCCTGATGGTCAGGTCAGGCTTCCACAATGAATCCCTGGCATTCCTGGGCATCCTTCCCGTAGAACACGCGCCAGATTGTCCGTTGAGGATTAAGGACTACCCCAAATTGCCATTCACAGGCGAAAAACCGCTGCTGTGTACCTTTGTCTGTGCCCGACATGAAGACATCCAGTGTGTTTGGGTGCGTGTGATACCATCCAATGATTTGCAGACCGCTCCCGGGGGTTATTTCAAGCACCGAATCTACCTTATCAATCATGGCCTTCCATGTCTCGTGGTCCATCTCCAAGTAAGCGCTTGTTCCACGGGCAGAGCTGCCGGCGACTGCTCTTTCAACCACGCCGAACATAATCCCGACTTCTTCATCGCGAAAGGCTCGTCCCAGCAGCAATCCACCTTGCTCCACGGAGTTGTCAGGAATCTGGCGGCCCCATGTTATGTGGCGAAAGATCTCGTTCTTGGCGGTTTGCAATATGTAGAGCCTGTGAGACGAAGACGGCTCTCGGTGGTTGCAGCAAAGCAACTTCGGGAATTGTGGTACGGATCGGGATTCCGGAGCATATGCCGGTGAAGTCTCCAAGACCTGAAGACGCTTCCCAGCTCCAACGCTTGCCCCATTTACCGATATTCTGTTTGGATGGTTCATGACCCCCGTCACATGAAACTGCTTCCGGTTAGGAACGGCATGTTCTGTCTCCCTAAAGTTGCTCTCAGCGTGATCCGGCATGGGGCCTGTCACGCCTGCCCTGGGAAATGACCCCATTAGTGTGATTACGGATAGCGACGAGAAGATGAGACAAATGACCATGAGTGAATAACAAGTGACTAGTAACATGAAGGATATCTGAGTATCCCAAGTGATGTGAGTCCCCAAACAAACCGTTACGGCTGAAGAGAAGACGGTGGAGGTGCCCACAAGGACTCTCTGAGGGCAATACTCCAAAGCCCTGGTAGCCCAACTGAATTGATGGAGTTCCGACCTGACCTGTGGAAGAAGGGGATCGCTCTGTGTCTGAAGCCACAGCAGCATCTGCAGCCCCGCCAGTAGAACCATTCCCACGGTGCGCACGGAAGTCAATGATAGGTTATGCCACAGCAGTGTGCCACTTCCCTCTGACGCTCGTCTTTCTCCGTTCAAGACCCGTTCAATCATTTCAATGGGCAAGTCCTGAAAGCCCATTGTAAGTCGGTCCAGTTCTGGAAAGGAGTGGCTGAAAGTGCCCGCTACCAGACCGGGCATGAACCTCCCAAATTCCGTCTGTGGGAAAATCTGCCCGCTATGGAGTAGAACCGGGATGGTCAGTCTGAGCGACGAGGGTGCACTATGACCTTCGGCAATTAAGAAATAACGGCAATCCGGCGGTGCGCCAAGAATGGTCATCTTGTCCGCGAGACGTTGAGCGTTTGTCACGGACACAATGCGAGCGCTTAGCTGTAAGAGCTTCGAGTCAGACCTCAACGATCGCTCATGAAGCCGAACAGAGCAAACAGCATCTCGGAAACCCCCTTCTGAATCATCAAGGATGGCTGTCTCGTGAAGCTGGCTTGGGCTCTCGAAGAAGCCTATGAAGCAGTGTTGATCCAAGAAGTTCCAAAGGGATTTGAAGTCTTGAAGGCTGACAGGTGTCTGGACCTCAACCTCCCTTCCACGCGAAGGCGGCTGCCTCGATTCCTGTGACAGAACTCCTGGTAGAGTATCGTGGTTCAGGATTGTCCACCCACCCGCAGCCAGAGCAATGCTGAAGCGTCGTCCTTTCTGAAGCCCAGGATGCGTCACTGGAATTTCATCCGGAGGCAGGTCTCCGCAATGTGTCTCAATTATGAAGGAACCCTTGAAGACATGTTTGTCCAAGCCACCTTCTTCGACAAAGCGGTGCGCGTGTCGCTGAAGGAAACTCGGATCCCACTCTGTCACGGCCTTAGATATGCTACGAATCTGTCTGTAAGCTCTCTCGGCTTCCAGGGACCCCTTGGGAAACGTAATGCAAAGCACTGCTATTCCCAAGACGAGAATAAGGATGGAGGTGTTACGCAGACTTGCTCGGATTTCTGTTGTATCCATAAAGCTCTTGCTCTCAGATCGAGTTATTCACCGCCTCGGAGCGGTTCAATTGTCGACCACTATCCGAATGCGGGATGTCAGCCAAACTGGCTGAACTGTACACCTCACAGGCTGGGGCGGAGCCTCGCCGGTTGAACTGGTATACTTCCCTCGTCGACGTCACCGGGTGAGCGCTTCTTGATATTGGACAGGTCTCTTTTAATATTGCTTGTTCTCCGCAGCCTCCTGTGCTTGAACGGTGTGGAAAGGACCACTTCGAGCAGGGAGGTCTCCGATGGAAGGAGAGATTAAGGCAAGTTCGGCAGAAGTTCAACGCAATTCTGGATTACGTGGCTGAGGCCGGGCTTTGGGCCTCAAGATTCGCGTGGTATGGGAGGTTATCTGCCGGATACTGCAGCGGTTGGGGCGGATCCTCTTGCGGTTCTTCGCCATAGCCGTGGAGACGGGAAAGTTGGGCACACCTGGGCGGCGTCGGACGCGGGCTCATGCCGGTGTGCGGGGGCTTCTCACAAAGAAATCACCTGTCGTTTCTTCGGGAAATCAAGATTCTTAGGGCACATTATGTCGGGGAAGGTAGAGCGGGATTGTTTCCATTGGACGCTGGGTTGGATCTTTCGGAGCGCAAGTATTCGTATGTGATTCAGGACTGAATGGGCTGCCAGGCACCGGAATCAAGCTTTGAGTCCGTCTCGGACTGACTCAAGAGACACATGAACCTTAAGGTAGATCACCGTCAGGTTCAGCGAGTCGTACGGGACTAGACTCAAGCTTGGAGAGCGTATAACGCATGTGGACTCTAGGGGTAAGGGTAATGAAGATCCCTTCTTTCTCGCGACCCGGTTTACAGGCTGCACGGAATCGCATAAGATCGCATCACGGTGTACCGTCCCGAAAACGTCATGTGGTTTTGCGTAACGTGCCGTTACTACTGCATTTCCCCAAGGCCTGTCAAGCCGGAGGTCGCGAGTTCAAGTCTCGTCGTCCCCGCCACATAACAGCCTGTATTTCAGGGAAGCTGGGATCATCCGGCTTCCCGCTCCGGGTCAGTCATAGATTGCTCCTTTCTTACCATGGGCTCGTAAAGTCTGATGAATCTTGCTATCGAGCTGATGTTTTGCGGTTTCGTGCCTCGATTTACGTGGTACGCGTGGGACTCCGCTAGATCGAGAACGCTTTTCTTCTCCAGGACTCTACCGATAAAGCGATCACGAGTAAGAGACATTGCTTCCTTTCTTGCTTCTCTGTCCACCAACTGGGCAAAGAGCTTCTCGACGAGACGTCTTCCTGGAGTTTTGCCACTACTGCCTGAAGCGCCGAGATCATCTTGGCCGGCCGCATCCAATCTACGGAAGAATCTGAACCAGACAGCAGCATCATAGAACTTTGCAATTCTCTTAACCCGAGCCGTTTGGCCCATTAATTCTGCGTGCAGTCTGTAGAATTCGAGCGGGGAGTCCCCTCCCAGGAGACTCTCCATGGGAAAGAACTCAGCGAGATCCTGATCCCGGCTCGCAGCACTTTCAGCAGCATAGCTGGCACGAGCTTTGTCGTACAACGTGAAGAGAAAGCTGAAAGCCACTTCGTTGGAATGGTTGAGATAACCCGACGGCACGGGGGCAAAGTTCCGGAAATAGTTCGGATCCTCCTCCTCTATGTCGCCAATCAATCGGTGCGAATCCACCATCACTCGAAGATCGCTGGAAAAGGGGAAAAAGCAGTGGAGCCGGTCGTTGCTCCGGAGGTAGAATCCGCCGGCAGGAACGAATTTGGAGACATATGAGCATTTCCAGCAGATTCTAGGTGGCTTCTTTGATCCGTCAGAATTGAAAGACAGAACCCCACTGGTCCCAGTGATCATAGGATACGCCAACTGGTCAGCATCTTTGAGAGAAGACGAAGATTCTCCGCACAAGAAACAAGTGCCGCTTACCTTGCCTTCCGGAACTGCCACAACTTGAGCAGGCTTCAGACGATTCGGCCCATCCACAAGAAGGCCTGCCTTAGGGTCAGGTTTAAGGCCTTGTTCTTTCAAATAGGAACTCACGATGCCATGAATGTCGGGATTGCTTGTCGGTAGGTCATCCCAACGGATCTGAGCCGCTGAAGGGCGTACGGCTTTGTTGAAAATCAGCAGGACGATGCCCTGGGCATTCCGTTTCACGAACCGGACCACGGCGTTTGGATTTGCTGTCATAGTAGTAGCCTGCCTTCTCTTCTTTCTGCTTCTGTGTCGAAACATTGTAATACTCGTCCAGGAGAAAGTCATAGGCTTCCTCCAGTGTGCGCCGAACGGCGGCGGCGGCTCCAGAGAAACAGACCGAACTCGCATCGTGCGTGATCTGCACGTTTCGCGTGGACACATTACCGGTTCTTTCGGCCATCACGTACAGTCCGAGGAGTCCCGCGTCGAACCAGAAATGCTGCCGTTTCTTGAACGTGACCGTCAGAGTATCAGGGCGTTCCGCAGACTTCCTCGCCATCAATTTGCCTCCTCATGAGTGTCCCGAAGCCCCGGGAAGAGAACTTGCCGATTCCCCAGAAGTCGGGAAGACTGAAGTTGATAGTGAAAGTCCCTGTGAAGCCAAGGAGTTCAATACCCTTGGGTTCAACGGAATTAGTCTGAATGAAATTATGATTGGCTTGGAGCCTGCTTTGAACATTTAGGCGAATTGCTTTGGAGAACGAAAGGACGTTTCCGATCAAGATGCGTGATAGCAGATCACGCCTTTCTCCACCGGAACGCTCCAGGTATTTCACGTGATTCGCCTGATTCAAGGGCAGCCATGACGTCAGGAATCTGTATTCAGTGTGCTTGTCAGTTGGACCAACAGTCACTATCCCGCGTTCCCGCTCTTCGTCAACGATGTCGAGAACTCGCTGGGCTAGGGAAAGCCTGCGAGGGTTCGGGAGGACTTCTAGTATCATCGCTCCTTCGGCCAATCCAGTGATCATGATCTGCCCATTGATCACTTTCGTCTGGATCAAGGGATGCTGGTAGACAAGGCTGCCATCCTTGGCGTGCTGATGGAAGGCCGTGACTGTGTGCCAACGCCGGCCCAAGAATCCTCGGACTCTTGTGGCATCAGCGTTTCCCAATCCCAAGTCGGTCTTCCAGACGATTCTTGTCCAGCCCAACTGAACACAACTGTCCATAGCGCCGATTCAAATCCCCCTTTTAGCTGAGACATCGGTCTTCGTAGCTTCTGTGAAATGTCGCGCCTTTCCCCTTTCACGGCAAGAATTTTCTTGGTGGCCGTTTATCTTAAGCCGGTCTGTGATGACATCTGGGCTCGAATAACCCCTTCCCCGTACCCCTGAAATGCGGGGTCATGTGAAATACGGGATCACCCATCAAGAGGCAGGAGTCTACTCTTGATTCACATCCTCCATGGGTTTGCCTCTGAAATAACGACGTACAAAAGAGTCACATCTGGTTTTGTTTCATGAAGACATCCGTATTTCTGTGCTTAGAGGGTAACTTCTCAATAAGTCCGGGCCATTTCCCCCCTCTTATCCCCCCGCAAGCGGGGGGAAGCGCTCCCACCCGGCTTGCGGGGAGGGTCGGGGCGGGGAATTCTTTGAATTCGCCCGGGGTTTTTGAGAAGTTACGGTGGTTCATGAGTTCGGTCGCGCATTCTTTTCCGTTGCCGTGCCGACTTAGTTTTGAGTTTATCCGGCGGCAAGATAAATGATGAAAAGGTATTCCCGTAAAGAGTTTCTTGTGGCCCTCTTCGGAGACTACTTCGAAAGA
>JAZDHD010000067.1:0-26899 GCA_043806215.1 Pseudomonadota bacterium | reverse complement strand
ATGTGCCAAGCGACTCTCAAACCCGTGCTCGACGGCATGGTGACCATGAGAGAGCATGGGGTGTGGCTCGAAGTAACCAATCTCGTCATTCCCACTTTCAACGACGATCTTGACCGGATCAGGCGCATGTGCAGATGGATTCTCAGGAATCTCGGCGAGGGAACGCCGCTGCATTTCAGCAGGTTCCACCCAATGTATAAGATCAGAAATCTTCCGCCCACTCCGGTGGAGTTCCTTCTCAAGGCCCGGCAAGAGGCTCTTGAAATAGGACTCCATTACGTGTACGTTGGGAACGTGCTCGGTACGGAAGCGGAGAACACGTTCTGCCCATCGGACGGGGATCTCCTGATCAGGCGACGGGGGTTTTCCATCCTGGAAAACAACCTTGTGAAGGGCACGTGCCCAAAGTGCGGCCGCAGCGTTCCTGGAATATGGGGAAAGAATGATCCGTCATGACAAGGCACATTCATCCGATTTGTGCAATTCCTCAAGGACCGGGCTTCGTGATTTGGACGGCAGCGGTGGAGAGCCCGGGGGGCCTTCACCCGTACCATTGAGCAGGAGAGGTTTCCTGTTGGTTCTGGGATTGCTTCCCTTTGAATTGGGCGGGCCGGTACGACATCAACCTGAGCGAGGACTGTCGAAGAGGCGTGCGATGTTTTCGCGCAAGGTCACGGTTCACGGAAACGCCGGCACCAGGCCGTAATAGACGCCTGCGGAACCGTTAACCTGCAAGGTTACCCTGAGAGCGTGATCGGAGAGGTCGCCATGAGAAGAGTATTCACCCTCACGGTTGCGGCATCGGTTGTGGCGGCATTGTGCCTGTTTGTGGCCCCGAAGGAAGGGTCGAGCGCCGACTCCTCGGAAATCCCGGGAAGTAAAAGTATCAGGAAGCCTGCGGTGGCAGGGATGTTTTACCCTGCCGGCAAGTCGGCTCTCGAAACAACGGTGGGCGAATCACTCAAGTCGGCATCAAAACAGCGGTTCCCGTTTCCCGTCAGGGCAATTCTCGCACCTCATGCCGGCTACGTCTATTGTGGCCGCACGATTGCCGCAGCGTTCAAACAGATCGAGGGAGAGGACTTCGTTTATGATCGCGTGGTCATGCTGGGACCGAGCCACAGAGTCCGCACCAAGGCGGCGGCCCTGAGTTCGGCCGATAGCTGGGAAACGCCGCTTGGGCCGGTTCCCGTGGACGGCACCGCGGTAAAGGCACTCGTGGAGAAAAGCGACCGCATAGTATTCGACGACGCAGCACACGCAAACGAGCATGCCTTGGAGGTGCTGCTTCCGTATCTTGTTGTTGCCGCCCGGGGCAAACCGTTCAAGATCGTCCCCATTCTGACCAACAGTTCGAGCACCGGGGATCAGGAAATCCTGGGCAAAGCAATTGCGGAATCGGCCGCGGACCCCGGGACCTTGCTGGTGCTGTCGTCCGATCTGTCTCATTACCCGGCGATGGAGACGGCGGAAAAAGTGGACCGGGAGATCCTCGCCGCGGTGACCTCGCTCAAGCCGGAGACTCTTTCCGAGACGGACCGCAAGCTCATGGGGGCCGGATACGCGGGACTGGCCTGCACGATGTGCGGCATCCAGGCCTTGCAGTGCTTCGAACGAGCGGCTTCGGCATTGGGCATCCGGGACGCGAAGATCGTGGACTACACGAATTCGGGAATGGTCTCGGGCGATCACAGCCGGGTAGTGGGGTATGGTGCGGTCGTCTTCACAGGGCACGCACCGGCATCTCCCGGGAGAAAGAAGGTGCCCATGGGAATCAGTTTCTCCGGCGACGCACGCAAAGAGCTGATCGCCGTAGCCAGGTCTGCGGTGCAGGCCGCGGTAAACGGAGAACGGGTATCCTCCGAGCCGGCCGACAACGCGGATTTACAGGTTCAGGCGGGCTGCTTTGTCACCTTGAAAAACAAAGGGCGGCTGAGAGGCTGCATTGGGCGTTTCACCTCCGATGCTCCCCTTTGGAAAACAGTACGCGACATGGCCGTTTCTTCGGCAACGGAGGACACCCGATTCATGAACGATCCCATCGCGCCTTCGGAAGTCCCCGAACTCGATATCGAGGTATCCGTCCTCTCTCCCATGGAGAAGGTCTCCCGGCCCTTGGAGCAGATCGTCCCGGGGCGTCACGGCATCGTCGTGAAGGACAAGGGTAGAAGCGGAACGTTTCTTCCTCAGGTGGCAACCGAGACCGGATGGACGGTGGAGGAGTTTCTGGGGCACTGTTCGAAGGACAAAGCCGGTCTTGGGTGGTATGGTTGGAAGAGTCCGACGGCGGAGGTTTTCACCTATACGGCCGAGATTGTCGATGAGAAAGACTTGGGGGAGATTCAATCCAAGAACGGTAAGTGAGGAGAGCCCGGGATACCTGACCGGGCTTAGGGCTTTGATCGGTGATTACCGGTTTATTTTCATGTGAGGAGTCAAGAATGGAAAGCCTGATCAGCAACGCGATCATACAGGGGGCTTCGGTGCCGGGCGATTCGTGGTTCAATATCTGCGTCTACTGGAAATGGATACTATGGGTAGGATTCGCCGTGGGTATTGTGGGCGGGGCTGCGTCTTTTTTTATGAAGCCATTGGAAGACGGTTAGAAGGCGGCATGCTCCTCCTCGCTCACGCTACGGTTTGTCGCCGTAAGTGTCTGTCCTAGAACAAACCGTAGTTGGCAATCCGGGGACACGATTCCGATTTTTGCGGGGTCGCATGGTGCCGTTCGCAAAATCGGATCATGTCCCCGATTGCCTGCGGCCCCCATGGCTATACCATTGAAGAGAGGCCCGAGGGATGATAGGCTTATTTGGTGGCAGACCCTAAGACGCGGGCATGAGGGAGGCGTGTCCCCGATGCAAGAGAACAACGGCGAATGTGGCGGTCTCTCGGCAGGATGCCGGCCTCACCTCGGCAATCAGCGGTTTCCGCAGGGCAGAGCAGCGTGATGAATACTGAACGCAGGCTTCACATTCCCGGAGAAATACCTGAGGATTTTGCCGAAGCGGTAGCTGTCGTGCTTCTGCTCGGCATGGCCGGGGACAACATCTGGGACGTCATTTATCGACATCCTCCGGAAACGTCTTTGGCATGGATCGAGGAGATTCTCGATGCGAACGACTCCGTCGGTCTGGTTCATCCTGACTTGGATTGGTGGGAACACCAGCTTCGCGGTCACTAGTACTCCGCGCCGGAAGTGCGGTGAGAGATTAACGGAAGCCGGCCCTGTGTTGTGGCAGCGCCGGCCTCTCCGCGTTCCGCGGGGTATCTTCACCGCGAGCGCCCGACAGGGTTGGCGGGACAGGCGCCCCGTGGGACTGTCGCCGGGCAAGATGCCCGTCCCACTGGGACGCTACTGCGCTTTTTTTAAGAATACGTCGCGGAATCCATGCCGCAGTTTACCGGACGTGTTGCACATGCAGGGGAATGAATGGCCGTAACACTGAACATTGAGGCGTTTGTCAAGGACTACTGCGACGGAATACCCGACCGGGAAATGCTGGTACGGCACAGGATAACCGCCAAAGAGATGATAGCGGTCGTCAAGAAGCTGATTCAGGAAGGACATATCAGCAAGGATCAGTACTTCGGAAGAAACCGCAAGATTCAGGAGATGGAGGCCAGACAGGAAAAGAGCTTCCTGAAGTCGCTCTACCATTGTCCCGTGTGCAGTCACATCCAGCCCGCACCATTTAGCCGCTGCCCGGCATGCGGTCACGAAATCTCCGAGGCACGGACTATCGGCGAATCCGTGGAGACCGGTTCAGCTCCGCGCGACATCAGGTATGACGGCGTACAGGTGGAAGCGGCCAACCGTGCCGGCATTGGAGACTCGGCGGAACAATCCCGGGGGGTGGTTTCCGTGACTCCCGTCGATGTTCCCCCCGAGCGGCCTGAGGCGGTTCCGCAAGCCCTGCAGAATCTCGTGGGCCTGCCTTTGGAATCAGTGTCGTTGTTGCCCGGAAGCCCCGGGGATATGGCGGCCGAGGACTTCGAGGTTACCGAGGTGATTGCCGCAGGGGCTCAGTCGGGGATGTTCAAGGCCGATCCCATAGGGAGAAGCCGGCCCCCGGTTGCAGTGAAGGTGTTTCTTCCCGAATTGTTGCCCGAATCCGACCTTAAGGAAGTGGTCGGACGCATCACCACCTATCAGTCGGCCATGAGGGACAAGAACATACTGACCGTCTTCGGAACCGGCACGTTGGCGGGTGAGCCGGCCATCATCTACGAGTACCTGCCGGAGACTCTCGAGATGTTGGTTGAACAGGAACCCGAGGGTTTGAGTGAGGACATCCTGATGAGCATCCTTCCCAAGATGCTCAACGCCCTGGGGTATTCCCATATGCACAGAGGTACGGACGGAGTTGTACGGCGGTTGCCCCACCTCAATTTGAGGCTGTCGCGGTTCTATTGTGATCATCCGGGGGGAGCGGTCAAGCTTGAGGGGTGCGGCGTTTGGAAGTCTTTTGTGGAGGTGAGGGACTTCAAGCGCAGGCTGTGGGAAGAGCCGGGGGTGGATTTGTCGGCCCTTGCGCCCGAGGCATTCGTACTGAACAGCAAATTTGTGAACCCGTTCCTGGCCGACATGTACGCCATGGGAGCGGTCATATACAAGCTTGCCACGGGCCGGTCGGCTTTCAGTGCCGATGATGTGAAGGAGTACAGTTTTGCCCACCTGCGCAAATTCCCCATACCTCCGAGGGTTCATAGGTATCAGTTGCCTCCGTGGCTGGACTCGATGATTCTCAAATGCTTGGAAAAGGAACCTGAAAACAGGTGGAGGAGCGCCACGCAAATGGAGCTCCATCTCGGCAAGGATTTCTCTCACTAAGTGCTCCGCGGCGCAAATACGGTCACGGATTCCGTAAACGCGCGGCAGCGTCCCGGCGTCCATGCCGGGCGAGAGATAGTACGTTGTTTCTACTAAAGAATACCGGCACGGAGGCTGGCGCTACCAAAGAATACCGGCACGGAGGCCGGCGCTACCAAAGCAGGGATAATTGCCACAAATGTGACACCGTACTTCTGCCACGGAGCACTAAGTGCTCCGTTTCCCCAATATGGTCGCACACTTTCGTCTCGCAGCCGGCTCGGGAGCCGGCGAGAATAAGATCCGGGCATCCCGCGCGGAACGCGGGACCGGGCTACGGTAGGGGCGGACCTATGTGTCCGCCCGCATTTGGGCGCACACGCAGGTGCGCCCCTAGATCGTGGGACGGGCCTCCGTGCCCGTCATTTTCAAGGGCGGGCGTCCCTGCCCGCCGTCTCCCCGGCGCAGGCCGGGGTCCAGGAAAAAGAGACTGGTTCCCGGCCTATCTTTCTTCTCGTTCCCAGGCTCCTGCCTGGGAATGCCTATCCGCCGGGCTCGGCCCGGTATTCTGCTCGGAGTCCCGGGGGCTTTCATGGTAAGTTGTGATCCCCAAATCATGGAGGGGTATACCATAGAACACTAAGGTATTCGCGGCCGGGCCAAGATCCGAGCCGCCTGGATCGATTGACCATGATCCGGAAGACAAGACGCCGGAATACACGACATGTCCGTTGCATCATCAGGATCCTGCTCCACGTGTGAAGCGGGCGGGGACTCATCCTATCCTTTCTGCCCCGAGTGCGGGAGGCTTTCGCCTTCATTCGTCCGGCGAGGCTCCTTTGCGGTTGAAATCGGAGAGATTCCTGCCCGGAGGCTTCGCTCCGATGTCGCGGCACGCATCCGGTCCTGGTTTCCCGCTGTCGATGTCCTCGAGGCCGAGAATCGGCTCAAGTCGGGCCGGACTCTCTTGCTTGCGGGAGTCGACGAGGAATCGGGTATCCGCGTTCTCGATGCGCTCAAGAATATGAAGGTCCCGGGAAAGCTTGTGCGTGCCGACGCCGGTCCAAGTTGGTTGAGCAGACTGTGGAACCCCGGGCTGGTCGCGACTTCGGCAGCCGTCCTCATCGCTGTCTTTGTGGGAGGGATCGCCGGGTTCCTTGCCGCTCTGGCCGGTCTGGCCGTACCCGCCGTCTGGGCGTTTGCCGGGGGCCGGACCCGTTCACCACTGGTTTCCGGCGTCCCAGGAGAGCCGGAAGAAGATCTTGTCCGCTTGTCGTCCGAATACTCCATTGTCATGAAAAGTCTTTCGGATCAGGACGGGAAGACGCTCAGAGAACTCACCGCAGCAGTGTCCGAGGTGCGGCAAAGGCTTCGATTGGATTCACTTGCATCCGTCGCCGCGGGAGGCGAAACGGGCAGGCTCTTTACGAGCCTGTCCGGTGCGATAAGAAGCGCAGTGGATATTTCACGGCGGATTCCATCGGCAAGTGAAGATCAGAAGTCCGCACTGAGGGAAGAGCTCCGTTCGCTGAATGATTCGGTGACCAAAGCCGATAGCTGGTTTCGTTCAATTGAAGGCCGGGGGGCAAAACCTGCCGACGCCCTTTCCGAGGAACTGGGAGACATAACAGCGAGCATTGACCGTATCCTGGACGATGTGCGGCCGCATCATGCAGAATCGGGCCGCGCCCGAGGGAAGACCCTCACGAGGTAAATCATGATAAAGATGGGCGACATACCCGCGAGGTATCCCGATGACAGACCCTTGGAGGAGGATCTGGGGGACTGGGGAGTGCTTCATGTAAAGCCCAACTGCGAAAAACTGGTGGCCGGGTACCTGATGAACCGCAACATCGGCTATTATCTGCCCATCCACCGGAAGAAGTCGCGGGTAGGCTATTTCAAGCGTTTCAGAATTACCGAGGAGCCGTTGTTTCGGGGGTATCTCTGCTTTGCCCTACCGAAAAAGGATCACATTCTCCTCTACGGGAGCAAGAAGCTTGTGCGCGTTGTCGAGGTCGACGACCAGGAAAGGTTTGTGCGGGAGCTTCAGGCCGTTGCAAAGGCCGTTGAGGCGGGGGAAGATTTGTTGGTGGAATCCGGATTGCTTCCCGGAAAGACGGTACGCGTCCTTTCCGGTCCGCTGGCAGGAACCCAAGGCATAATAGTGAAGAGGCGCAAGGAGCGGCAATTGGCCCTCTCGGTTCACATGTTCAATCACACGGTGCTGGTGAAGTTGGACCTGGACACCAAAGTGGAAATTCTCGGCTGAGCCTATCCCGACGAATTCATTTCCCCGGCCACCAGCCGGAAAACGTCTGCTTAATGCCTTCCCCGAGACTCTGGACGTCATGGCTCAATTGACCCAGCAGAGAGGAGGCGGGTGCCGCGCCGCTCTCTTGCCGGCCGCCGGCCTGGTGGGGATCTGCATCCGCACTTTGCCCGTCCCGGCCGGACTGCGGATAAAGCGCCTGGGGAGGTTGTGTTTGCCGCTGAGGGGCTCCGCCCTCGAACGAGTCCAGGATAAAGGAATCAATGGGATTCGCCGCCGGCATTCTTGGACGAGCGTAAGGCGAACCGGCTGAGTCGCTCTGTCTTGGAGATTCCAGGTCCTTCCCCGGAGGAGTTGCCGCGCGTGTTGGGATTTCTGCCATGATTTGCCCGTTGTCATCGGGAACAAAGGGTCGTGGAGCCGGCTTTCGATCCGTCGAAATATTCGGCGGAGTATACGGCATGGCAGCCGGCAGAGCGGATCCCGCGCTCTGGTCCGGAGGAGGAGAGGGCATCGGTGAACCGGCCGCGGGCGGAACACCCGGCATGGGCGGCGCAAGGGTGCCGCCGGCCCCCTGAGCCATGGGCGGGGAAGCAGGCAGAACCGGACTTGGATTGCCCCGGTCCTCCGCAGGGGAACGATAGAGTTTGGGCTTTCCATACTCCGGGCGAGGGGTCGAGGAATTCTTGACCGCTTGCGCTTTCCTGTTTGGTTTTGACTGGGTGCGGTGCAGCTCCCGAATCTCCGTGCGGCGTTGTTTGGTACCAAGTTCCTTGCCGGTCCTTGCGGGCTTCTTGTCGGGAGTTGAGACTGAGTGAGTCCCGGCGGGGTCCGGAGCAGCGGGAGGCCGTACATCCCGGGCCCCATCGGAAGCGGATGGTGCGACCGGCGGTGCATCTACCTGCCTGTCGGCCGGGCTTGACGGATTTTCATTGGTTCGTCTCGGGCCGGCTTGGCGGATGGTCGGGTCGGCCACGGGCCCTTGCCGGGCAACATCGGAAAAAGCGTAATTGTTTTGGGACGCAGGCCGGCTCGGAGGCCCGAGCAGGGACTCGATAAGGGCTTCCAACGGCCCTTCCGCCCAATTTACCATGCCCACGCCGTTGCCGATCACCTGACCGGTGCGGTCGATCAGATACGTTGTGGGGACGCCGGGCACCTCGTAGATGGCCTCGGACTTGGAGTTCACGATGAATGTCGAAGGCGTTCCCCCGCCGAGGCTTTGCTTTCGGACGGTGAACCGGTTCTCGGGGTCCCCGCAAAACCGGTAGCCGAAACCGTGACGCTTTGCATATGACTTTACTCGGCCGTGATCGTCGAAAAGATTCACCGCGACGATTTCAAGCCCCCTCCCCGAATATTTCCTGTGAATCTGCTCAAGAATGGGCTTCTCTATGGAACAGGGTTGACAGTCGATCTTCCAGAAATTCAGAATCACAACCTTGCCGCGCAAAGCGTTCAGGTCTACAACGTTGCCGCCGAGATCCCGGAGGACCATATTGTTGGCCGGACACGGCGCGGGATAGATGTTGAAGTTATGGCTCTTCAAGAGATCCGGCAGACCTTCGGGCAGATGAGCGGCGCCGGCGGTTCCGATCCAGAGATAAAGCGATGCCGCCAGTATTCCGATAATGGCAGGATATTTCGACATAAACCTGTTCCTTCGGTTGGAAAGCTCACCAAGTAATTCAATTGTACAATACAATCATCAGTATTTCAAGGTATTTTTGCGGCATCCGCCATGCTTGCTTTTTTCTCCGGGTTATCATATAACGCAACCAGTCTGGGGGGGGCAAGGCGATCGCCGGCGCAACGTGCGCGGGAGGAAAGTCCGAACTCCATAGGGCAGGATGCCGGGTAACTCCCGGTGGGGGTAACCCCAAGGAAAGTGCAACAGAAAGCAGACCGCCTCCGGCAGGTCCGGAGGTAAGGGTGAAAGGGTGAGGTAAGAGCTCACCGGTTCTCGTGGTAACACGGGAAGCCAGGTAAACCCCATCCGGAGCAAGACCAAATAGGGAAGCGCTTGAGGACGGCCCGTCTGAAGCTTCCGGGTAGGTCGCTGGAGACGGCGGGAGACCGTCGTCCTAGACGAATGATCGCCGCCCGTCCATAGGGAACAGGATTCGGCTTACCGCCCACCCCGGACTCCCCAAGGGGGCCCCTTATGACCGACAAGAACAGTGACGATACCAAGCGGATTGACGAAGAGCCGGACACTACGCCGGCAGTCCCTGCCGGCAACCGCATGAGTCCTTACCTCAAGGGCCTTCTTCTCGTCGTGGTGCCCATAATGGCCGCAGGAACGGTCTACCGCGCCGGATGGTTGGACCCGGCGATCGGTCGGCTCAAATCGCCTGAGGCGGACGAAAAGCCGGTGACCGCGCTGACGGGACTACCCGTGAAGGATCTTGTCTCTTCGAGCGACTTGCTGACCGCGGTGGGGAACAGCCCGGTAGATCCTTCGTCGGTGTTGTTTCCGTCTTTTGACAAACCGGCTGCCGACGAGCCCTCGGATGCTGCAAAGGCTTGTCCGCCGGACGCGCTGGAGGCGAAATCCCAAGAGAATCAACCCGCGAGTGGAACAACGGTCACGGCAGATTCCCGAGACCCCTCAGAGAAAGAATCCGAGCCTTCCCCGGAGGACGTTGGAGAAAAGCCGGAGATCGTAACGAGGAAGCCCTCCGAAGCCGATCCGGGCGAAAAGGAAGAGGAACGCACGGTCTTGCCGGCCGCGGCGGCAGATGAGGCTCACAGAGCAGAGTCCGGAACGGGGAGCGACGAGGAGCCGGATCGGTCGAGTGCAAAGAACCCGCGGAAGACGGACAAAGGGAAAGATCGGCATGCGGAGGCTTCCGTGAACAACCCGCCGCCGATACCGAGGAAAACGGGCGGGAAGACAAAGGGCGGGGAACAATCGAAGACCGACGGGAGTGATGCGGCCGCCTTACAGAAACCGGATTTAGAGGCTTCCGAAGCGGCCAATGCCGAGCGCTTTCAGCTGCCGGGGGCATTGCAGGTGAGAATTGAGGGCTACGAAGGATCGCTCCCCCAATGGGGGATAATGGTAATCCTGGACGACTCGGCATTCATGGCGAAGAACGCCAAACCGTGGTCCCCCAACCCAAGCCGTGCCGCGGTGACTCTGGTGGGGAAGCTTCCCGGAATCATGCCGCCGGGATCCAAAATTGCGGTCAGAGATTTCCTCTGCGGGAAATCCACGGACAAAGGACGGGGGCGTCCCTGTTTGAGTCATATGCTCTATGACTGGTCCGGTTCGCCGTTCAAGGAATTGAAACCCAGTCTGGAACGCGTGGATCCTCAGGGTTCGAACAATCCCTGTGCCGCGGCGGCCTATGTGGTGAAGAGGGATTTTTCGGGAATCGGCCGGCTCTCTCCCAGGGTTCTCGTCGTCACCAACGGATCCGCGAAATGTGCCGGCGGCAAACTGCTGAAGGCGATCGACGGTCACGGCGGCAATGGGAAAGTCGTGCTCGACGTCATAGCGCTCCGCATGCTGAACAAAGCCGCCCGAAGCTACGTAAAGCCGGTCAAGAAGACGGGGGGAGCATTCCTCAAGGTGAGCGGGCCGGACGAGTTGGACGGCACTCTTGCGCGATACAAGAAGGTCCTCCACAAACGCACGGTGGAACAGGTCGAAGTCCGCGGCGAGAAGTCGGTATACACGGTCAATCCCGGCGAGGATATCACTCTGGCCCCCGGTTCCTACTCTATCGTGCTTCCGCTCGTTGCCAAACTGAAGCCGTCCAAACGGACCATTCCCAATGTGACCATCAAATCCGGCGAGACAAAGATACTGAAGGTCAGGATCAAGCAAGGCAAGCCGCAGGTCCGGTTTGCAAAAAAATGAGGAGTTGATGCCTCCCGGACGGGTGTCCTTCCGCTCTCCCTCCAGGAGGTCGATCCGGACCTCTTCTGCGCCCCCATAAGTGCCCCGTGGCAGAAGTACGGTGTCACATTTGTGGCAATTATCCTTGCTCTGGTAGCGCCGGCCTCCGTGCCGGTTTGGTAGGGGTAGGCCCCTGTGCCTACCCAAGGGCACCCACAGGGGGGTGCCCCTACAAAACACGCCCGGCAGGGACGCTACCGCGCGTTAACGGAATCCGGGCACGGAGGCCCGGGCTACGAAGGACTATCATGAAGCCTTAGACCTGTTTCGTGGGGTCCCGCGGAACGCGGGATGCCCGTCATCTTCTAGGGCGGGCGTCCCTGCCCGCCGTCTCCCCGGCGCAGGCCGGGGTCCAGGACCGGAAAACTGGATCCCGGCCTTCGCCGGGAAGACGGTTCAGGTTGTGTCACCGCACTTACGCCATGGAGCACTCAGCGAGTTGGACTGGACCGCATCTTGGATACTGTAACCCTGTTGGGTATTTCTTTGGCGCTGGGAATGGACGCATTAGCCGTTTCCGCCGCAGTGGCCGCAGGCCTTTCCGATGTCACCGGCCGACACATGTTTCGGCTGTCCTGGCACTTCGGCCTATTTCAGGGGCTCATGACAATCCTGGGGGCCGGCGTGGGGGCGGGCTTGGCGGGTTTCCTATCCAAAGCCGGTCATTGGATAGCCTTTTCCCTCCTCGCGTTCATGGGCGCGAAAATGATCTATGAATCTCGCAACCCGGAGAGCCGGACCGAGGATTACGACCCGTCACGGGGATGGAGCCTGGTCGCCTTGTCTGTTGCCGTCAGCATCGACGCGCTGGCCGTAGGATTTTCCCTGAGACTGCTCGGGATATCCGCCTGGCATCCTGCCCTCGTAATAGGCCTGTTTGCGCTGGTAATGGCTTTTGCAGGAGCCAGGTTGGGCAAACGCGCCGGAGGTCTGGTCGGCTGCTGGGCCGAGCGCGTAGGGGGACTCGTCTTGATGGCAATCGGACTTCGCATACTTTTGGAGCATCTTATTCCTTGAGCCGGGATGGATCTCCACTGGGAAGGCCGTGCTCACGGGCCCTGAGAACCCTGCGGAGCATCTTGCCGGATCTCGTCTTCGGGATTTCCTCGAGGAACCGGATCTCCTTGAGTGGAAGTTCAGGACTGAAGTTGGCTTTCACAAAGGCTCTGATCTCGTGATTCAGTCTGGCCGAAGGATTGAATCCCTCGCATATGGTCACATAGCCCTTCACCCAAACCTTCCCCGGAACGGATCCGAGTGATATCACTACGGCCTCCGCCACTGCCGGGTGCAGCGTAAGGATCCGTTCGATCTCGTAGGGACCGACGAATTTTTCGCCGACTTTTATCAGGTCGTCGTTTCGCCCCTGATGATGGAAATACCCGTCGTCGTCTTTCGTGACCATGTCTCCCGTGAGAAACCAGTCCCTGAACTTGAAATAGGCCTCGTACCGGGGCGCATCCCGCCAGATTCCCGTCATCATGGAAGGCCACCCCGGCCGGAGAGCCAGCTCTCCCATGGTCATCGAAGGCAGCGCTTCACCGTTCTCGTCCAATACGGCGGCTTCTATTCCAGGGACCGGCCGCCCCATGCTCCCCGGTTTGATGCTCGTGGAAGGGAAATTGGCCAGGCAAATCATTCCCGTTTCGGTCATCCACCAGGTATCGTGAACCGAATGATTCAGGGTATTCTTGGCCCAGTAAAACTGCTCGGGCGCAAGGGTTTCGCCGACAGTGGCGATGTGGCGCAACGAAGAGAAGTCGTACCGGCCGGGTAGGTCGTCTCCCGCCTCCATGAGCCTCGTGATGGTTCTGGGAGTCGTGTACCAGACGGAGACCCGGTGCTTCTCGAGGGTGCGGTACCAGGTGGACGCGGCAAAGCCGTCTCCTTGGATAACCGTTGCGGCACCGCAGAGCAACGGGGCAAAGACCCCGTAAACCGTACCCGTAATCCAGCCGGGGTCCCCGTCGGTCCACAATACGGAGTCTTCCGAGATGTTCAAAACGTACTTGGCCGTCATGAGGTAACCCAGCATGTCTTGATGTGCGTGAACAACTCCCTTGGGCGGTCCCGTCGATCCGGACGTATAGATCAGAAACAGGGGGGTCCCCCCGCGCAGCCATTTCACCGGGCTCTTCTTGGGAAGCTCCTCCAGGACCTCCGGGACCGCGATCTCCCCGGGAAAGGCGTTGAGTCTTGGTCCGGCGGTAAGAAAGATCCATTCCACCGTACTCCTGCAGTGCTCCGGGATGCGTTCGACAAGATCCGGATGGGTGACGATGCCTTTCGGTTTGGCGTTCTGAATCCTCACGTCGAGTTCGTCAAATCCCAACGTCGAGTAAACGGGAGAAAAAATGACCCCCAGACGCGCACATGCCAGCATTACAAAATAGATCTCGGGACACGGCGGCAAGAATATGAAAAGACGGTCGCCGACCGCAAATCCGTGTTCGATGAGAAGATTGGCCCATCGGCTCGAGTGCTCTCTCAGTTGGAGATACGAGTAAGCGCTTACGATGCCTGCCCGCTCGAAGACGAGAGCCGTCCGGTCGCGTTTATCTCTCTGTGAGGCCCACCGGTCGACTGCTTCGTGAGCGATGTTGATCTCCCCGCTTTCGTGAGGTGAGAATTGTTTCTCTATATCCTTCCAGGAAAAGTCCCTATATGTCCGTGCATAGTCCCCCATTGCGGCGGCAGGGTTTTCCGGAGGTATGGTCGCCTTTATCATAACCGACCCTCTTTTGCGAAGTATCCCGGCAGTTCGGTGAGCCCTACTCCCCTCAAATATTCCGCAACGCGTGCTCTCCGTACGCCCATCTCCGAGGCGAAGCCCCGGAGGCTTTGAAGACGGGCAAGAGTTTTCATGCTTCGTTTTGCCTTTCCGGACACACTATGGGCATCAATCGGTCCATACACGATATTTTCCGTGTATGGCATGCGCTTTTTCCACAAGGCGCATTCCAATGGGAGCCGACGACAGGCCGACCGGCCTCTTGCGGCCGCCCCTGATAAGGACTTCAATGACCGCTCTCACGGAACTCGTCAAGGCTGCAATATCATATCCGCCTTCCAGTGCCATCAGCAAGGGAGGAGCGCGCAGTGCATCACGCGTCTCGAGCAGCACCTCGGTTATGTTTCCGTACACCCGTTCGGTGAGCTGAGTCCTGCCGATGGGGTCCCTCCTGTGCCCGTCGAATCCCGCGGCCACAAGAATGAGCTCCGGCCGGAACCGTCTCATGAGCGGGCCCAATATCTTGGCATAGACGTAGGTCAAATCCGCATCCGTGACGTCTTTTGGGATTGGAATATTGAGGTTGTATCCGAGGCCCTCGCCGACGCCCGTCTCTTCCCAGTCTCCGGTGTGGGGATACCAACCCATGTAATGAGTGGAAAGGTAGAAAACCTCTTTGGTCTCGTAGAACAGATCCTGGAGGCCGTTGCCGTGATGAACGTCCCAGTCGATGATCAGGATGCGCTTGAATCTCTGACGCTCGACGGCATATCGCGCAGTGACTCCCAGGTTGTTGAAGATGCAAAACCCGCCCGCGCGGTCGGGAAGCGCGTGATGGCCGGGTGGCCGCACCAGTGCCAGACACGCATCACATCTCCCTGACAGCAGTGCCTGAAGACCTTTGATGCATCCGCCGACGGCCAGCCACGCAGCCACGTACGAACGGGCCCCCACGGGAGTGTCTGGAGCGAGGTTCGTGAAATCCCGTTCCGCAGTCCTGAGTATTTTTCGAAGGTATGCGGGCGTGTGAACAAGTTCCAGCTGTTCCAGGGTGGCGAACTCCGGCTCCAGGTCGATAATCCCCCGGCCGAAATCCTTGTCCAACATTCGGTAGAGCGCTTTGAGGCGACCGGGGCGTTCCGGGTGCACGAGGCCCGGCTGATGCAGCAGGTACCTTTCATCACGCACGACGCCGACTTTCAATGACATGGATTACTCACAACCTCAAAATCATGGTCCTCTCCCGCTCTCCGGCATCACAAAACACAAAACCGATCTTCCTGTACAGTTTCACTGCCTTGAAGTTCAGGGCTTCCACGGTGAGCCAGACGGCCTCGATTTTCATCTCTTGGGCCCGCCGGATAGTCAGCCGGGTGAGAGCGGTTCCCAGCCCTCGGTTCCGATACGGCTGGTCTATGAAAATGATGTATTCCCCGTTCCGCCGGTCATCTGCGCGTACGAGACAGGAGTGGCCGACCACCTTGCCGGCAAGCCGTGCGAGGAAGTTCTCGCCCGAATCCAGCAGATGCGCAACCCATTCGTGCCGCTTTTGATCGTTGGCGGGCGGGAGCCCCTGGGTGATGGACTTGGGGGTGAACCCGTCATACATTTCCGTGAGGGCGTCCCGATGTTCACCCGCGTACGGGCCCAGGTCGAACCTATCTCCCTGCCTGTCGACAAAGGTGGTGAATGTGCCCTCGGCGGCCATAGTCCAAGGCCTTGAAAAAAAAATACCGGCACCCGGTCGGCATGCGATGCAGGCCGACAAACTTCCAACAGCGTCCGGGTGCCGATACTATATTACGTTATTCAAGTTCCGTCTATAAGAGCAGCCGAACCCTCCTTCCAAGGATCCCGGATTCCGGCCCGAGCGGCCTCGGGCCGGGCCATCCGTTATCGTTACAAGGACACCCGATCCCTGACCAACTGGTCTATGATGCTCGGATCGGCAATTGTCGTCGTGTCTCCCAACTCGTTCACATTCCCCGCCGCGATCTTCTGGAGCAGACGCCGCAGGATCTTGCCGCTCCGGGTCTTTGGCAAGGCATCGGCCCACTGGAGGGCATCCGGCGACGCGATGGGTCCGATCTGCGTCCGGACCTGCTTGACCAGCTCCTTTTTCAACTCATCCGTCTTCTCCGCGCCGGTGTTCACGGTGACAAAGGCATAAATTCCCTGCCCCTTTATGGGATGCGGGAATCCCACCACCGCGGCTTCCGCCACCAGCGGGTGAAGCACCAGAGCCGACTCGACCTCGGCCGTGCCCAGGCGGTGGCCGGAAACGTTGATGACGTCGTCGATACGTCCCGTAATCCAATAGTACCCGTCTTCGTCCTTCTTCGCTCCGTCGCCGGTGAAGTACATTCCGGGCAGTTTGCTGAAGTAGGTTTCTTTGAAACGTTCGTGGTCGCCATAAACCGTCCGCGCCATTCCGGGCCAAGGTCTCGTGATGAAAAGCGCTCCCTCCTGCCCTGCAAATTTGACTTCTTCACCCGTTTCCGGGTCCAGAATTATAGGCGCGACGCCAAAGAACGGGAAGGAGCACGAACCGGGCTTGATCGGAGCAACCCCCGGCAACGGGGTCATCATTTGTCCTCCGGTCTCGGTCTGCCACCAGGTATCCACGATGGGGCACCAATTCCTGCCCACATGATGGTAGTACCATCTCCATGCCTCGGGATTGATGGGCTCGCCGACGGTTCCCAGAAGCTTCAAGCACGACAGGTCGTGTTTAGCGACATGCTCGCCGCCTTCCTTGGCCAGTGAGCGGATGACGGTGGGCGCGGTGTAGAACTTGTCCACCCGGTGTTTGGCGCAGATCTCCCAGAAACGGTCAAACCCCGGATAGTTGGGGACTCCCTCGAACATTACCGAGGTGTAGCCGTTAATGAGAGGTCCATAGACGATGTAGCTGTGCCCTGTAATCCAGCCTATGTCGGCCGTGCACCAGAAGGTCTCTTCTTCCCTCAGGTCGAAAACCAGTTTGGTGGTCATGGCGGTGTGGAGGAGATACCCGGCCTGGGTGTGGACCACCCCCTTGGGCTTTCCCGTGCTTCCGCTCGTGTAGAGAATGAAGAGCGGGTCTTCCGCGTCCAAGGGTTCAGGCTCCACGTAGGACGGCAGAGACGGGTCGGCAACCAGTTCATGCCACCAGAACTCCTTGCCTTCCTTCAGCGCCGGCTTGCGGCCGCATCGGTCGAACACGATGACCGTCTTTACACCGGGGCTGTGCTCCAAAGCTTCGTCGACGTTCCTTTTCAAATCGAGGAACTTGCCTCCGCGGTATCCGCCGTCCACGGTAATCACGATATCGGCCCCGCAGTCCTCGATGCGGCTGGCGATGGACTCGGCGCTGAAGCCTCCATAGATGACGCTGTGGACAGCTCCGATCCTCGCACAGGCCAGCATGGCGACGGCAAGTTCGACGAGCATGGGCATGTAAATGATGACCCGGTCACCCTTCTTGACCCCCTTGGATTTGAGCACCGCCGCGAACTTGTTCACCTGCCGGTAAAGGTCGAGGTAGGTTATGATCCTTGACTGCGACGGATCATCTCCCTCCCAATAGTACGCCACCCGGTTTTTCAGTCTATCCAGATGCCGGTCCAGACAGTTGTAGGATGCGTTGATCACGCCTCCCTTGAACCATGCGATCCTCGGTTCGTGGAAATCATAGTCCAGGACGGCATCCCATTCCTTGTACCAGGTGAGATAGTCTCTGGCTTGTTCGGCCCAGAAGTTGTCCGCGTCCTCGATGGACCTTCGATAGAGCTCCTCGTATTCCGGTTTGCTCTTGATGTGGGCAATCTTCTGATAATCCTCCAGGTGAGCGTCGTACCACTTCGGAGCATTCTCCATTGAATAACCCTCCTTTCGTTTGGTTGAATCCGGAGACTCTAAAGCGTTCATCTTCGGGCATTGTCTGCCCGGGTTAGATGCAAGTCCATGTTCATCAGTCCGATGCGCCGTAAGCGATAGTCGGGACCGCAGGCCGCAACAATCGCCTCTTGCCCCCGGCAAGGGACCATCGTCACGCTGCATATGCACACGACAAACTGATGCGGTCGCCGCCATTACGGTGAGTAACCGCCGGAACGGGATCGAATCGATGAACTGCCGCGCAACGGCCCTCTGACAAGTGGCGGCTTCCGTAAACCACGGCCTAAGCCTGCCACGACCGACGGCTGAGAGTCATTCGTTGATGAGAAGCGTGTTGTGAGGATTCGAGGGTTCCTACCCATCTCCAATCCGTCGCCGAGACAACAGTGTCCACGGCGTCGGCCACAGCCCGCCGCGCTTTCCGGTTCGAGGCTCTGAGGTCCGCACTTAACCGGACCCCTAACAAAAGGCCGCCGGCCCGTGGTTCCTTTGGAGGCAGTCCTGAAGCGTTTTGCCTCTTTACGGGCCCACCCGCGGCCTTCTACTTAAGCGCTATTTCCAAGCCCCTTGAGCACTGATGCGACGGAATCTCCGCGATTGAGGTTCGCGGTGGATGGATTCATCACGAAGGAACGGTTCTTGCTCAAGCGACCACTCTGTACTGGATGGAATAAACAACCCTCGGATAATTTCACCCGAAACCCGCAGGATGTCAAGTACGATTGTCGGAAACCCCACAACTAACCATCAAAGTGTCCATAGTTGTTTGCGCCGGGTACGAGACATGAATGCCCCGATGAGCCCCGAGTATGATACAGTGAATCATAATCACGTCCTCCCTCGTCGACCCGACCCTTCTGCAACCGTCGTTGCCCATTCTGAGGAGGCGTTATGGGTGATAGCGAGTATTCGACGGCTCCCCGCATGCTGCTGGACTTCCTGCGCGGTAATCTGCCGTTCAGCGATTTGGGCACGAGTGAACTGGAGCATCTCTCACGGCACTGTGAGATCGACTTCTTCCCCAAGGGAAGCATTCTCTTTCATCAGGACATAACCGAAGTCACTCATCTCTGCCTCATTCAGAAAGGGGGGGTCAAAGTCTATTTCCGGGCCGACGACACGGTGGCGACCCTCAAGGATTATGGGGGGGAGGGCGCCGCCATAGGTGCGTTGAGCATAGTGAGAGGCGACAGGGCCGATCTCACCGTGGAGGCCGTTGAAGACACGTTCTGCTTCATGCTGGAGAAGGGAGCCTTCCTGGACCTCGTCAAACGCAATCCCCGCGTCGCACAATTCTTCTTGCAGGGCTTTTCGGAAGATTTCATTGTCGATGCCTACAGCGAACTCCGCAGCGAAAAGGTGCGCGCTCGAAAGGAAGAGGCCCTTTACCTGTTCAACACCAAAATTCAGGCTCTCATCAAGAGCCCTCCGGAGATCGTTGCAATGACGGCGACGATCAGGCAGGCCGCGGAACTTATGGCAAGCCGGGGGATCGGGTCGGTTCTTGTGGAGAATCCGGCAGGCGGCATTGCGGGTATCGTCACAGACAAAGACTTGAGAAAGGCAGTTGGTTTGGGGCTGGACTACGGGCTTTCCGTAGAGCGCATCATGGCCTCGCCGGTGCGCACCATATCGGCCCGGAGAATCTGTTTCGAGGCACTGTTGCGCATCATGCACGATCGGCACGATCACCTGGTGGTAGAGGACCGGAAGCAGATTTTGGGGGTTATCACCGCGCATGACATTATCGCCTACCAGGGATCGCTCCCCCTCTATTTGTTCCGTGAAATTGCCGCGGAGCGCGACATGGAAAGTCTGTACGGCCTGTCCGAAAAGGTCCCGGCCGCGGTGCGTACGCTGATCGAAGAGGGAGCCAGGGGGCGCAACATTTCCCGCGTGATCACGCTGCTCAACGACTGCATCGCGGATCGGATACTGGATCTGTTGACCGGTCAACTGGGCCCGCCGCCCGTGCCCTTCTGCTGGCTTTCTCTGGGGAGCGACGGCCGCAAGGAACAGACCTTCAGGACCGACCAGGACAATGCGCTGTTGTACCGGGATCCGGCGGAAAATGACCTCAAACGGGAAGCTGAAGACTATTTTCACGTGCTCGGCCGCCTCGCAACGGAACATCTGGTTGCATGCGGCTATCCCAGGTGCAAAAGTGATTTTATGGCGTCCAATCCTAGTTGGTGCAAACCCTATTCAGTCTGGATGGACTACTTCAATGAGTGGATGGCGTCGCCGGAACCGACGGACGTCGCCATCGCAGCCATTTTCTTTGACTTCCGGTCCGTTTATGGAGACGAGGGGCTGGGTGGTTCGCTCCGACGCCAAGTCTCGCACAAGGCTCGGCGCCGGCATGCCTTCCTCAATCATCTGGCCGCGGATTGCCTGCGCAACTGGCCGCCCCTTTCATTCTTCAGAAACTTCATTGTGGAGAAAAACGGAGAACACAAGAACCGCCTGGATCTCAAGACGAGAGGGCTGTCGCCGTTTGTCAATTTTGCGCGGCTGATGGCGCTGCGTCACGGAATCGAAGAGACCAACACTTTGGACCGGTTGAGGACGGCGGCCGAAGAGGGGCATATTTCGGAGGAATTCTACGCCGATGCGAGAGAAGCCTACGAGTTTCAGATTCAGTTGACTCTCGTCCATCAACTAAGAATGGTGGAAACGGGTCTTAATCCCGACAACTTTATTGACCCCGTGGATTTATCGGATTTGGAGAGAAAGACTCTCAAGGAATCCTTCTCGGTCATCGACCGGATGCTTGCCCATATCAAGCGGGATTTCCCGTCCGTCCTGTAGGAGAGCGATGAAGATCCCGGCCCGGCGCAGCGGCATGACACCGGCGTGGCGAAGGCCGCCGGCGTCCCGGCGTCGCTGCCGGGCGGAGCAGCCTTTGGTTGGGATGCAACCGGGAGATGACCTCAACGAGCGACTATTGTTGCATTTGGGCTCCCCAACGGCTATGCTGACGGCGTCTCCCGTGTGGAGCACGCCTTTTCGGGTCAACCATGGAGAGACGGGCGGAACGGAACGCCCGCGGATTGCGTCCCGCGGGGCGGCCGCACCATTTCCGGAACAATTCCATGAAGGCATATGGCAGGCGGCGGGTTTCCCATCTTGGGTGCCGCTCTGCCCGCGATGTGCGGCGCCGGGACCCGAACACACAGGTTGGAGAGCAAGTGGCGGCCGCAAGGCCGTCCGGCTTGCGGCACCTCAACGATGCGCGCTTGAGTCGCCCTAATCGAGGAGACATCATGGTCCTGAACAATGAAATTCACTCAGTGGACCCGGAGTCCGTAATTCAGTTCCTCCGGAAGGTTCTTCCGTTCAAGGATCTGGACGAGGATGTCCTGCGGGACCTGTCGGCAAACTGCAAACAAGACTTCTTCCCCAAGGGGACCCTTGTCCTGCAGCAGGACGTATCCGAAGTGTCCGGCCTGTACCTCATTAACCGGGGCGGGGTGAAGGTGTATCTGACCGACGACACCATGGAGGTCACCCTCAAGGACTTCCGCGGCGAAGGCGGATACTTCGGCGCTCTGGGAATGATCAGGGGGTCTCGGTCCAATCTCAATGTGGAAACCGTGGAGGACACGTTCTGTTATCTTCTGGAGAAAGACGCCTTTCTGGATCTCGTCCGGAACAGTCCGCGGGTGGCTCAGTACTACCTCCAAAGATTTTCCGAAGATGTCGTGTGTACGGCCTATTCCGAATTGAGAAGCCGGAAAGCGCGGTCCAGGCCGCAGGACGCGTTCTACCTCTTCAGCGTCGAGGTCGCCGACGTGATCAGGCGGCCTCTTCAAACCATTCCGGGAAGTGAGACGATTCAGAAAGCCGCTTCCGCCATGTCCGAACAGAGAATCGGTTCTCTGCTGGTACGTGATTGCTCGGACACTATTGTGGGAATAGTCACCGACAAGGATATAAGGTCCAAAGTCGTCGCAAAGGGGCTCGATTATCTGGCGCCGGTGGAAATCATCATGACGGCTCCGGTGCACACCATAGTCTCCCATGCCGTCTGTTTCGACGCGCTCCTCCAAATGATGAACCTGAAGGTGCATCATCTCGCTGTTGAGCGCCAGAAGGATATCATCGGCGTCGTAACCGCTCACGACATCATGGTCCATCAGGGCACGTCTCCACTCTACCTGTTCCGGGAAATCGTCGCTCAAAAGAAGATCGAAGGATTGTATTCACTTTCCCAAAAGGTTCCCACCATTGTCGGGACGCTCATCGAAGAAGGCGCGAAGGCGAACAATATCACCCGCATGATCTCGGTGCTCAACGATCATATCGTGGAGCGGATGCTCACGCTGTTGTATGAGGAGATGGGACCGGCGCCCCAACCTTTCTGTTGGCTCATGATGGGAAGTGAAGGCCGGCGAGAACAGACCTTCAAGACCGATCAAGACAACGCGCTGATCTACGAGACGCCGCCCGAAGACTGGGAAGCCGTTAAGACCGCAAAGCTCTATTTCAGACGCTTCGGCAACCGTGCGATTCAGCACCTGGAAGCCTGCGGATATCCGTTGTGCAAAGGGGAGATGATGGCGTCGAACCCGAGATGGCGAAAACCCTATTCCATATGGCAGGGGTATTTCGACCGCTGGATGGGGTCGCCCGAACCCAATGAAGTCATGCACGCAACGGTGTTTTTCGATTTTCGCCCCGGTTTCGGCGACGTGAGGCTCGGCGAACGGTTACGCAGGCACCTGTCGGGCACGGCACCCAGAAAGGGCATATTCCTCATGCACCTGGCGAAGGATTGCCTTCAGAACAGGCCGCCCCTGTCCTTTTTCCGGAATTTCATCGTGGAGAAGGACGGCGCCCACAAGAATCAGCTGGACATGAAGACGCGCGGACTCACCCCGTTTGTGGATTTCGCACGTCTTCTCGCCTTGAGGCACGGGATCTCCGAGACCAACACCCTGGCACGACTCAAGGCTCTTGTCGAAGGCAACCACATCCCGAAGGATCTTTACTCCGAAACCAGTGAAGCCTACGAATTTCAAATGCAGTTGCGCCTGGTCCACCAGATGCGGATGCTGGAGGCAGGCCTTACTCCCAACAACTTCGTGGACCCTGCGGACCTGTCGGATCTCGAGAAGCAAACCCTCAAGGAAGCATTTGCGGTCATCGGGAGGGTCCAGGCGTACATCAAGGCAGAGTTCAAAGTCGGCGAATAACCGTGGGATCTCATTTCCTAGTGGACGGCTTGTTGAGGTGGAGACAACGTTGGTCGATGTTGGGTCTGTCTCCGCGTCCGAAGCACCCGCTCATCGAGGAAAACGAAAAGTGTTTTGGCTCCCTCGACCAGAACAAGTATATCCAGGACTATGAATTTGTCTGTTTCGACACGGAACTCACGGGACTCAATTTTCGCCGCGACGAGATTGTTTCCATCGGCGCCGTACGAATCAGAGGTCTGAAAATCGTTGTAGGCGAGACCTTCTTCACCTATGTGCGTCCGACAGAGCCGCTCCCCAAGGACAGCACGCTGATTCACCGAATCACTCCCGAACAACTGAAGAATGCCCCCGGTCCGGAGGACGTGTTGCCCGAATTCGTCAAGTACATCGGCGCCTCCCTGTTGCTCGGCCATTACGTTCAGTTGGACGTGAATTTCCTGAATAGGGCGCTCAAGCGGCACATGGGGGGCATCATCCGTAACCCTTGCGTGGATTCCATGAAACTTGCCCAGGCCCATCACGAATACAGAAGACGGTCGGAGCGCGGATACGTAAGCCCATACATGTCGTTCAACCTCGGCCATTTGGCCAAGGCGTACGATTTACCGATGTTCGAACAGCACGACGCGCTTGAGGACGCGATGCAAACCGCCTACCTGTTCCTTTTTCTCGTCAGCAAACTCCAACAGGCGGGATATGTCACCTTGAGCGACTTGTACGCCGCGGGGAGGATCCCGCTGCTGGTGGGATAGTGAAGCCGACCGGGTGAGGTGCGTTGGGCATGCCTCAGCGCCGGCAGTTTCTTGAGATTTCTCGTTCCCAGGCTCCGCCTGGGAATGCCGACCGGGAGGCTCTGCCTCCCTTGTGGACCGGGCCCCGAAAGCCATACCGGCACAGAGGCCGGCGCTACCAAGATACCGGCACAGAGGCCGGCGCTGCCAAAGAGGTAGACTTCGCCTGCGTCCCGGGCCTCAGTAGCGTCCCGGCGTCCCTGCCGGGCGAGAGATAGTACGTTGTTTCCACTGAAGAATACCCTGCGGAACGCGGGGAGGCCTGCACATTACCGCCATAAAGCACTTGAGACCGCGAACGATGCGGTTCATCCCGCTGAAAGCGGGATTCACCACATCCTACGAAAATGTACTGTTTCGTGGGGTCCCGCGGAACGCGGGATGCCCGTCATCTTCAAGGGCGGGCACGGACGCCCGCCCCCACGGGAGTTCTCAGCCGGCACCATCGGCCACTCCTATCCGGTCCCGTATCAGCGCGTCGATTGCCGCGGGATTGGCCACCGTGCCCGTATCGCCCAAATTGTCCGTTTCTCCCGCCGCGATCTTCTGTAACAGACGTCTCAGGATCTTTCCACTACGGGTCTTGGGCAATGCGTCGGCCCATTGTATGGCGTCGGGCCCCGCCATGACGCCGATACGTGAACGCAAGAACTCCCGGAGCCGATTGCTCAACTCATCGGATTTGTCGATCCCCGCGGCCACCGTGACGAAAGCGTAGAGGCCCTGCCCCTTGATGGGATGAGGAAATCCGACCACGGCCGCCTCAATCACGCCCGCATAACCCACCAGCAGTGATTCGATTTCCCAGGCCCCGATGCGATGGCCCGCGACCTTCAATACGTCGTCCACCCGGCCGGTTATCCAGTAATGACCGTCCTCGTCCCTCTTGGCAGCGTCGCCCGTGATGAACAGACCCTGAAAAGGTGCAAAATAGGTCTCCACATAGGTCTCGTGATCGTCGAATATGGTTCGTGCCATTCCCGGCCATGGGCGTCCGATGAAGAACGCTCCTTCCTGGTTGGGGAATCGTGTCTCCTCTCCCGTGTCCAGATCCAGGATAAGCGGCTTCACACCGAAGAAAGGAAAAGAGACCGATCCGGGTTTGAGGGGACCCGCGGCCGGCAACGGTCCCATCATGGGGCCGCCGCTTTCGCTCTGAAACCATGTGTTCATAATGGGACACCGTCCTCCCCCCACGTTCTCGAAGTACCACTGCCAGGTGTCGGGCGACAGCGTTTCCCCGCAGCTGCCCAGGATGTTCAAAGAGGACAGATCATGACGGGAAGGGTATTCCGTTCCCTTGGAGGCCAAGAGGCGTATATCGGTGGGTTCGGAGCACAACTTGCCTACCTTGAGTTTTTCCACAATCCGCCAATATCGGTCGTAGTCGGGGTAATGAGGACTTCCTTCGAAGATTACCGACGATATGCCGTTAATGAGCGGACCATAAACGCCGAGACTCTGTCCCCTGAGGTTGCCGGCGTTTCCGGTGAACCAGAAGATATCCCCCTTCCTCAGGTCAAAGATCAGTCGGCTCGTCATTGCGGCCCAGAGCAGATACCCGCCGTGAGTGTGGACCAGAGCTTTGGGCAGGCCCGTGTTGGTCGCCGCGAAAACGATTGACAAAGGATCCTCGGCATCCATGGGTTCCGGGGGAATACTTCTCGGGAGCGTAGGATCCGCCGCGGCTTCATGCCACCAAAGGTCTCTGGGGACGGTCAACGGGGGATTCAGGCCGCATCGGTTGAAGACGACCACCGTGTGCACCCCGGGGCATTCTTTCAGAGCTTCGTCAACGGTCTGCTTCACCGGGACGACCGTGCCGTCCCGGAACAGGCCGTCCGAGGCGATTACGGCCACGGCGCCGATCCCGTTGATGCGGTAGGCGAGCGACTCGACCCCCAATCCCGTGAACACCACGCAATAAACCGCGCCGATTCTCGCGCAGGCCAGCATGGCCGCGGCCAGTTCGATGACCATGGGCATGTAGATGATCACGCGATCGCCCTTACCGACGCCCCTGGTCTTCAGCACCGCGGCAAGCGTGCAGACGGAATCGTGTAATTGCGCGTAAGTAACCGTCCGGGACTCGGCCGGACTATCGCCCTCCCAATAGAAGGCGATCGAGTCACCGGCCTCATCCAGATGCCTGTCAAGACAGTTGTACGCCGCGTTCAATACGCCGCCGCCGAACCATTGGACACGGGCTTCGTCGACGTCGTGGCGCAGCACGAAGTCCCACTCCTTCTCCCACGACAGGTATTCACGGGCTTTTTCCGACCAGAACGTTTCGATGTCTTCCATGGACCTCTTGAAGAGTTGTCCGTATTCCTCCAGGCTCTTGACGGATGCCGTCTTGTTGAAGAGAGTCGGCCGGCCGTCATACGTATCGGGCGCGTTTCCCATGCCGAGACCTCCTTCACGATTTACGGCCGCACGTACCAGGAAATGGGCCGGAAGGGAAGACCTTCCGAGACTCTACCACAAGCTCGCGCCAACACGAAACGCGGATGAAGGCATATGCCCGCCGTGCCGGCCCCAACAACGTCGGAAACCGGCGGCGCGATGCGGTTGGATTTGCCGGACGCCCGAGATGGAAGGTGACGGCTTTTCTGAGCGCCACGCACGACTTAGTGCCCCATGGTGGAAATGCGGTCGCACATTCCGCTCCTGTTACCGAGTCTGAGAACTGGAACCAGAGCGTTCCGGGCACGGAGGCCCGGGCTACGGTAGGGGCGGACCTATGTGTACTGTCTCAAAATTCCGAGAACCGGCAAAATCGTGCCACGATGTTCGATACGCCGACAGTTTTGAGACACTTTCTATGTGTCCGCCCGCATTTGGGCGCACACGCAGGTGCGCCCCTATCCCGCGGGACGCGGGATGGGACCGGCGTCCCTGCCCGTCTCCACGGCGAAGGCCGGGGTCCAGAAAAAGAAGACTGGATCCCGGCCTTCGCCGGGACGACGGGTGAGCCTCTGTGCTGGTCTCGGCCTCGCTGATGCTGGGAATCCGCGACCGTATTGGCGCCATAGAACACTAATGGAAAACGCCGGCGGCGCGGAGAGTCTTTGATCTTGACAAGCCGTGACATTTTCAGGGAGGATAACCCGTCCACAATTTGAGGCAACCTCACCCCGCCGTGAGGCCGCGCAGCGGCCCGGGTCCGGGTGAGCCGTCACATTCAGAGGTCAATTCTTCTCGCATTCGGCAACACATGCGTTCAGGGAGGCAGGTATGGCCCAGAGGTCTTTGAACAAGGTAATGCTGCTCGGACATCTGGGCAGAGATCCCGAGGTCCGGTA